>JACVGW010000101.1 GCA_018992565.1 Theionarchaea archaeon
GGGATTACCTGTATTAGGCCCCAGATTCTAAGATGATGAAGACGGAGGAGAACCCCATGAGTGATATCAGTATAGTCAACGCCTCGCAAGTGGAGCACGGGCAGGGTGCGATTCCTGTTGGTCCGCTGCTCATCAGTGCTGTCCTCGAAGATCATGGATACAGCACTCGATTCAAGGACTATCAAACCTTCCAGGCCCAGAAAAAGCTCAGCTTCAAGACCTTCTATAAATTCATCCAGGGCACGGAAAGCGTCATAGGAATAAGTGCTATTAGCAGCGATCTCCCTACCACGCTAGGCGCAATCACGCAGCTAAAGGAGGAACATCCAGAGAAAATTGTGATCTTGGGAGGACCCGGTCCAACAGACATTCCCGCAGAGATACTGGAGCACTTCCCGGTGGACATTATTGTGGTAGGTGAGGGCGAAGAGACAATTGTGGAAGTAATGCAGGCCCTTGATAAGAAAGAGAACCTTGAGGGCATAGAGGGCATTGCGTACCGGGACAACGATCGCATTGTCATTTCTCCTCGGAGGAAGCGTATCCAAAATCTTGATTCTTTGCCATTCCCCGCTTACGATAAAATCGAATTCAAAGACTACAACTATTTAGGAGGAGTAATGACAATCAGGGGATGCCCCTACAGATGTACATTCTGCAGCGCTCATTCGGTATGGGAAAGAGAGATCACTCAGAGAACCGTGGAGAATGTCATAGAAGAGCTCCAGATCCTGAAAGAAAAGAGAGTCAGGAACATGTTCATCTATGATGACACCTTTGTAATAGATTCACAGCGAGTCAAGAGGTTTGCTGAGCAATTTCACCAAGAATCAATTGATATTCCGTGGACCTGCTACGGAAGAATCAACCTCATGACGTCAGAGCTGCTGGAAATCATGGGGAAGAATGGGTGTAAAGAGATACTGTATGGAATTGAATCTGGTTCAAATAATGTTTTGAAGAGAGTGAACAAAAAATTCACTATTGAAGAAGCATCAAGGATTGTGGAGAAGACAACACAGTACACAGATGTTGAAACGTCATATATCTGGGGATACCCCTTTGAAACTCTCGAAGATTTCTACGACACACTGATGGTAGTTTTCCACCAGACACACCTCCCTCGTGTAAGGCCACGGCTTGCTCTGCTTTCGCCTTTGCCAAAATCCGCTATTTTCTTGGAATATAGGGCCCAGATTGCATTTCCTGACGATCCTGAAATTGCACATCGTCTTGGATTTCTCCTGGGCAGAGAAAAACTCCTTGAATACCCTGAGGTAGTCGCACTGGTGAAGAGACATCCCGGGCTCTTCCCATCCTTCTATTACTTCTCTCATGATTTGCTAGAGCAGAAGCTGGAGCTATTCAAAACCATGGAGCAGAACCTATCACGGGCTTGAGAGTCCTGACTTCCAGGTCCACCTGGAATCCAGAAATGGATCAGAGATGGCACCAGTGGAATCAACCTAGCTTTCTCTTGAAATCCTGCTGCTCTTATCTGATTTCGCCACACATTGAAAAAGAAAAAAAAGAAGTCAGTGACTCCAACTAGAGTTCTCTGATGCCTGGCACGAGAGAGATGCTGATTCCCCCAATGATCAATGCAGTGCCGGAGATGAGCAGCATGGTAACAACAGATGTCAAATCAATGAGAGTGCCCATGACTGCATATGATAAGGGGACCAGGGCCATGGTCATGGTAACATAGACGCCAAAGACTTTGCCACGTTTCTCATTTGGGGTCAGCGTTTGCAGAAGAGTAATAATAACGATCTCTCCAAACCCGCTGATGATCCCCTGAATAGCCATGAGAGCCATAGCAAAGTAGAAGTTTATCACCGTGCCAATTCCCAGCAGAGTCACCCCTGCCACAATAGGGAATAAGATGAGAATTCTAGATTTATTTTCTATCTTCGGCTTAACAGCAAGAATGAAGGTCGATACCAGAATGCCCAGAGAATCCGCACTAATGAGGAGCCCGTACGCCAGATCACCCATATGATAGTACGTTTCAGACAGAATCTTGAACACGATCACCAGGGGTGCTGCAAAGAATGTCATTGCTCCCAGGACTATGATAATACCCAGGATGGGCTTTTTCTCCAGAATGAATCCAAATCCTTCCTTCATATCGGCGAGAACGTGCTTTTCCGGACCTTCACGTCTGACAAGAGGTATTGTAATGAAAGACTCAGAGAACGCAGAGAACAGAAATGATATTCCATTGATTATGAAAGCTAAAGGAACTCCGAGGGTTACCACCAGAATGCCTCCGATTGCAGGTCCTATAACGCCAGAAATCTTTGAAGTGATTCCTATCAGACTATTCGCACGATTTAGCTCCTCTTCAGGGACAATAGTTGGAATAGATGCTCTCAGGGCAGGATTGAAAAACACCTGAGCTATCGACATGATGACTGTTCCCACGTAGAGAACAGGAAGTGTCAAGGTGTCACTGATGACAAGCCATCCCAAGTACAGGACAACGATTCCTCGCACTGCATCCATCCACACAATGAGGTTCTTGCGGCTCCACCTGTCTGCGTAACTTCCTGCTATGGGCCCCAAAAAGACCTGTGGGATTACCATCATCATCAAGACAGTTCCTGTTACCGCGGCAGACCCTGTCTCTGCAATGACAAGAGAGACCAGAGCAAGGAGATAGATCCAATCTCCCGCCTGAGATACCCCCTGTCCTGCCCACAGGAGCAAGAAGTTCTTGTCCCTGAGAATACTGGATTTTTTCTTCTCTTCTGTTCCTTCTTTGTTTGGATTTTCTACTCCCGTAGAATCCATGATTACACCTCCTTTGAACTGGCAGGAATTGAGAAAACTCTGCCTCCTCTCGTATACATGGTCATCTCATGAGGAGCATTCCCAGATAGATGGAGAGTGAGGGAATCCTGCTCAAAGTCGCGCATTAAAAACATGATACCGTGTGGTACGTCAAATGCCAAAAACCCCTTATGGGTTGCCTGTGAGACGTCCAATCCTTCAATGAGAATCCAGTAGGTGGTCTCAATTGCACGTCTGAGATGTATCTCTGTTACAATGTCCAGTGATATGGGGCTGCCTTCCTCCACATTGACAATCACATCATCCTGGACTTCAATTGCAGTTGCCAATGTGCGTACATCTGAATCTCCTGTGGTTGGAGACAGAGAAGTAGCTCCTTGAGAACCGAATCCCTGAAGAAAGGCGAGATAACTGAGAAATGCACTACTATAGTATATGGAAAGTGCGAGAAAGAGCACGTTCAGCAAAATGTTTACCGCAATCCCTGAAAGTCCACGTCTCAGAAGGAACGTAGCTGAAGAATGGACGGGATGATCCTCTGCTATTTCCGTACGCATATTAAAGAGCAACAGGGGGTTATGGTAATTATACAAGAGCTGTGTTTTTGTCTTGCATCCCATGGATCGTAAGACAACAACATGTCCCATCTCATGCAGAAAGGCTGCCAGAAAAAGACCACCATATGTCACTGGGATCACCAGCAATAACCTAGAGAGAGACGGTGTTGAAAAGGAGGAGACGATCTGAAATAGCATAACGCTCAAGGGTATTCCCATGAGGAGGACACCTGTTGCTTTGCCGTATACAGGATGCGAGAGAAAAGAAGCTATTAAAATCATTACTCTAATGTGGAAAGGATACTTCCCGGCGGTGTAGTTCATTCCTCTGATCCCCCTTTTCCCTCAAAGTTCTGCTTCTTCTCCAGAAGTTCTTTCTCACTTTCAACCTCCCAGATTTTCCAGTCTATTTTTGAAATTGTCTCCAATTTCTGTCTGAACTCCGGGTGATCATAGTAGTAGAAACTTGAAAAAACCTGCGGATATTCCTTGATCATTTCAGTGACATGAGGATAGCTCTTCAAAGACTGTTTAATTGGCAACCCCCCTGCTCTGGATTGAATTGAGGGGTCAAACCGTATGAGGTGGCTGTACTCCTGGAAAATAGGTGAACTGGGCAATGGAGAGAGAAGTGACATCTGGGTTACTGCTTTCTTCAGGCGAATGTCTTCTCCCATGGACATCAGGGTATCATAGAACTCTTCGAGTGACGAAAATGGAAATCCCCAGATATATGAAGTCCGCACTCGTTCAAAATCGTAGGTCACTGTCTTCCGTATGACCTCCCGTGCCTGTTCTATAGTATGCCCTTTATGCAGTTTCTGGAGTACTCTATTTGATCCCGACTCAACACCATAAAAGAGCTGGAAACATCCTGTTTCAGAGAGCTTGGTTAAGAGCTCATCATCCATTAACGTTATTTTTCCATTGCATGTATACGGAAGATCCACTCCTTCGCCACGGATTGCATCTATAATATCCATGGCACGGGATTTCTGTATGACAAATGTGTCATCAAGGAATCCAAGCATGATGGAATCATCTGCCACCTGGAGGACTTCTTCAACAATATTCTCCACTGACCTGTACTCCATGTGACGCTGCCAGATTGAATGCGCACTGCAGAACCCACAGTCATAGGGGCACCCACGGGCGCTCATGATGCAAGCAAGCCGCTGATAGTCAGCAAAATTGACGTGATGATATGCAGGGAAAGGGAGTGAATCCAGGTCCTTGATTCTCTCTCGTGGTGGAGTAGTTATGACCTTGCCATTGTCTCTGTATACGATACCCTTAACCGTGTCCAGGGGAGTTCCCTCCTGCAGGGCTTCCATCAATTCTACAGTTGTGTATTCACCTTCTCCCATCACGATAACGTCCACGGGATACTCCTCCAAGATGCTCCCTCCTACATCCGTTGGAGCAGGTCCTCCCAGAATCACCAGCGTATCCGGGTGTTCTTCCTTCAGCTTCACCACAGCCCCAAGAACTGTGGGAAGCGCATTGCAGATGACGCTGATTCCCACGATGTCTGAGGTGGGGTTCATGAAGGAATAGAATTCATTGGGGTCAGGGTGGCGTGTGGGGTCATGGAGCTGATAGTCTCTAAAATCCACCGAAAACCCCTTCTCTTCCAGAATGGAGACTATTCTCAGGGGTCCAATAGGAAGACCTGGCCGATATTCACCAAATCCAGAGTTTAAAATTAATATATCACTCATGAAGATCCCTCCTTCTTCTCTCTTTCCCTTATTTTATCAATCATTTTGCATTTTTCCTCAAATCCTTCATTCTCATAGTAGTAGAATGAGCTGAAAACGTCTGGATTTCTCCTCACCAGATCTTCCAGTTCAGGGTAACCTCTCAGTCTTTCAGGAGGAGGCAGTGTAGAGCCATTATATGTATTGTCCAGCATGAACTTGAGTGTATGAGAATACTCACTGTACAGTGTTGTGGACTGAAATGGCGTCACCAGCGTCATTACCGGCTGGACTCCTGACATCTGGACATCTTCCATCTGAAACATCACAGTATCATAGAAATCATCCAGAGACTCTCCAGGAAATCCCCACATATATGATGTGTAAACTCGATCGAAATGTTGATTCGCCCTTACAATGTCCTGTCTCGCCTCTTCTGGCTTGAATTCTTTCCGTATCTTCTTAAGGATAGAACTAGACCCTGATTCTATTCCCAGAAAGAGAGTATCACACCCGGCATGACTCATGGATTCCATGAGCGAGTCCGGCAACATACCGACTCTGCCAGTACAGGACCAGTTCTTATCAATGCCTTCTTTCTTGAGGCTCTCGCAGAATTCCACCACCCGTTCTTTTTCTAGAACGAAGGTGTCATCAGACAAATTGATCCTGTCAATCTTATCCTCGATTTGCAGCAATTCATCTATAACATTCTCAACAGAGCGTAACGTCTTTCTGCTCTTCCAGATGGACTTGACACAGAACGTACACTGGAATGGACAACCCCGGGCAGTAATGACATTTGCCTCTTTCCTGTATTCTCCAAAATCGATATGATGATAGGCTGGAAAAGGCACAGAATCCAGATCGACAATTCGCTGCCGCTCCGGTGTGGTCACAATGTTGCCGTTGTCTCTATAGCAGATACCATTCACAGAGCTGAGGGAATCTCCCCTGTCAAGAGCCTCCATGATCTCCACAATAGTCCTTTCACCTTCACCCACAACTGCTATATCAACCGCGGAGAGTTCCAGAAGGCGTTCAGTACTCACCGAGGCAGCTGGTCCTCCAAGTATGACAGTAACATCATGGCTCTCTTTCAGAAGACTCACAGCCTTCAGTACGGAAGGTAGTGCATTGCAAAAGACACTGATACCCAGAACAGGCGCAGAAGATTCCATGAAATGTGAGAGCACTTCCGGATCTGCCTTTCTTTTCACATCTTCGTTCTGATAGTCTGTAAATTCAACGGAATACCCGGCTTCTTCCAGAGACGCTGCAATGTACAGGAGGCCAATGCCCAACTGCCCTCTGCCTGCACCAATCACTGAATTCATCAGAGTAATATCTGTCATTCCTATCTCCTCTTTCTTCACTCAGACCGTCACAAGACTCTTGTTTTTCAAGTCCTCAATCAATTCTATGGTGTCAGCCAGGACTTCATCAAACGAGGGAGCACCCTCAATCGTGGTGTGAATCTCCTGCGCAATCTCTCTGATGGTGCGATCACCAGTGCACTGGTTCCATATTTCGCGTCCCACTTCGTTAACCACAAAATACTGGGCAGTCATCACGTTGAAGAGGGCCAGATCATCCCCCTGTTCACGTGGCCGGACATGTGCAACTCTTTTTGGTTTGGCTGTATCTTCCATTCATTTCACCTCATACACTCTATTTCCTCACAGATTCTCCCGACAGGATAGTCTTCACAAATCTCTGCGTATTCCTTCCCTGGATCCATGGCCGCTATGGGACATGGCACACATTCCTTGGGGAAAAAATCACATTCGTCACACCTGGGGAGATATTCTGCTATCACATTTGGAGACTGCATATAAAACAATCGTTCAAAATCCTCAGAACATAAAATATCGACAATTCCATTCTCCAGGAGACTGCTGCCACGACTGACATATACATCATGATTCTTGAGGGTGAGGTCCGGGAGAGCACCTTTACAAGGAAAAGCAGTCCCGTCAGCACGGATGAAGATGGTTGACGTGGTCGCCCCACATTTCTTTGGTTCTATTGGCAGGTGGATGCCATACTTCTCATTCAAATATTCAATCAAAGGGGGCATGGCAAATAACATAGTGACAAATTCACAATTCATATCAAGTTCAAGAAGGGTCTCAATAACAGTTTCAGCAAGATGGATGAATTCCAGAGGAGAAAGGATGACACTCCGTTCCATGGTAGCTGCATTTCCCTGATATGACAGCATCTCCAAAATGACACGAGTGAAATTCATGTCCTTTGCCATTTTGATAAGTGTAGTAACCTCATGAACATTCATTTTGGAAACAACCACATCCATCACCAGTGAATCCAGAGAATGCGTGGCCACAGCTGAGACATTTCCCACTACCTTGTCGAAATTACTTCCCCTGCGAATGTATGAATAGGTCTCTCTAGAAGCTCCATCAATACTCACTGCAACGCCCTTGAGCCCTGCCTCAATAAGAGACTCCAGCAACTCCTCAGTGAGAAGGAGTCCATTCGTGATAATAAACGGGGCTGAATTCCTGTTCTTTACCTGCCTTACTATCTGTGGAAGGTCTTTCCGAAGCAGCGGTTCGCCTCCGAACATTCCCACATTCGCGATTGGTAGAATACACAGGTTTTCCAGAACACACATCATGTTCTCTGTGGACAGCTCTGTTTGGTTTCCTCTATACAGAGACGTTGCATAACAATGCCTACAATTAAGGTTACAACGTGGAGTGACATCCCAGTCTACAAAGCTCAATCCACCTTTGGCCATTACATCACTTTCTTTCGCTTTCTAATCCGTATCTTTGGCGTTCAAAGAATCCTTTGTCAGTGAATACTTCTCTTTGCATAAATAAAAAAAATAGAAAGTAAAGAAGTACTACATTGGTTGATCTAGTATGGCACGGCAGGCAGGCTGATGAGCCACTTGTCTGCTGTAATCCTTACAGTAATTTCTTCTAATCTGGGCTTTGCGTACATAAGTATTCACCTCCTTTCATTTTGTACTACAGAATCTAAGACTGATTCTGTTGTTAGAATTACCCTAAAGTATTTATAAGCTTTTCCATTATTTACAGGATTAATCTCCTTTTATATAGAAAAAGGTTTATAGATAATTCAAAG
>JACVGW010000102.1:0-2339 GCA_018992565.1 Theionarchaea archaeon
GCTCCTTACCTCAAGTGCCAGTTCAACCCAGGAGACTTGTTCCACTTTGCAGGGCTGTTCCTGACATTCGCCTTTCCTGCCCTCATAGGCATGATACAATCAGGATATGTCATGTACATTCTCATATGGATTGCATTCATGCTGTTCTTCTTTAACGTGTGGGAGAGTCGGATTCTCTGCAGACATTGCCCTTTCTACGCTGAGGAAGGCCGGATACTGCACTGTATTGCCAACTACGGTGTGATAAAGCTGTGGAAATACACTCCAGCTCCCATTTCCTGGCGAGAAAAAGTCCAGCTGGTGGCGGGATTCATCCTTATTGGAGGGTACCCTTTCCCCTTCCTGATCCTGGGGAATCAGATGACCCTTGCATTCCTTGCACTCTGGGGATTGATCATTTTTTTCTGGACTCTCCAGAAGTACGTGTGTTCCAGCTGCGTAAACTTCTCATGCCTCTTTAACAGAGTCGATAAAGGTGTGGTAGCTCAGTACCTTGATAAGAATCCCTCAATACGAGATGCATGGAACAGCACTGCTGCCTCAAGAGACTAGCGCGCACCCAATAGCCCAGCAGAAACCAAATGATAGGCCTTCTCCTCAAGTTCGTCCAGGTAGTTTCTTCCCTTCAGGTACTCAGTAAGGTAAGGTGTAACCTCGCCGGGAACAGATAGTGCTTCAAGCTCTTCCTGACTCATGTGAGTAATATCTGTGTCCAGGTTCTCCAGAGTGGTGACTGCCCTGTAGACCACAGGAACGTTCTTCTCCCGGAGAATACACTTTCTGATGTAACTGACTTTCAGCAGGAATTCTGAGCATTTCAAATTTCCGGAGATCCTCCCTCGGGGAATATACCGGTCTGGTGCATACCTGACAGCATGCTCATATCCTATCTTGTATCCTGTGAGCTCAGGGTACACAACCCCGGTCTCCTCCAGCTGATTTATATTGATGTTACCGTACCTGTCATTGTTGCCATACAGGAGCTGATACTTTTGAAGGAGGTGAGGGTAGTGCTTCTGTATCACTGAGAGGAATTCCTCTTTGTTGCGCCCTGGTTTTAGAGTCAATCCCCAGCAGTACACGAATTCTGCACCTACTTCCCTGGCTCTTGTGTACAAAGTTTCCATATTCTCAGCAGTGTCCCCAATGAAGGGGAGCACTGGATAAAAGTGGATCCCTGCATGAATTCCTTCCCTTCTCAGAGTCCTGATTGCTTCAAATCGTTCGTCTGTTGTGCTGGCGTGCGGTTCGAAAATCTTCTGGGATTCGTTGTCTGCAAGCGTGATGGTAAAGCTGCAGCACGCATACGCAGTCCTGTTAATGTGTTTCAACAGCTCAATATCACGAAGAACTAGTGTATTCTTGGTGAGAATGAAGACTGGTAATCCATAATCACGGGCAATAGAAAGTAGGGTACGGGTCATCTGGGTTTCGGCCTCTGCAGGCTGGTAGACATCGCACACACCACCGCCAATGTGGAGCACGAACCCTGGTGGCTGACTCCTCTGAGCTGAATCTCTTAAAGAAGGAATAAAATCGACCAGAGTATTGGTCTTCTGCCTGTAGAAGGGTATATACCCTTTCTTCCGCAGGAACTGCTCCAGCAAAAGGGGTGCATTGGTTTTCACTTTAATACGCTGGGAAAAATCCTCGTGCATGTAGTATCCCTCTGATTTCCCATCACAATACACACAGTCATGGTAGCACCCCTGATAGGGATTCAAGTATGCCTCTCCCCAGGAAAAAAGACTGGGAGAACTTTTCCTCATGACAGATTTTGCCGTATATGGCTCCAGTATCATTACACATAGTATGTACTGTGTATTAAAGGACTTTGTGGACTCACAGCCACGAGGACGAGAAGGAATAGAAGCTGACAGCTGCTAACCCACCAGATTCTGCATCTCCCGCATGAAAACCTTTATCACACTCCATAGCTAGTGAACCTGTGGTTTCATGCTGGAAAACATCAGGATTCTGGATCTGTCCCGGTTATTACCTGGACCGTACTGCTCCATGCTCCTGGCCGATCTGGGATGTCACGTGATCAAGATTGAAGAACCCACCACAGGAGACTATGCCCGCTGGATGCCCCCCTTTATCAACACGGAGAGTGCCCGGTTCCTTTCTGTCAATAGGAACAAGAAGAGCATGACACTGAACCTGAAAACAGAAAAAGGGAGAGGAATTTTCATGCAGTTGGTAGAAAGAAGTGACGTCGTTCTGGAGAGCTTCCGTCCGGGTATCCTTCAAGCGCTTCAGATCCATTACGAAGAAGCTCAAAAAGTGAACCCGGGGATTGTCTACTGCTCTATAACAGCTTATGGACAAGATGGACC
>JACVGW010000102.1:2439-8150 GCA_018992565.1 Theionarchaea archaeon
GGGTATCCTTCAAGCGCTTCAGATCCATTACGAAGAAGCTCAAAAAGTGAACCCGGGGATTGTCTACTGCTCTATAACAGCTTATGGACAAGATGGACCGTATACTCATAAGGCGGCTCATGACATCAATGTTATTGGACTGGGTGGAGTACTGAGCATTACCAGGAACAGAGAAATACCCGGGGTTCAAATTGCAGATACTGCATCTGGGTTACTGGCGTGCATTGGTATCTTGTCTGCCTTGCTTTTCAGGGAAAGAACTGGCAAGGGTCAGCATGTTGATATTTCTATGCTGGACGGCATCATATCCTTGCTGTCAGTACATGCAGGAGAGTACTTTGCCACCAGGAAGTCTCCTGTTCCAGAAAAGATGGCTTTATCAGGGGGGCTCGCCTGCTACAACGTGTATGAAACAAATGATGAGAAATTCATTACACTTGGAGCTTTAGAATCCAAGTTCTGGCAAGAATTCTGTACAGCAGTTGAAAGAGACGATCTCGTACCACACCAATTTGATGAAGATCAGGAAGAACTGAAACAGATAATCAGCAGCATATTCAAAGAAAGGTCCCAGCAAGAATGGATGGATACGCTTGAAAATGTCTGTGCTCCAGTGAATAACCTGGAAATGGTATGTAGAAATCCACAGGTTCTTCATAGAAACATGGTTTCTCAAGTAGAACATCCTGCTGCAGGGGTCATTGACCAGGTGGGGACGCCCATAAAGTCCTCCCTGTGTCCCGCTGAGATACGGCTCCCTCCTCCCTTGTTTGGAGAGCATACACGTTCGATACTGCAGGATATAGGAATCTCTGAGGCTGAGATTGAGGAGTTGCGGGAAGAAGGAGTAATATGACAAGATACGAACCTAATCTTCATTCAACAGGAGATTCATGGCATATTCCTAAGTGTAGTACCTCAGTTTGAAAAGCAGCGGCCATTAAAGCAAGGAAATGAACTCTAATCATAGAATAATTTAGTTCCATATCTTTTTAAAAATTATTACATCTTTTTTCCAAGAAAGGCATATAAATGTTCCTCCAGAACGAAAGAACTAGGTAATTCAAACACGAACCTTCCGCTCTGGTGAGGAGTCGGGTTACGGCCAGTTCTCTTTTTACTCGTCCCCTGGGCTGATTATCCGGCTTCTCATCAAACACATCAGAACCTTTGTTTTTCAAAAAGTATTTATATGCTCCTCTTCTTTCTCTACCACTACATGCAAGAGGGAGAGTATGACAACATGCAAGAGATGCGGAGCAGAGCTCCTGGAAAATGCTCAATTCTGCCACAGGTGCGGTGCTTCTGTAGGTACCACACGGGAGGAATTCTACATAGATTCTGACCATCTCGTGGAGAAAATCAAAGAACTCATTCATGAAGGAAACGTGACGAGAGTCATCGTAAAGAATGAACATGATAAGCTCCTCCTGGAAATACCTGTTACGATAGGAGTCATAGGAGTACTCATTGCGCCCTGGCTGGCCGCTCTAGGTACTATTGCTGCCCTTGCCACCCGATGCAGGATCATTGTGGAAAGAAGAGAATAGTACGTAACGGTTGGCAGGTGCTCTACTTAGGTAATATCATGCTTATTATTAGAAAGACTACCCGGAAGAAGCCAGAAATTGAGATTTACTCAATAAAGAATGGCAAAAAAATCTATTATCTAACCTTACGAGAAGAAAAAGGTAGAATAAGGCCTCATCGATTTCGTTCAGGGGATGAAGTGTACCAGCCCAAGAGAGCAGTCCAGATGCTCAAAGCTGAACCCGTGTACCTTTCCCGAGATGAAGAGACCCTGGCCATTAAGAAAGAGCTGGAAGAGCTATTCTCCTACCTTCAGACACCATATGAATGGATTGACCTCTGCCGCCACTGTTTCATGGAAGGGAGAGTGACCCAAAATCCTGAATATGTATTTCACGGTGAGAAGATTTGCAGGTCCTGTGCCCTACATGAGGTGAAGAAAGAACTCAAGTTCAGAAAGGTCTCAGTACCAGTAGAACCAATCCTGGACAGGCTGAAGAACGTAGACCAGATCATTACTCTCCTGGATCCGCGGTATTCCACAGCCAAAGATACGCTGTATGATGTCATAAAGGGGGAAATGCCAGAGAATCTCCTGTCGGTAGATGATCTGGAAATCCCAGAACGTCTCAAGGCCATCTTCAAAAAGGAAGTCAGAACCCTGCTCCCCATCCAGCAGAAAGCAGTGGAGGCTGGACTGCTCAACAACCAGAACCTGCTGGTGGTATCAGCCACTGCCTCAGGAAAAACACTCATAGCAGAACTGGCAGGATTGAAAAAGGTCTGTGAAGGTAAGAAGCTTCTGTTCTTGGTTCCTTTAGTGGCCCTTGCCAACCAAAAGTATGAGGATTTCAAGAAAAGGTACAGCTCTCTATGCAGTGTGTCTATCAGGGTGGGTATGAGCCGGATTCACACTGCAGAAGACCTCCTAGTGATGGACAGTGATGTCAATGCAGATATCATCGTTGGGACATATGAAGGGCTGGATTTTCTCATCCGTGCCAATGTGGGCCTGGGTGACGTTGGATGTATTGTCATTGATGAAGTGCACATGGTGTCAGATCCAGAACGGGGTCCCCGGCTGGACGGGATGATTTCCCGGCTGAGAGCGTTGTACCCGGAGGCGCAGTTTCTGGGGTTGTCAGCCACTGTGGGAAATCCGGAGGAAATCAGCCGAGACCTAAAATGCAGGCTTGTCTTATACACAGAACGTCCCGTACCGCTGGAACGGCACATTGTATTGACTCCAGACAAGAATGATACTATTAAAGAGTTGATTGAGAAAGAATGGAAGGAAGTCTCGCGGTACGGCTACCACGGGCAGAGCATTCTCTTTACCAACTCCCGCAGGAATTGCGAGACACTGGCAGGATTTCTGAGATCAAAGGGGATACGAGCACAGGCGTATCATGCAGGGTTACCCTATGTCAAGCGGAAGTCGACTGAAACCTCTTTCTGGAATCAAAAATTGCAGGCAGTCTGTTGCACAGCAGCTCTATCTGCTGGAGTGGATTTCCCATCTTCGTGTGTCATATTTGACAGTTATAAAATGGGGATTGAACCGCTCCGGAAGCAGGAATTCGAACAGATGACAGGGAGGGCAGGGCGTCCCTTATACCATGAGAAAGGTAAGGTGTATTTACTGGTGGAGCCCTTTTCAGAAGAAGATACTGTGTTACATCATTTGCTGGAAGGAGAAATGGAAGACGTGGATATGGTGTACACAGAGGAGCAGGAACTGGAGAATGCGCTGGCTGCAAGAGCATGTGGGCTGAGCCTTGAGGCAGTCAACAGGTATGCACTGTGGGAGCTGCGGCCATCTCTGGCAGGAGAACTGGAGAAGTACGGAATGGTGACAGACGAAAGCATTACAGGATATGGAAGGGCGGTCTCAGTCTCATTCCTGAATGTTGAGCAGGCTGAATTCATCAGGCGGAATTTGAGGAAGGATATTCTGGACATAGTAATCCCTCTGGAGCTATTTGAAAATGTGTACTTGACGCAGAGGTTGAAGTCACAGCTAAATCTGGAAGTAGATACACTGTTTTCAGGAGCATGTCTGGAAGTCCTGGGCAGGAGCGAAGTGGGATTGACCATATTGAAAGCGTTTTTTGTGTGTGATTGCCGGGAAAACCCGTACTGTGAACATTCTAAATGGAATATTTCCAGATATATCTGCGAATTGCGGGTAAAGGGGTTATCGCCCTCCGGGATATCCAAGCGGTTCAGACAGGACTATGGGCTATTATTGTATCCTGGAGATGTATTCTCCTATCTGGATGCTATCGTCCACAAACTTGAAGCTGTGGAGAGGATTGCTGAAGTCTTCAAAGAGGGTAGAACTGTGACAAAGGCCAGAATACTGAAGAATCAGATAGAAAGATAGAGACAGAAGAACAGAAAGAGTGAAAAGAAAAACAAATAATGACCACGAGAGGAGCTACATCAGAATGTTCTCCATGAGATGCTGCAGGTTACTGAGGTCTTCACTGTTGATAGTCTCTCCCGGAGAGTGAGGGTACAGAGTCGGACAGCCCAGAAGCGCAGTACGGGAGGCGGAGTTCACGAAGAAACCCAGCCCATCAGTGATTCCCCTTTCCAGGATTGCAGGCTGCAGCGGGATATTGGAATTCTGTGCTGTTTCTCTGCATTTGATAATAGTTGGATGGTGATAGTGCATGGATCCATCCTTGTAAACGATAGCTGGTCCCTGTCCTAGTCTGAGAGCTTGATTTCTTTGAGAAGTAGGTATGATCTCCAGGATGTACGCTTCATCAAAGGTCTGTTGGGAGGCTAGTGCATGGGCACCTCTAACCCCGATTTCTTCCTGGACAGTGGATGCCAGGAATATGTCCCGGGTCACAGAAGTCTTGGAGAGGAAGGCTGCCAGCTGGATCAGGATGGCCAATCCCAGCCTATCGTCCATAGATTTTCCCTTGATTCGAATATTGAGTTTCCTGGTTTGTGCTTTCCAGGTCAAAGGACAACCCACATGAAGGTGGGAGGAGTAGGCTTCTTCTCTTGAGGTTGCTCCAATGTCCACCAGAATAGTGTCAAGACTGGGGACCTTTTCCCGGGATTCCTTATCTACAACATGGCCAGTATCCATGGTCAGGACCCCATCTATGGACTGGTAGGTGTCTGTGAATATGGTAACCTCATGAAAAGGGAGTATTCTGGTATCAGGGACTCGTGTCTTATAGTTAGGAGCAATTTGCAGGAATCCATCCTCAGTTATATTCTTGACTACAAATCCGACTTCGCAGGCATGGGCAGCTATGATTGTCTTTGGTCCTTCTCCCGGGAAATGTGCCTGCAAGTTACCGACTCTGTCGAAAGCGACGGATTCTGTGTGGAGAGAGAACTGGGTTTCCATGTACTGCTGGACCAAAAATTCCCGTCCTACAGGACCGGATAATTCAGTGAGGGTTTTGAGATGGTGATAGAGTGAATCTGGCATGAAGTGTAGTGACTGTGGAGCGTAATATACTTTTTGGATGGTAGAGAGACTGGTTGAAGTAGCCTTCCCGGGTTAGTCAGATCGAATAGCTTTTTCGTTATCCATTATCTCTTGAACCTGTCTTGAGAAATCAGTGAGGCATGATTAAAGGCTTTGATGACTCCCTGATTTTCGTGTCAAAGATTGAACAGAAAAGCCTTCTCTTGATTTCTGAGTGGACGACACTGGCAAAGATCATGATATTGTTCCCTGATTCCATAACTAGGGATTTTTCAGGTAACACTTCACATTGCTTTGCTGTCGGAATCCTAAATAGCTCTCCTGAAAAACTTTGGTTAAGAGATGCTGCATATTTGAGAATCTCAATGGCTCAAAAATATGATTCTATATTCTATATGATAAGGTTCTATAAAGTCTCAAGAAACATACAAGATCGAAGCAATATTGATGCATATTTTGCTTTCTGTGAATTTGCCCAAAATGTGGCTATCTTCATGGGTTTTCATGATTCATTTGGCACTATTCTTTTCTCCTGAATCTGGATTTATTTCAATATCACAGGTCTATTTTTACTGAAAGAGATTCATAAAGTCATATAATACCTTCAAATAATTCGAATTAAAAATTTGATATAAAAAGATATTTTTCTTGTGCTTTCATAGAAAGGTTTAAATAATTGCTAGAGGAAGAGGAGTGTCTATGCATGTTTTCCAATGTAGAG
>JACVGW010000103.1 GCA_018992565.1 Theionarchaea archaeon
GCATCAAGCATTAGCGTTGCATAGATGTACTCCATTAAGAACACCTCCACTTAGCCAAATAGAGCTCCCAGTCCTCCAAGGGCATCTTCTTCGGCTTTTTCTTTTTCTTCTTCCTTTTTCGGCTCAGCTTCTGCCTCTTCTCCTGGTGAGACAGCCGCATGGATGGGTTCGCCTCCTGCGAGGCTGTTCAAGACCCGTGCATTGGCATATGCCTTTGCCAGGAGCTGAGGAAGAACTTCCGGTGACATGATACAGGCATTCAGAGCCAGTGATCGTGATTGTCGTACTGCTTTCTGAACCAGCAGGGAGAGAGTCTGTTCCGTCACAATGCAGGCTTCCACTCCCAGGGACAAAGCCTGCTGGTATGCCAGTCCCAGCTGGGCAGTGAACCCCTCTTTGTCCACATGCAGGACTGAGGATTCATATAAGCGTCCTTTTTCACAGACACCCAGAAGGTCCAGGCCCGCACTCATGGGCTCAATCCCCAGTTTCTTGAGGATCTCTGCCTTCTTCTCATCAATTTCTTCCCCTGCTTTAACAAAAACATGATCATTCTGGACGATGATTGACCCTTTCTCAATACGGGCAGGAATCCCTGCGCGCTGCAGTTCACCCACCAGAGGCCCCGGAGGGAACCCTGTGTCTCCTGCAGATATGACGATCTCTTCAGGAGCTACATCGCCAGGTCTGGCGGGGGCAGGAGTTCTGCTCTTCTCCAGCAGCATGTTGAGCTTGAATGGGTCCATGTCTGTGCAGATTATAGATGCACCACCTTCCAGATATGGGGTGAGTGCTTCCACTTCATGCTTTGATTTCTTCAGAGCAATGGCTATCAGGGTATTCTTGGATCCACGAATCAAGACGCTGCCCCGGAGATCTTCTCTGATTCGTTGCAGCTGCCGGGCCTTGATACCCTGGACATCCACCAACCCTACGACAGGATATGAATCAAGTGCTGTCTTCAAAGACTGGACTTCCTGCTTCTTGCCTGCACCTACATGCGCCATCTACATCACCCTCACTGCTTTTCCCATACTCGTTTTCATGTAAACAGCATGGATGTTGTTTTCCCCTCGCGGGAGCAGACGTTCAACAGCGCCCAGAACGGCCACTGCGTTTTCTGCCAGGTCGTCCTCTGACATCTTTTCTGTTCCAACAAATGAGTGAACGACAGGTTGTCCCTTGCTGTCAATCGCCACTGTCTTCTTCAACCGTTCAATAACTGGTTCCAGAGGAGCCATAGGGGGATGGGGCTTGGGCATCTTGTTCCTTCTTCCCAGCACAGGGCCCAGCGTTCGACCGATGAGTGGCATCATGTCTGCCTGGGCCAGAAAGAACTCATGAGAGTCTGCGATTCCCTTTGCCTTTTTCTTGTCAGCTCCCATATCCTCAATATCCCCGGTGCTGTACACATCAACCTTCAATTTCTTAGCTCTCTGTGCCATGTCGCCCTCTGCAAAGACACCAATGCGTACTGGTTTTCCTCTCCCTCTGGGGAGGGTAACCTCGCTGCGTACTCTGCTCTCCGGCTGCTTGAAATCCAAGTCTTTGAGAGTAATGGTCATCTCAACAGACTGTTCAAATTTTCGCTGCGTATTCTTCACTTCTTGAATTGCCTTCTTCACTTTCTCTTCCATAGTATCACAGCTCCTTCTGGACTTCCCGGGGGTCCTTTCCTTCCACTGTGACACCCAAACTCACACAGGTGCCCATGACTTCCTTCATAGCGTTCTCTTCGGTGTAAGACAGCATATCGTCCATTTTTATGTGGGCTACCTTCTTCACCTGCTCCATGGTAATGTCACCAACGGATTCAACTCCAGGAGTCTGGGCTCCCTTCTCCAACCCAAGTTCCTTCTTTACCAGAGCTGATACAGGTGGTGTGCCCACTTTTATTTCAAAATTCTTGGTTTCCGGATCAACAATGAGCTTAATGGGTACTTTCATACCGTCAAAGGCTGCAGTCTTTTCATTAATAGCTGCAATGACCTGGTTTAAGTTAAGCCCCAGGGGACCCAGGGCAGGCCCCAGAGGAGGCCCTGCTGTTGCTTTTCCTCCGTCCACCAATGCATCCACAGTCTGCTTCTTCATGTCTATCCCTTCTTTTGTACAATTCTTACGTAGTCGCCTCTGACTGTTATAGGAATGGGAACGATAGCCTCAATCAATTCAATAGTCAGCTCTTCCTTATCCACATCAATGCGGATGACCTTGGCCCGTTCGCCTTTGAAAGGACCAGCTATCAATTCCACAATATCTCCTTTTTCGATACCGGTCACTGTAGGCTTAGCTTCCAGAAAGTGCTCAATCTCTGAGAACTCTATTTCACCTTCCAGAATACTTCTCACATGCCTGAGACCTTCTATAGCTTCCTCTACAGGTCCCTTATCTTCCGCCTCTATGAAGAGATACCCTTTTAAAACTTCCGGTGCCAGAATGCTCTGGACTTCAATACCTCGACTGCGGATCTTGCTCTCCAGCATGCGAGCTACGTTTCGTTCTTGGTTTAGTGTCACTTTCAACGCATAGATCATTTCCATCAACCGTAAAACCTGGTAATGAGCTGTGAGACGAGCTTTATTAGAAACCCAACAGCCCCAATGACGACAATACCCAGGCCGGTAACCTTGGCCACCTGCTGGTATTCTTTGCTATCGGGTTTTCGAGCCAGCCGCAATACTCGTGTATAAGTTCCCAGTTTCTCTTTTATATCCATTGAATCCACCTATAAGAATTCTATTCCTAGATCCAGCTTCTTGTATTCTCCTTCTTTCTCCACCATAATGCCTTTCTGAGGACCCAGAATGTAGGGAGAATTCACTCCTGCCAGAACAACCATCACCCGCATGGTCCCATGCAGTTCTTCCTCGATTTGGGCACCCCAGATGATAGTAGCTTCGGGGTTTAATTCGTTGGAGACAGTCTCCACCACATGCTCTGCTTCTTCCAGTTTCAGGTCTGAAGAGCCTGTAATATTGATTAAAGCACCATTGGCTCCTGTAATATCCACATCAATCAAGGGGGAGTGTAGAGCATCAGATACCGCTTCCTCACCTCTGCGGTCAGTGTCTGATTCACCCATGCCGATCATGGCTACTCCTCCATCCTTCATGACGGAGCGAACATCAGCAAAGTCCAGGTTGACCAGTCCCGGCTGTGTTATCAGGTCAGTTATGCCTTTTACTGCCCGGATCAGAATGTCATCTGCCACCCTGAACGCTGCAGTAATAGGAAGTCCGGGAGCCATCTCAAGCAATTTGTCATTGGGAATGACAATAACAGTATCGGAGGCTTTTCTCAGATTTTCCAGGCCACGCTCTGCATTTCGCTGTCTTCTCATTCCTTCTACCGTGAAAGGTAAGGTAACAATGGAGACAGTCAAGGCACCTATCTTACGTGCTACTTCTGCCACAACGGGTGATGCCCCACTACCTGTACCTCCACCCAGTCCACAGGTGACGAAAACCATGTCTGCCCCTTCAATTGCATCTCTGATTAGCCGTTCATCTTCCCTGGCACATTCTTCTGCTATGATTGGATCATTTCCTGCTCCCAATCCGCCAGTGATGGTCCTGCCAATGAGGAGCTTGGTCTGGGCCGCCTTCTTCAGGAGGTCCTGGGCATCTGTATTGACAGATATCTTTTCGGCTGCCTCTACTCCCACTTCAAATAATCTCTGGACTGCATTGCACCCTGCTCCGCCAACGCCAACTACTTTGATCTTGGCCTGGCTCGAACGGAGGATTTCTTCCAGTTCCTCATCCATGGGGGATGAATAGTGGGAAGCCTCTTCACGCGAAACATTTTGGACAGCATGTTCAGCAATAGAGCGCATTTTCTCACTCCTGTAAGGATAACTTATTATGGGGATTGTTAGGTTTATACCTGTGAGCCTTTATAAAGCTTTTTATAGGAGAAAGCTCATCAAGGGGGAATTGTCAGGGTTGTTTCCCTCATGAGGGTACCATATTTTGGATATAGGTTCAATATGGGCAGTCATGGGGAAGGGTAGTTCTACAGAGCTTTCAGTGGACTCGGCGGGATTCGAACCCGCGGCCTCTGCCTTGCGAAGGCAGCGCTCATACCAACTGAGCTACGAGCCCTGGACTACACTGAGTGATTACCATATAAAGAGGTTTGGGTTGCAACCCGTGATACACCTTCGATGATAGCTCCATTCTCCAGATACCTAACCCTCTTTCTTCCCCGGAAAATCCATGCTTCAGGTTAGAAAAAGTCTGTACCATAAATTGAAAAGAGGACTATATGGCAGAAATGACACTGCACGTCACGTATGCAGAAGACTTCCATAGTTGAGATTCAAAGCACAGCAAAAACTGTCAATTCAAGGCACGGGAACTTTTTTATATTTCTAATCCAGGAGAGGGTCCATGGCTATCATTGAAACCGAGGACCTTACCAGAACGTTTGACACGCGACAGGCAGTGCAGAACCTGACCATGCACGTAGAAAAAGGTGAAGTCTTGGGATTTCTGGGGCCAAATGGTGCTGGAAAGACCACAACTGTCCGGATGCTCTCCGGCATTATTAGCCCCACTGCGGGACACGCTACTGTGGCCGGGTTCGACGTCAGTGAAAACGTAGACGAGCTCCATGAACACATTGGGCTCCTCACAGAGACTCCCGGATTCTATGAACGATTGAGCGCATGGGAGAACCTCCTCTACTTTGGACGGTTCTATGCCATTGATGCAGAATCCCAGGCCGCCATTTATTTGAAGCGATTTGGACTGTGGGAGAGACGAAATGATAAGGTGGGAACGTTTTCCAAAGGCATGAGCCAGCGTCTGGCACTGGCCCGGGCCCTGTTGCATGAACCTGACATATTATTCCTGGATGAGCCTACTGCAGGTCTTGATCCCAAATCTGCCAGAGAAGTACGTGATCTCATTATGGATTTGAAGAAAATGGGAAGAACTGTCTTCCTATGCACTCATAACCTGGAGGAGGCAGAACTACTCTGTGATAGAATTGCAGTGTTTCAGACCAGGTTAATTGCCATGGACACTCCTGAAAATCTGAGGAGCAGCCTGTTCCGCAGAGAAGTGGTAGTGGAGCTTGAATCACTGGATGACGCCATACTAACCACCGTCCAGAACCTGGACTTTGTCGAGACTGTGAAGAGGGATAAGACCTCCTTGATCCTGGAGCTACAGGACTTTGACAGGAATCGTCCTGCCCTGGTAAGAGCTATTGTGGAAAAAAACGGCAATATCACAAGTGTCTTTGAGAAGAAGCATACGCTGGAGGACGTTTATCTGACCCTGACAAGAGAGGAGGAAGAATTATGAACAGAAGGAATTCAGCTCAGAAAAGGATAACGAATGTCATGAAAAAGGAATGGAAGGTTGTCTTCAGCGATCTGAATTCTGGTATGTTTGTCACAGTGCTGCCTTTCATCATCATGGTTCAGGCTCTGGTGGTACTGTATCTGGTTTCTCGATATGCAGGTCCTGCAGCTCTCCAGAATACAATTCTGAGAGCAGGAATGGAGAAATGGCTGCAGGTATTCCCGGAAATATCGCAGCTATCTGTTGCAGAACAGTTTCAGGTCTTTTTCATGGGGCAGATTCCCTATTACTTCTTGCTGATTCCGACAATGATAGCAGTGAGTTTTGCCACGTTCAGTATTGTTGAGGAAAAGCAGACCAGAACATTAGAGCCACTTCTGGCCACCCCTGTAAGAACCTGGGAACTGCTGTTGGGAAAATCACTGGCAGGCCTTTTCCCCTCGCTGATCCTTACCTGGATTGTTGCAGGATGCTTCCTGGGTATGATTGCTGCCATCGGTTGGGGTAACCTGATTCAGTACGTGGTCAATCGATTGTGGGTTGTTTCTCTTGTTCTCCTTGTCCCCCTCATCTCATTTTTGTCTTTCATGCTGGGCGTGATAGGATCTTCCCGTGCACGTGATCCCAAAGGTGCTCAGAACTTGGCGATAATCATTGTGCTGCCAGTACTTGCCATTGTCATCATGCAATTGGTGGGAGTGACCGTACTTGTTGGAAGAACACTGCTCTTTGTATGTATGGGAATGGTGGTTCTGGATATCGTGTTCTTGAAGGCTGCTGTAGGCCTTTTCCAGCGCGAATCAATTGTTATCACGTGGCGCTGACTGGGGCCTTCATTTTTCAGGAAAGCCTGGATCCATTGACCCGCATGCCTCAGAGACCTCTCGATAGAGGAAGTCTCTTCTGATAGGTTATTGGTTGCTGTTATTACAGCTTTGCACGAAGTGCATCCGACTGAGTTATCTGAGAAGACAAAGGCTTATATCTATAAAAAAGAGGGAGAGAAAGGTTTTTATTGAAGCAATCAAAGCATGCAGGACGAAAGAAGGGGATTCTCATGAATAGTCAGAGACTGACGTACGCTAGAGCGTATGTGGAAGACTCTTATACTGGTGCTGGCTTCAGCTCTGGGAATGGAAAGGAGGAAAACTATGAGTGAATGGAAGGATTTTGTCCATAATGCACATCCTTATCTCTTCGTTACTGTGGGAGGACTATGTGCAGTGGCGCAGATCATTCTGGCAGTGGTCTTCTATAACCGGGAAGGTTCCTCCCTTATTGCCACTATTGGATGGATCACTCTGTGGACTGCTGGGGGTTTCGGTGTTATGCCCATTATCACTTTTCGTAGAAAAGGTGGAGTTGAAAAAGGAGACTCTTATATGCGCACCACGAAACTCGTGGATTCTGGGATGTATGCTGTGGTCAGGCATCCCCAGAATGGCGTTGCGTGGATTTTGATAAATCTTGGAATAATGCTTGTGGCACAGCAGGTACTGGTAGTGACTTTCGGCGTTCTTTCCATGATATTCGGGTACCTGGACCTGTTCAAGGAAGAGGAGCGGTGCATTGAAAAGTTTGGGGAGAAATACAGGTTATATATGAAAAGGGTGCCCAGGGTCAACGTTCTATTGGGGATTGTCAGGGTTCTAAAAAGAAGATAGGACAGGCTCTTGTTGGGTATGATAACAAAGAGTCATATTACTCAAACATGCGAAGAGCTTCTTCTTTGGTTATGTGCTGTCTGTGCTCCTGATCCTTCCAGAGCTTCCTGAAAAAATAGAGATACTCGTAGAAATCAAGGATATCGCGCGTGTAGACTATTTCATGGCTTTCTATGACTTCTGCTTTCAAATACAAGGGCATAATCTCAAATATTTTAATATCATAATTAAGATGGAGCGTTTCTCGGTAAATCTTTGATGTATCTGCACCAGGTGCCACGATACATATGTCTGTGTCACTTCTTTCAGTATCTTCTCCTTTGGCTCTGGAACCATAGACCACAACAGCAAGGACGTCGGTTTCCAGAAATTCAAAATCCTTCTTCAATCTTTCAATGTCTCTCTTATCCATTTCTTAACACCCTTGACGAATTCTGTGACACCAGGCAGGATTTCTCTTATGCTTTCAAGTGCTAAGAGGTCATCTGTAGTATTATATCTATGAACAAGCCTATTTCTAAGTCCGTTGGCTTCTACCAGAGATTCCAGACTGTCAAGAGATATTTGACCTTTGAGCGTCTCAATATTGGCATAGTCGTCTCTTGGGGGAAACCCAAGATCTTTTAAAATCATGGCTATGATGTCCATACATGCTTCTGCTACTTCTTGAAATGCCTTGTATGTTGCCAGTTTTGTCTTATCATCTATCTCAAATTCCTCGGGGGATATGGTTGTCCATTCTCTTATTTCAGTGCTTCTCTTTGAGATAAGGTTGATCTTGTCCAGGTATCTTCTTGCTCTATCTTTATCCATTTTTCATCATCCTGGTCTTTGGATCGTGTGGCTTCAGAATCTCTATTAACAGAACCCTTTCCAACTTTATAAGTGTTATCCATGATCTATAGACAGAGTTTCAGGTATTTCCATACTCTTCAACGCCTGAATCTGTATGGAATCCTTGGTTCAGGCTCCTCAGATAGTACATTCATGAGTTGGGTCAATTCCTTTGTGGTTTTTCTGGATTCTTAATCGTACAAGAATGCATGACTGTGCGCCAGGAGAGAAAAGGTTATATAAGACCACTTTCGCTGGTGTTA
>JACVGW010000022.1 GCA_018992565.1 Theionarchaea archaeon
ACCTGCTGAAGAGAAGCTCCTCAAAGCCATTCAGGAAGTATCAACGGATCAATCTTCTCTTGAACGGGTGAAAGCATGTGCAAAGCAGGTATACAAGGCGGCAGAACAACGAATACGGACGGGTGAAACCCAGTATTCTCTGGATTTTCTTATTGGATTACAGGTGCACTGTGGGGCTCTCACAGCCTTGTATGGTGACCCGGAATTCGGGACACACGAAATTGCCGTATATGAGGCCGTCCTATCAGACTGCATTACATCAGAAAGATCACTTCCACTCATTTCACCGGGTGAGCAGTCTTCCGCCGCAAAGGTTACTCCCTTACCAGAATTCCAGGGAGATATCGAAGAAACTGATGAGGAGAACAACACAGGGGCACTTGTTCTTATTGTGAAACCCAGGGGAGATAGGTGGATAAGAATTGGCAAAGCAATTTCGCTGGAGGTGCTGGGGCATGCAGCATTAGAAGTACTCAAGCGTATCTTGATGTGGATAGTCGAATCTCTCGTTACAGTCATCAGCTATACCTTTGCTATTGTAGGAGTGATTATTTCGCTTATCTTGAATGCCTCTCCCGTTGGTGGGTCATGGGTGGACTGTGTGGTGGATTGTATGACAACTGATCCCAGTGGGACTTTTGCAAAGATATTTGAGACAGAAGAGACGGAACTGACCATTGAAGGAAAGACGAAATCAGGAACGCCTTGTGAAAGAAGCGGTTTCTATCAGGTCTACACTGATCCCATTCAAATAGTATACACGATAATGGGCGTGCTCAGAGTCTATAGAAGTCCAAACGGTCACTACTTCTGCTATGGTGAGGACTACACGAATGCGTGGGTTGTTGAGGTAGAAGTCTGGGGAGCCTATAGTACAGGAAGAGTTGTAGAGGCATTCAGAGTAGATTGTAGTTATGAATGTAATAAAACGGATTGTCCGATTTACGAAAAGTGGGTTTTATACGATAATTTTACTTTGATATGGGAAAGGTAGGAAATTTCAAGCAAGTTTTAACAACTTCAGAATTCCATTCATTCTTCTATGTTGAGAATTGGCAACAATTACCTGACTTGTTGTTGTTCATCAATCATTCTTTCCTTTCTGCATAGAAGACCCTCAAGACCATGATTGCCAGTGCACATAACACAATGACAATCAATGCCGCTGTCGGAGAAACAGAACTTCTGATGGAGACTGCAAGGAGAATCTGCTCGACGCCAGAGTCGTCCTCGCCAATCCATATGACATAGGACTTCCCTGCCTTGTCCACTGCAATCTGAGGCTGTGTGTTAATACGCTTCGAGAACTGAGAGGAAGAAATCTTCTCAAAATCTTCCTGATTTCCAGATGAATCGATTTTCGTCCAAAATACTGTCATTTCGGATTGTCTGCCCGACTTCTGATTGTATCTACTCCATACAATACAAGATTCTCTTTCAGCATTCACTGCGATATCAGGATAATAGTCGTCATAGAGATCGCTTTCTGCATAATTTGAGATTTTCTGGACCTTCCCCGGCAATTCATGACTTTCTATTTTCACAAGATAAACTTCATAATCGTTCCCGTTGAAATTCTCCCAGACAATGTGCAAGGCCTGGGAATTATCTATTGCTGTCCTGGGATTGTAGTCATCGTACATTGAAGCTGGATAATTCATAATTCTCTGAGCGTCTTTGAGAATACCGTTGGCATCTATTCTGACCCAATAAATGTCATAGTTTTTCCCATCTAATCCTGACCATACTACATAGGATGTTCCAGATCCATCAACAGCTAGTTGTGGTGTCATGGCCCGAATGTCAATGCTATCTGTAAAAACCGAGACTTTAAGAACCTCACTAGTCGTTCCTGAATTTCCGATTCTTGCCCAGTATATTTCAAAGTCACCAGGTTCTTTCCAGCAATCATCCTTGTCACATCCCTGCCATGCCACATAGGAATTTCCCTGTCTATCCACAGTGATTTGAGGATTTATATCGCCATATGATATGTTGTCTTTATGAGTGGAAACCTTTACCGTGTCACCGATCTCACCTCTATCGTCTATCTTCACCCAATAGATATCTGCATTACCGCCACTATCTCGTTCCCCATCGAATCCCTGCCACACCACATAGGAATTTCCTTCATTATCTGTGGCAATCTGGGAACTCCGATTGTTATTGGTGGCATACTCATCAAGACAAGAGATATTCAAAATGTCACTCCGCTCCCCAGATGAATTGATCTTTACCCAGTATACATCACTATCATTATTGAGAGATCTCGTCCAGGTAACATAGGAATTTCCCTGTCTATCCACAGTGATATCAACGAGATAGTCTTTGCTACCTCCAATGTGTTCGCCATCAGAAAGCTTCATGACTGTTCCTGGACCACCTTCTGCATCCACCTTGGTCCAGAAGACGACACTATCTCTCACCGTGTATCCTTCCCATACCACATACGTATTCCCTTCAGCATCAATACCCATGTGAGGATTCCTATTGGGCCATTCGCTATTTGCTTCATGAGTTGAAATCTTCACTACGGGAGTCCAGGCAGATAGAAAGAGCATCAGAATCATCAGACCGGGACCCAAAACCACCATTCGAATATTCATAGTATTCCTCCTTCCATTCCGCATGGAATACACCTTTGATGGTACCATAAAAACCTTTGCTGCTGCAGCAGTCTCTTAGATGGCGGATACGGATGCAAAAGAATGTCCAGAGTACGGCTTAATCTGGTCGCCGTGTTCTTCATTAAGAGAATTCCTTTATTATTTGCAAGGTCTGTCTCTACTTGCAACGAGAGCTCTGCCGGCATAGCCAAAAGCACCCAAAGCATGAGTCGGTACATGCCACGTTGCAACAGCGTGGCCAGCTGCATGAGCCACGAATCTCGCTGCATCTGATTTGGCTTCTCGAGCAGCTGCATGTGAGTCAAGTGAGAGTCTGCGTACCTCTGCCATTCCAAGCTTTCGCTTTCCCTGCGCCCAATCCCTTATCGCTTCAATTGCCTGGCGCGGTCGATTATCGCCTGGACATTCTTTCTCAAAAATCGGGAGGACTCGCTCAACCTCCTTTGCCGCCTTGAGTCCAAATAGTCTGTGGTAGTATGAATCACGCCACGGCGTGCTATCGGGGGTTGGATTTGTTTTCTCGTTCCTGCGTGCAGTACGATTAGTACTCATACTGGATGTATATCTGATTACACTAATAATGGTTACAGTCAATCATACGTGGAGGAAGTGAAGTGGCAGCAGTAGTCTATGACCTTCTCATTCCTGGAGGCTCAACCACATCCAAAACCCCCATGTTTCCACAATCACAATTACTGCTACTGTCAGAGAAGTAGAACCTCTGATGGTAACATGCCGGAGACTCGTGAATTCTTGAGCAAACCTTTTAAACCATAGTCGGGATACAGACCTATGCGATTAAAAAAGATATTTGAAAATGCGCCAGAGGTGGATGCAATTGTTCTCACGAATGCTGCCAGCCCCCATGTTGATATGAGCTTTTTTTACGTCACGGGATTAATATCCGGTATATTTGAAGGATGCTCGGCCATTGTATATCCTGATCACATTGAACTTTTAACGAGTGCTCTGGAAGAGGAAAGTGCCAGAAAGGGGGGATTTGATGTCTCAGTATTCAGGACCAAAGAAGAAGGAGAGACCCACTTACGCAGTAAATTGAAAGGGCTGAAGAAGATTGGTATCAATGCAGATGAACTCACCTATGGTTCATTATTAAAGCTGAAGAAAAATTCAGAGGCTGAATTTGTGGATGTCAGCGCTGCCATCAACAAGGCTCGTCTGACCAAGGACAAAGAAGAAGTGTCAAGAATACGTACCGCATGCGACATAATCTCCAGAGTGACAGAAGAGATTCCTCAGATGGTGCACGCAGGAATGACAGAACAGGAATTAGCTGCTGAAATCAACTACTCCATGCAGAAAAAGGGTGCTTCCCAGCCTGCCTTTCCCAGCTTGATTTGTTTCGGAAAAAACGCATCAGAACCGCACCATTCCAGTGATGAAACCTCGTTGAAAAAAGGAGATTTCATTCTGTGTGACATAGGGGCTCAATACAAGCGGTATGTCTCTGACATTACCAGGACCTTCATATTCGGAACTGCAGAAGAGAACCAGAAAGCCATGTATGCTGCTGTTCTCAGGTCCCAAGCCCTTGCTTTGGAACACATGAAAGAGGGAGTAGAGGGATGTGATGTTCACACTATGGTAAAAGAATTCCTGGATGAATCGTATCCGGGCAGGTTCATACATGGTCTTGGCCACTCCATTGGACTGAGTGTACATGATGGAGGACGCATGGGTGCAGACTCTGACCTTATGCTGGAGCAGGGAATGGTATTCACGGTGGAACCTGGAGTATACATTCCAGGGTATGGTGGCGTGAGAATAGAAGATGATGTCCTGATAACAGAAAAAGGAGTTGACATTCTAACCACCGCGGGAAAGGAGCTCCAGGTACTCTAAGTATTCAATGCACTTTCCTACGACTCGCAGTACTGGCAGGTCTTCACCTGAATAGATCCCTCTCTTTTTCTCTCTGCAATTGTCTGGCAGTTCCCTCGCCCTTGACATATGTTGCCCCTCTGATTATTACAATGGGGATGCCTTCATTGGACTGTCCCTGCAGAATAGAGGCCGCTGAAGCCAGTTCGTCAGCTATAGCTATGGGAGACGCCTCAAGTACGTACCCATATAGATCCGTCTCTCCTGCCCTTACCCATATGGGGACCAACCCTGCCAGTCCAATGGCAGTTCCTACAGCTCCACCTCGCAGAGGTCGCCCCTGAGTATCATTGATAATCACTGCAACCTCTCTACCTGTTTCCTCCCGAATTCTCTCACGAATTTTCCTGGCAGAGACATCAGAATCTACAGGCAGCGTAATGACATGATCCATGTCACCTGTGACGTTGGAGTGATCAATACCACAACTGGCACAGATGAGTCCATGTCTCGTCTCAGCGATAATAGGCCCTTTGCCCACCCTGATAATCTCAGTTGTCTCCCTCAGTATCACCTCACAGAGTCGAGGGTCCTTCCCAGTGAAATCCGCAAGTTCCTTGGCTTTCTCGCTGGGAGTAACCTGTCTTAAGTCTATAATATTTCCTTCTGCCTTTGAGATGATAGTCTGAGCAATGACAATAACGTCTGAGTTCACAAGGGAAATGTTGTTCTTCTTGAGGCAATCTATGAAGATACCTGGGATATCATCTCCTTTATTGATGAGTGGTACCCCGGGGACCGGAATTATCTCAATTTTCCGAGGGACAATCATACTGTGAATAGGATAACTCATTTTTTAAAGGTTGTGTCACCTTCAGCAGACTGACACGTTCACAGTTCCTGTATGCTTCTTCTATGGGGTTACTGCAAAGGTTCAAGCAGATTTCACTTCAGACGATTATTGTCTGCATCCTCAACCAGGTTGCTTTCAAGAGTCTTCACTGATTCGTATATGGGTGACGACATGATCATAAGCACCTGAGGGATATTCATGGGGATTATGACTCACCTTCATACAAGAAATTGTCTGTCTTGTTGATCGCAGTCATATGCATTGTGGGTTGTGCAAACCAGGCAAGAAAACCAGAAGAATCTGTCTCTGAACCTTCATAGACAACGGTTCGTGACCTCTGGCTTTCTGCAGAAAAATACTCACATGAGTGTTAACCACATTAGGAAAAAGAAATGTATATCCAGAGTTCGTCTGATGGCCACAGTCTTGAGCCTGATCTTCAGAGCACGTACATCAGCATCTACCATGAACTGCTCTGGTCCATCACCTTTCTGGCTTCAGAATGGTGTGGCGCAGTGATATGACGGACGGACAAGGTCGGCCAATAACAAGAATGCATCTTCTGTCTCATCCGTAATCACACACTTTCCTGGTTTCATAAAATCACCTCGTTTACACACTCGCACCTGACCGATATAAGTCTTTTCCTTCACAGTCGAGGCGTATGGTATCTGGGGTCAATGAGGAGCATCTGTTCATAAATGCGCAGTTTATTTTCCGAAAGCTTTATAAAGGAATATTCTTCTAAGTACATGCTGGTTCTGCAATTCAACGAACTGGTTTTTTGGGTGGTTTCCTATGGACAAACGAAAGGGAACTACAACTGTGGTGCTTGTGTTGAAGAATGGTGTCGTCTTTGCTGCAGATAAGCAAGCATCTGCAGGAATGGCTGTTGCTTCCAAAACGACACACAAAATATTTCAAATCGATGATCACATGGCAGTTACTGTGGCAGGGAGCCTTGGCGATGCACAAAACCTTGTCAGCCTCCTGAAAGCAGAAATCAATCTGGCCAATATGGAAAAGGACTATCTCACTGTCAAGGCGGTGGCATCTTTAACCTCACGGATACTCCACCAGCAGCGGTTCTACCCATATATTGCCTGGCTTGTGTTGGGCGGCCATGATGAGAGAGGACCTTCAGCCTTTTCTATCGATCCTCTTGGAGGAGTTACTGAGGATTCTTTCATCGCAACAGGGTCCGGCATGCAGACAGTGTACGGTCTCTTGGAAGATCAGTTCAATCAGGAACTCTCTCTTGATCAAGGCACCGACCTTGCACTCAGAGCCATTCGCTCCTCCAGGGAACGTGATCTGGCAACAGGGGGAGGAATTGCACTCAGCATCATCACACCAGATGGATATAAAGAGTTCTCAGAACAGGAAGTTAAAAACAAGTTAGAAGAATTGTAAGGTGATTCTTTGACTTCAGAAGAAATATTGCAGAATATCAAGGAAGTTGTGAATGAAACTATTCCCATCGGAGCAGTAGTAACAAATGTCGAGTTCGAAGGCCCCGATGTGGTAATATACACCCGCAATCCTGGAATGCTTATTGATGACAGTGAACTCATCAAAGAAATGGCGAGGAAACTGCGCAAGCGCATTGTTATCAGACCAGATCCTTCAGTGCTCACTGATGAAGAGACTGCTACTGAAGGGATCAGATCTGTGGTACCTGAGGAAGCACAGATAACCAGCATTAGCTTTGACCATACCTCATACGAAGTTGTCATTGAAGCGCGAAAACCAGGACTGGTCATTGGAAAGTCAGGCAATACATTACGGGAGATTGCAAAGAAGATTCGATGGGCACCAAGAGTGGTAAGAACGCCACCCATAGAATCCAGCACGGTGCGGGGAATTAGAGAGACCTTGGAGAGGGAGATTGCAGAGAGAAGGGAGATTCTCATGAGGATTGGCCATCGCATCTACAGAAGCGAAGATGTCCGGTCTCAATGGGTACGAATTACTGCTTTAGGGGGGTTCAGAGAAGTAGGACGATCATGTCTGCTGCTTCAAACCCCTGAATCAAAGATTCTGTTGGATTGTGGGGTCAATGTAGCCTCAGATGATCCAAATATAGCTTATCCATACTTGAGCGCTCCTGAATTCAAATATGTTCTCACCTCAGGCGATCTGGATGCTGTGGTGATTTCTCATGCTCACCTTGACCATTCAGGGTTCGTCCCTTTCCTGTATAAATATGGGTATGATGGACCAGTATACTGCACACCTCCCACCAGGGACTTGAGCACGTTGCTGCAGCTTGACTACATGGATATTTCCCAGAGGGAGAACAAGGATGTACCTTACTCTCGGAAGGAGATCCGGGAAGTGGTGAAGCACACCATTACCCTGGACTACAAGGAAGTCAGGGACATTGCTCCAGATGTCAGGCTGACACTTCATAATGCAGGTCACATTCTGGGGAGTTCAATAATCCACCTCCATGTTGGCAATGGGCTGCATAATATTGCATATACAGGTGATCTGAAATACGACTACACAAAGCTGTTTGAACCTGCCAGCACCCGATTTCCCCGTCTGGAGACCCTGATTATTGAATCCACGTATGGAGGATACAATGATCGAATGCCTCCCCGGACAGAGAGTGAACGGCAGCTCATGCACATTATCAAGGACACTATCGCGAGAAAGGGGAAAGTCCTCATCCCGGTGCTCTCAGTGGGAAGAGCTCAGGAAATTGTGGTAGTCCTTGAAGAGTACGTGAGAACTGGTCAATTGGAAGGCATACCTGTCTGGCTTGACGGAATGATATGGGAAGCTACAGCAATCCACACGACATATCCTGAGTACTTGTGCAGGAAATTGAGAGATCAGATATTCCACCAGGGGCACAACCCCTTCTTGTCTGATGCGTTTGATGCTGTGGGTGACTCAAACCAGCGAAAAAGCATCATGGAGGGAGACCCTGCCATTATACTGGCTACCTCTGGTATGTTGATAGGTGGACCTTCAGTGGAATACTTCAAGAACCTGGCAGATGATCCCGCCAATACACTGGTATTTGTGTCGTATCAGGCAGAAGGATCTCTGGGTTCCAGAGTTCAGAAGGGATGGAACGAGATTCCTTTGAAGGGAGAGAACGGAAAAACAGAAGTAATCAGGGTCAATATGGATGTGTGTACGGTGGATGGGTTTTCAGGTCACTCAGATCACACGCAATTGATCAATTTTGTGAGAAAAATCAATTCCAAGCTTGAACGGGTGCTAACCAACCACGGTGATGGTTCCAAGTCCATTGAACTGGCCAGCATCATCTACAAGACCTTCAAGAAAGAGACGCGTTCTCCTCTGAACCTGGAAACCATGAGACTGAGTTAATTCAGAGGATATCTCTCCTTTTTTCTCCCATATTCTTTTCATTCCTACTGGAAAGCAGGGTTGAGCACTCATTCAGCAATTGAACAGGGCCAAAAGAATGGGCAATGAGATTGAAGAGAAGAAGTCAAAGAAGAAAAGAAAAAAAGGGTTAGACAGGAACGTATTTCACGGTGATTCTGTTCTTGTCCAGTTGTTCAGGCTTCAACTTGACCTTCATTCCTACTTTGAGGGCATTGGGATTGGCAAATAAGTGAGCCAGCATCCGCACACCATTTTCAAACTGTCCAATGGCTACCACGTATGGGGCTCTATCTGCTATGGATTCTGGAGCAAACATGATCACTGTATAGGTAAAAAGCTCGGCTTCAGGATTCATTTCAATCCATTCAACGTCTCCGCCACAGGGGCAGTGCCCCCTGGGAGGTAGGAATACCTGCTGACAGCTCGTACACCGGGTAGCCATAATCTTACCCTGGGTCAGACCTTCGTTCCACTTCTCCACCACTGCCGTATTGGTGGACCAATTGACATATCCGAAATCCATAGTATCACCTCGAATAGATCAGTACATTGGCAAACTGGCCTGTCTGTCCCACATTGTGAGACAGTCCAATCTCTGCTCCTTCTACCTGCCTCTCACCGCATTCGCCTCGAAGCTGCTTCACCAATTCCACGCACTGGGAAACGCCTGTCGCTCCAATTGGGTGTCCTTTTGACTTGAGGCCGCCGTCCACATTGACTGGCATTGCGCCGCCAATGTAAGACTGCTTGTCCTCAATAAATGTGCCTCCTTCACCTGCCTTGCAGAATCCCAGGTCTTCATAGGCCATGATCTCAGCAATAGTAAAGCAGTCATGTACTTCAGCTACATCCACGTCCTTTACCTCAATCCCTGCCATCTTGTAGGCATCACGGGCAGCTCTCTTCACACCGCTGAGACTGGTGAGACTGGGTCTTTCTGCCACCATCATGGTGTCAGATCCAGAACCAACTCCAGTAATCCACACTGGCGTATCCGTATACTCCCGTGCCTTCTCCTCTGACATCAGAATGGCTGCAGCTCCTCCATCTGAAATCAAGCAGCAGTCGTACAATCCCAGAGGCCAGGCAATAATCATGGCATTGACAGCTTCTTCCAGGGGGATCTCCTTGGGCAGGTGAGCAACAGGATTCCTGGCTCCATAGTAGTGGTTCTTCACTCCTACCATGGCAAGCTGCTCCTTTGTGGTCCCGTACTCATGCATATGGCGCGTGGCAAACAGAGCGTAGAACCCGGGGAAGGACACTCCAAAAGGATATTCCCATCGGGTATCCCCTGCTCGAGCCATCAACTCTGTAGCACGAACTGAAGAAACAGCGTTCATTTTCTCAACGCCCACAACAATGACAATGTCATGCAACCCAGAACTGACCATCCCATATGCTGCTTTTAACCCTGCAGTACCTGAAGCACAGGCTGACTCCACCCTGAAGACTGGGCGGGGCTGTATCCCTGTATAGTCACCAACTAAAGCAGAAGGTGCTCCCTGGCCTGCGAATTCTTCCCCTGCAATGGTAACCACACCTGCTTCCAGATCGTTCTGGGTGATTCCAGCATCTTCCAGAGCAGGGATGACTGCTTCAAAAGCCAGTTCACGTAAGGTGGCATCAGTACGCTTTCCAAACTTGCCATGCCCTACGCCTACCACAGCAACTTTTCTCATGCTGTTCACTTCACTTTCCCTTGAAGGTGGCTTTCCTCTTTTCAAAGACAGCCTTTATTCCTTCTTTGATATCATCGGTACCGAAACAGGCAGCACATGTCTTGGCGTCATACTCCAACCCTTCCTTCAAGGTAACATCAAACACTCTGTTCAATGATTCCTTGGCATATTTCAGGGCGACTGGAGCATTGCCAGCGATCTTGGCAGCAGTCCAGTTGACTGTGGAGTCCAGTTCGTCCGGGGCCACAACCTTGTTCACCAACCCAATAGTCTCAGCTTCCTTCGCCGTTATCATAGCACCAGTGAATACCAGTTCTTTGGCTTTTCCAATGCCCACAACCTTGGGAAGTCTCTGAATGCCTCCCCAGGCAGGTATTAGCCCTATGCTGGTTTCAGGGCACCCCAGTTTTGCCTCTTCCTGGGCAATACGGAGGTCACAGGCCAAAGCCATTTCCAGTCCTCCACCCAGAGCAAGCCCATTGATGGCAGCAATGACAGGCTTGGGGAAATTCTCAATGTAGGTGAATATCTCCTGTCCTCTCTGGACAAGGGGGAGAGCAGTCTCCTCGGTCAGTTCAGAAGCAAGCTTCAAATCCGCGCCCGTGCAGAATACTTTCTGGCCCTCTGCGGTGATAACCACCACTTTTACTTCATCATCTTTTTCTATTTCTTGAAGAAGTTGGTAGAGCTCAGAAATCAACTGTTCATTCAATGCATTGTAAGCAGTAGGCCTGTTCAGCTTTATAACTCCAATGTTCTTTTCTGGGCTGAAAAAACTTCCTTCTTTGCTGTAGATCAGAGTTTCGTACGTCATGTTATCCCTCCTATTTTGCGTATTCATAAAATCCTTTTCCAGTTTTCATCCCTAAGTGTCCGTTCTTAACCAGGTCTTTCAGTGACTCAGATGGCCTGTAAAACTCACCAAATGCATCATGCAATGTGGTGAGGGCAGCCAAAGCCACGTCCAGTCCCACATAGTCTGCAAGGGCAAATGGCCCCATAGGGAAATTTGCACCCAGCATCATGGCTTTGTCCACATCTTCCTTGGTAGCAATACCAGAATCAACCAGTTTCATGGCTTCGTTTAGTGTAGGAAGCAAAATCCGATTAACAATGAATCCAGGGGAATCCTTTGCCCGTACTGTGGTCTTTCCCAGATTCCTGCAGAACTCTTCAGCAGCCTCATAGGTTTTCTCAGATGTCTTCTCTCCCATTACAAGCTCTACCAGTTTCATGGCAGGAACGGGATTGAAAAAATGCATTCCAATGACGCTCTCGGGTCGGCCGGTCTGGGATGCTATCTCTGTTATGCTTTTGGTAGACGTATTTGAGGCGAGGATAGTAGATTCCGGGCAAATACTATCCAGTTCGGAGAACACTTCTTTCTTGATTTTCATATCTTCAAATACAGCTTCAATCACCAAATCTGCATCCTGTACCGCTTCCTTCATGTCTGTGGTTGCCTGAATGTTCTTGAGCATCTTTTCTCCTTCTATTGGAGAGAGTTTCCCTTTGTCAATGCCTGTCATAACACTCTGGCGGATTTTGTTCATCCCCTGTTCTACAAAGTCCTTAGAAACATCTCTGACCTTCACACTGTATCCATTCCACGCAGAAACATAGGCGATGCCTGATCCCATGGCACCAATTCCAATAACAGCCACTTTGTTTATCATGTCGATCCCTTTCTGTTGTGTCAGTAGAGTTTATAAGCTTTGCTAATGTAAAAGGAATCACTCAATTTGGCAGAATATGGTGTCATCCCAGGACTACGCTGCTGTAGATTGATTATATGAGGTCCCTTTTCCTGCGAAGTCTTTATCTCCCGATATCTTCCTGGAGATGCTACAACTATCCTCTCAATGATAGAAGGGCTGATAAGAGCACTGAAAAACGATACATCAGATCGCAGCATCCAGATTTGATCTGTGTCACTCAGGGAAACCCTGCACCTGAAACCAAGCCTTCCTCTCTCCTTACCACAGAAAACGCCTCCCATACAACTGGCGGCACAAGTGCTTGTACTGAGCTCATTTTTCCAAGCTGGAAGAAAACAACAAATCCCAGATCACGAGAGGTATCAACCACCACGTGCCACAGACTCCTTCTCCTGGCGATCTCTTCCTCTGTATACTGCTCCCCTTCCCTTTCACTGCTGGGTTCTCCGGGTGCAAGAGAATTCAGCACCTGCGAGTCTGCGCCACAATACTCACATCCTTTTTCATCAAAGGTGTCTATACGTCCTGGATCAATTGCTCTGGCTATGGAAAGCCCGACCATGGCTGCTGGAGAATATTCACCAGTAAATACTTCCTCCTCCAGGCATTTTGCCACCTCTTTCAGTCTTTTCAATTCGATCTCCAGGTTCTCTCCCTTTTTCTTTTCTCGTATTCTTGTCCTGCACTCCATGAGGACGTGAAAAGCCTTCGCCAGTGACTCTTTCCATGATTCATCTGCCATCACGTGACGCTCAAGGAACTCAGATTTATCACCTTTGGCTTTCACACCCATGTACATGGCCATGCCCTCCCTCATGATGATGCGGAGGAATTCTCTCAGGTAATCCTCAGGAGTCGTGCACTCATCAATGCCAAAGTTATGACCCGACGTCTCACAGGCCATGTATCTGTATTCCTGACGGGCCATGTGAAACTGTACTTCTTTGTCTTCTTTCATGCTGTTCTCGCATCCCAGGTTTATGCCAAATCCAGTACAGTCTGCATAGCTCTCTCTCAATCCACCGGGCAACAGGTAACATCTCCCTTTAGGTTCAGTATCCTCCGGCAGGTACGAAAACACTAGCTTAGACGGTTTTTCCACCAGATACTCCCAGCGTTGGAGGAGTTGAGTCAGCCTCTTCCTGGTTCGGACTCTCTCATGATATGAAGTTGCCCAACCCCCGAGTTCTCCAGGCTCACCTTTTCTTGCCATTCTCAAGAATCTCTTCACTGCTTCTCCGCTATTATTTCCGTCTATGTCCTTTTCTTGCCGTATGAGAAATCGCATACCTGGGGTAGATACAAATTGGTCCAGATCTTCTTCTTTCCATTGTTCTCTTTCTAAGAGGTTGAAGTATTCGTACATGCTTTTGGTGTCCACAGGTATCTTATCAACGATTTTTTCTGTCGTCATTAAAGCCTGCCTCTTGGCTTCGCTTATAAGGTTTTTCTTTTTATATTTGGCTTTTTTAGCATTTTTATTTCCAAAAAATAGTGTCAAAGGAAATCGAGATTCTTCAGCAATTCTTCCAGGAATCCTGCTAGGGGAGAACTTCGACACAGCAAAAGACGCTGGACTCATCAACCTCTTCAGTTGTCACGCGGGTCCTTTCGCTGGAGAAAAGCTTTGCAAACTGAGATTCCGTTACAGAGGTCAGATGTAATCCGTCCTTGCATACAATAACCCCATTCCCTGTTCGTGATTCATCAATCTCCCCAACGAGGCCATGGTCAGCCTGCAGGTGAAACCACTCCAGCCGGTGGTCCCAGAATCGTGGGGAATAACTGCTGTAGAGGAGTAGCCCACCAGGACAGGTGACTCTCAGTGACTCTCTCACAAGCAGGGTGCTCTCAACTCCGAAAGCTGATATCCCGTTTTGCACACATAAGACTGCGTCAAATGTATCACGCCGGAATCCTAATCGGGAGGCATCCATAGCCAGCATATGGCAGTTATCCTCTTCTGATAGGTAGGGTTGTCCATACTTCAATGAGTGGAGGGATGTGTCAATGCCCACCATGGTATCTACGTGATGACTCACAGGTTTCATCACCCGCCCGTATCCGCATCCCAGTTCCAGAACAAGATGACATCCTCTAACGTGTTCAGTAGTATGCTGGATTTCAGCAGTCAGGTACTGCTTCACTCTGGGGGGTGCGATATCATAGCATTCTTTGAGAGCCTTTCCATACAGGGAGTGTGAGTAGTAACCTGTCATTCGAGAGCTTGGTAGATTCCATCTCTTTTAAGATTTGCTCTGGGGTGGAGTCTTGAGCGACATCCCATGCTGAGCTTACCAAAAAAGATGAGTAGAGGGAATAAGAGAATGAAGGAGAGAGAATGAGACTGCTGTCCGGCACCTACCACTGCAGGGTTCTCAATCGAATCCATATACTCCTCTAGCCACAGATTCCTCAGAATGTGGTCTCTTATGAAGAGACGCACTAAAATCTTTTTCAAGGGAGACCTGCACCAATCCTGCGAGAAATTGTCTGATTTACGGTGGATAATTTACGTGTGATGAAAGGGACGTGCTGTTCCTAGAAGGTTCCCATGTGACTCGAAGAAGATGCTGCAACCCGCGTTTCCCACCTTGAGAAAGGAAAACCCAAAAGTTTTTATCCCTCTCAACCGTGATACTACCATGGATTTAACTACTTTGGAGAACGTTACTGATTATGAGTGGGAACTCCCTCAACAGGGTGACATGCGGGTTCCAGGTAAGATTTTTGGAAACAGAAAGATTATCGATCATTTGGTGGATGATGTGAAGAAGGGAAAAGAGTGGAATGCACTGGCCCAGGTAGCCAACGTTGCCTGTCTGCCAGGTATCCAGAAAGCATCTATCGCCTTGAGCGATGTCCACCCGGGGTACGGGTTTCCCATTGGTGGAGTAGCTGCCTTTGACCCTGAAGAAGACGGTATTATCTGCATGGGGGGTATTGGATTTGACATTAATTGTGGTGTGGTCACTATCAAGACTGATCTTGAGAGACAGGACATAGAAAAGAATCCAAAGGAATTAATGGATGTCTTATTCAGAACAGTCCCTGCAGGACTGGGCTCAACAGGTGAAATTCGCCTGGCCACCAAGCAACTGGATGAAGTGCTCACGGGTGGAGCACAGTGGGCAGTTGAAAAAGGATATGGAAGAGAAGAGGATTTGGAATATATTGAAGAGAAAGGGAAAATGCCTGATGCTAACCCGGATGCGGTCTCTCCTAAAGCCAAGGAGCGGCAGTTTAAGCAAGTGGGTACTCTCGGGTCTGGAAATCACTATCTGGAAGTGCAGTACGTGGCAGAGGTCTATGACGAAGAAGCAGCTAAGGTGTACGGTCTCAGGAAAAATGGAGTGGTGGTCAGCATCCACACGGGATCCAGGGCTCTGGGGCACCAGATTGGAACAGATTACCTGCAGGACCTGGCCAGGACTACCAAAAAATACAACATCAAGATAAGAGATAAAGACCTGGTCTGCGCGCCCATTTCATCTCCTGAAGGGAGAAGGTATTATTCTGCTGTGTGTGCAGGGATCAACTGCGCCTTTGCCAATAGAGAGGTCATTACCCATCTTGTGAGAGAGGCATTTCACAGTGTATTCCCTAATACGACACTGGATTTGCTGTATCACATTGGACACAATACGTGTAAGAAAGAAGAGCATGATGGAAAAGAGGTATATGTCCACAGGAAGGGGTCTACCCGTAACTTTGGACCGGGGAGAAAGGAAGTTCCTGCAGCATACAAGGAGATTGGACAGCCCGTTCTGGTAGGAGGGACAATGGGCACCTGTTCGTATGTGCTGCACGGTACGAAAGCTGCTATGGAGCGGAGCTTTGGGTCTGCCATTCATGGGGCAGGGAGGGAGATGAGCCGTAACCAGGCCAAGAAGGTCTACTGGGGTAGTAATGTGGTAAAAGACCTGGAGAGAAAAGGCGTTCATGTTAAGGGACATTCTATGGCAGGCATAGCAGAGGAAGCGCCAGGTGCATACAAGGATATCGTCAATGTGGTGGACTGCATGCACAATGCAGGGATTTCAAGGAAAGTAGTCATGTTGAAACCACTGATTAATATCAAAGGGTAATCCTCTTTTCATGGTTAGTGCTGTAGGATAAGCATGTGTTATGTCAAAGGACAGTGACTGGTGGCTGATGAGAAACATCTATTTCTGACAATATTGATGCGAAAAAGGAACGTTCTACCAGAAAGGAACCTAAACCCTTCTCACAGGAGAGGGATCAATAGTATGAAAATCTTCTCAGGGATTTTGAAGTGACTAACACAGAAATACATAAATAGACATGCTGTAATACAAGGGCATGATTGCCATAATTGGAGGTTCAGGAGTCTATGATCCTCACATGCTCCAGAATGTCCGGGATATTTCTGTAGACACAGAGTTTGGGACCATCGCCCTCAAGTCAGGAAACCATCAGGGAAAATCAGTGTATTTTCTGGCCAGGCATGGAAGCACGCACTCTGTGCCCCCCCATCTCGTGAACTACAGGGGTAACATCAGAGCACTACAACAACTCAAGGTGGAACGCATCATATCCACATCAGCTGTGGGTTCTCTGCGGAAGGAAATGAACCCCGGGGATCTTGTTCTCCTGGACCAGTTCATAGATTTCACCAAGAACAGGCATTACACCTTTTTTGATGACAAGGTCGTTCACACAGATGTCACCAACCCGTACTGCTCTCAATTGAGAGCCATCATCTGCCAGGCAGCCAAGGACATAGATATACCTCTCCATCCTGGTGGTACCTACATCTGCACTGAAGGACCGCGATTTGAAACCCCTGCAGAGATCAACATGTTCTCTTTGATGGGTGGACATGTTGTAGGAATGACCAACGTACCTGAAGTAGTGCTGGCCAGAGAAACCAAGATATGCTACGCTTCTATCGCGGCTGTCACCAATTATGCAGCAGGTATCTCACCCACCAGGATTACCCATCAGGAAGTCATTGACATCATGGACAAAAACAGCGAAATGATTAAAAAGTTGATAGCCAAAATCATAGAGATGATACCTCAGACTAAAACTTGCGAATGTGGTGATTGAATTGAAAATCTCGGAAATTCTATCAAAATCTGTAGATATTATTACCGGCCAGCCCGAAATTCTGCTTCCTTACCTCGTTCCCATTGTAGTATCACTGGCAGCTTCATGGGGAGGGATAACCAACATGCTGGGCTGGGGGGTGGGGCGCTTCTATCCTCTGGGAAGGACACCTCTCAGATATTTCTGGTATCTGGTAACCTCTCTGCGTAATGTGGGTGTCGGTAACCTGGCAGCATGGATTGCGGTGTTGATCCTCCTGGCTATCTGCGTTGCCCTGACCATTGTCATGAGTGATGCTCGTCTATCGGGGAGAGCAGTACGAGTTGGAGAAGCGTTCGATGCTACCATCAAGGCGCTCCCCATGTTCATAGTGGCATTTCTTGTCTCCTGGCTGCTGAAATTCTGTGGATTGTTCGTGTTCTGGGTGGGGTTGTTCATTCCTGCGGTGCTCTTGATTTTCGTGGGACAGGTAATGCTCCTGGAGAAGAAAGACATCTTCGACAGCTTCAGCAGAAGTTATGATATTGCACGGGCGAACTGGGTGGAAATCTTGTTGTTGCTGTTTGTATTCCTGATTATCCTGGTGCTGGTGAGGACAGTTCCCCTGGTGGGAATTGTAGTGGCCTTTTTCCTCATGGGATACAGCACGGTGGTCTTTACAGTCATGTATCGGGATAGAGGCAGGGGAGAGCCTGCTGGAAAGAGGACTCGCCCAGAAAGTCAGTAACGACCGGTTATCAACCAATCTGAAATAGCATCACCAGAGCCACTTGAGCATTAGAAATTCAGGTTACTCTACAGTGAGGTAGAAGTATATCTCTTCCCCCGTATCCACAGTGACACTGACCCTGCACGTTCCCACTTCTGTCAGGAAGACAGAATAGTATATTGTCTCTTTTTCCTCTTTCTTGACCAGAACTGTCCCTTCACTGCTCTGTTCACCAGCAATAACCACATAGGCATACTGATGATCCTGCAAGAGATGATTTACCACGACAAATGAGAAATTGATCTTCCCAGCAGCTACCTTTTTTGGAAACTTGCCCATGAGTATCTGGCTCCTGTCCTTTGCCACATCAGAGACGTTCCAGAATTCTCCATTGACAACAACTGTGTCTCCAGGCAAAAATGTCTCCTCTTCCGAAATACTCTGGTTTCCATCAAGGTCAATCCAGATTATGTCACCAACCTGTATCGTAACCCCCAGAAAAGTTCCTTCTCCATCCACGAGATCTAACCGCTCAAAATAGAAGTACAATTCAGTAAACTCTTCCTCAGTAGGTTTATTCTTGATAAGGATTGCACCAGTAAGAATGATGCCCACAATGCAGGCCAGGATTATTCCATAATACAGGGTATCCTCTTGGTCATTCATCCACTCACTTTTCTGCATGAGCTTATATACGTTCCTCTTTGACGCAAGTGAACTACACAGATCAGTTTATATAATCTGACGCTACTTTATAGTGAGGTGATATTATGAAAAAGGTGTTGGCTGCTTCCCTGGTAGCAGGAGTGGTTATAACACTAGTGACGGGGTTCATCAATACGACACCTTCTGGATTGCTGGGGGCAACCTGGTATGGGTGGCCCTTCGCATGGAGAATTGTGCCTGTAGTCTTGAATCCTGTAGCCAACTATGATATCCCAAAGCTTGTTGCTGATATCGTGGTATGGTTCGTAGTTGCACTGGTGATCTTGATTATCATTCAGAAGTTCAGGAAGTGATTATTCATTATTCCTTTTCTCAACTTCATGATGATCGACCGGTATCTTCATAAGAAGAGACACTAGGTCCATGGTTCAAGGTGAGGCTCTGATCCTTCAGGGAGAGGACTCGATCTGAAATTGGTCTCAGCAGGAGCTTAATTCAGGTCACTCTAACAGGGTTTTGAGGTCTATCTGACGGGCAATCATTTTCCTGATGAGTTCAATCTTCTGGTGATCATCAGGTCGTAGTTCTGGTCTGATCTCTTCAATTTCTTTGGCTGCAGCATAAGTATGTCCTTTTACCAGCAGTATTGGAATCTTTAGTTCCACAGCTTTCTTTATCACAGGAGGTGAAGGTCTGACGCCTCCTGTAGCCACAATGCAACTAGTTGAGGTTTCCATGGCTGCTAGCATGATCTCTGCCCTGTCTCCCCCTGTCACCACCACCTTGTCAGCGAACCGGCGGAAGTATGTGAGTGCAGCATCAAAGGTCATGGCACCCACCAGTACTGTATCAATTCCCTTATCCATTCCTTCCTCGCAGATTACTTCAGCATTGAGATGTTCCTGTACATCTCGGGAAGTAATCATCCGCAGAACCTTATACGAGGGAATGTGCCCCAGGACAGGGAACCCCACCTTCTCCAGGGAAGGTATGACAAAGGACGTCATCTCATTCAAATCTGAATACCCTACCTTGTTGATGATCACCCCTTTTATACTGGAGAAACAGCCTTTCCCCATAACCAATTTGTCTACTATAGTCTCTATGGAGCCTGCAGTGATTATGACGGGCTCTACCTCAAGAGCTCTGGCAATCTCACTGGGGGATAACCCTTTATACGCTCCGTAAGAGAGGTTTGGACCACTTTCCACAATCATTAGATCCGTATTCTCCGAAAGTGCAGAAAATCGAGATCTAAAATCTCCATCCCCCAGGGATAGCTCTGACTCCTCCTGTTCAAGGTTTAAGACCTTCTTGAACAGTCTGCAGTCTGCATCTGTGGTGAGAGGTTTGAAATAACTCACCTTCCCAGGAAAATTCAGTGCAGCACATAATCCCACAGTGCTCTTCCCCGCATATGAACTGGTTGACGTAATGAACAGCGTCTTCATGTCAATCCTCCTTTGGCTGCAGAGTAATACGTGCATCCACCACCTTGCATCCCTTCTGCTTGTCAAGCACCATCAAAGGGTTAATATCCATTTCTGCAATGACAGGAGTTTCTGCAGCCAGCAACCCCAGTCGGTATATGGCATCCTCCAAGCCTGCAATATCTTTCTTCTCCCCACCCCTCACCCCATACAGGAGTGGGGTAGCTTTAATCTCGTGGACCATCTCCTGGGCATCTCTCCGGGAGAGAGGAGCTACCCTGAAGGAGACATCCTTGAGCACTTCCACATAGATACCTCCCAGCCCAAACATTACCACTGGTCCAAACTGGGGATCTGAAGATACACCCAGTATGGTTTCGACTCCTTTTTCCACCATTTCACATACAATAATACCCCTAATAGTGGCATCAGGATACTTTTTTCTGACTCGTGTCATGATGTCAGTGTATGCTTCTCTCACCTCGTCCACTGACGATATGCCCACTCTGACGCCTCCCACCTCGGTCTTGTGGATAATATCCTCTGAGACGATCTTCATAACAACAGGAAATCCGATTTTTTGTGCTGCCCTGACACACTCTTCTTTGGTGCTGCCCATCCAGAACCCCGGCACATCAAACCCTGCCAGCCGCAGGATCTGTTTGGCTTCACTCTCAAGCAATTGTAGCCGCTGTTCTCTTCGTGCATTGTCAATGATGGATTCAATCTCCTTCGCGGGAAGGGTCAGAGTCTCAGGAGGCTTTTCTTTCTTTTCTGATTCAATGAAGTGGACCCACCGGTAGAAGGCACCCAATGCGTCCATAGCTCGTTCCGGTTCAGGATAGGTGGGAATCCCGTGTTCATTGAGCATATTAATAGCATCTTCTGACCGCGTACCGCCAATGAAAGCAACAACCACAGGTTTTTTAGACCTCTGAGCTTCCACTTCTTTGATAATAAAGGTGGCAACCTGTGAAGGATCAGTGAGAGGAGCTTCGCAGTAGATGACCACAATACAGTGGATTCTCTCCTCTTGTAATGCCGCTCTCAATGCAATCTTGTATCCTTCTTCCCCTGTCTGCCCTGTGAGATCAATGGGGTTCCTGGTGGACCCAAAAGGAGGAACGCAGTCTTTGAAGACGTCCTCGAGATAGCTGTAATCATCCAGCAGGTGTAGGTTGTTCTCTTCTGCTTCATCAGTAGCCATTACTCCAGCTCCCCCGCCATTGGTGATTATCACCACATTGTCTCCCTTTGGCTTTTCCAGGTGAAAGATGCGGGCCCAATCGAAGGCTTCCCTGGTTGTCTTGGCCCGGAGAACGCCCACCTGCTTGAAAGCTGACGTGAACACGTTGTCTACTCCTGCCAGAGAGCCTGTATGAGAGGCAGCAGCTTTTGCACCTTTTTGAGACCGTCCTGACTTGATGACAATCAATGGCTTCTGCAAGACGATTTTCTCAGCCAGATTCATGAATCGCCTTCCATTCTTTATTCCCTCCATGTAAATGGCGATTGCCCTGGTATATGTGTCCTGAGCAAAATACTCCAGGAGGTCATCATCATCAATGTCTGCCTTGTTACCTACACTAACCACAGAGGACAGCCCGATCCGTTCTGCAATGGTCCAGTCCATGAGCGAGATTCCCAGAGCACCACTCTGGGTAATGAAGGCGATCTTCCCTGCAAGCAGGTGCGTGGGACCGAAAGAAGCATTGAGATTCACAGGGGTGTAAACAACTCCAAACACATTGGGTCCCAGGAGTACCATGGACCCGGACTCGGCAATGTCCACCAGCTCCTGTTCTCCTTTGATATTCTCTGTTTCACTGAATCCAGAAGTGATAACCACACAGGCTTTAACCTCTTTCTTAATGCAGTCTCTCATGGCATCAGCTACATACTGGGCAGGAATGGTGATCAATGCCAGGTCAACAGGACCCGGGATATCTTCCAGGGACTGAAAGGGCTTCAGCCCCAGAATAGAATCAACCTCACCAGCTCTAATATTCACAGGGTATATCTTCCCCTTGTACCCAAACGTTATGATATTGTTCAGCAGTTCATAGCCAATCTTTCCTCTATGCGCTGACGCGCCAATGACTGCTATAGATTCTGGGTTAAACAGGTGGTGAAGATTGGCTCTCATGCAGTCAGATGGGAAATGGACTTAAAAAAGGTTTGGAACTGGACGCTGGAATAACAGGTGACAGACAGGAGTGTCCTACAGCATGGATCCAGGTAACCACGTGGATCAGGGTTGTCTGAATTTTAATTCTCCTGCCCATATAGTCTCTTCAATACGATAACTGATTCTTTGGCATGAGACTATACCCCAAATTCACATGCAGTGTTAGCTTCAATGTGTGCTCTATCTCTCACTCTTATAGAAATCTGATTGATTCAGTAACCGCAAACCTTAAATAAGGATTGTTCTAGGTGCTGTAATGGTGCTGGAGGAAATCTTCAACGCTGTGTGGTTCATACTCCCTGCGTGGATAGGAAACATGCTTGCATGTACATTCGGAGGAGGAAAACCCATAGATGGAGGACGGACGTTTGTAGACGGGTATCCCATTTTGGGAAAAGGAAAGACAATCCGGGGATTGGCTGTGGGAGTTCTTAGTGCCATTATTGTAGCTTCACTGCAGAGTGCTGCGCGATATACATTCAATCCGATAATCTTTGGATTCCTTATGGGATTGGGAGCAATGCTGGGAGACATGGTGAAAAGCTTTTTTAAGAGGCGGTTGAATATTCAAAGCGGAAGGCCCCTTCCTGTTTTTGATCAACTGGACTTTGTAGCTGGAGCGCTGGTGATGTACTACCTCTTTGGTCCTCACGTCCTGGACAATTTCTATCCTCTCTCCTGGACTACCATTGCAACTATTGTGATTCTGACACCTGCTGCCCACCTGTCATTAAATGTCCTGGGGTACAAGTTGGGACTGAAAGATGTATGGTGGTAGGGAGTCGTAGGTAGATTGAGCTATTGTACAGAATTCTATACGTGCCCTCATCATTGGGCAGGCTCAAGGCTGCGTTTCTCAAAGTGAGGTAAAGCATCTCGATAGAGGTCTGCAAGAAACTTCTTTCCATGAGGCTCTGGAATAGGCCTTCCTTCTTCTCTGGCTACCTGTAGCCACTTTTCAATGGCCTGTTTTACCTTTTCCAGTGCTTCTTCTTCTGTTTTTCCCGAGGCAGCGCAACCTGGCAATTCTGGAACAATGGCCTGGTAACTTTCATCTTCTTCACTGAAGAGAATGTGCAGTATATACTTGTTCATGCTAATCATCCTTTCTCACGGAATTCCTTCTGTATGTCATGGGTCCGGCTATCCCATGGTCCTCAACCCCGATCAGTATATAAAGGTATCGAGAGGGAACGATTCTGGAGGTGTGGCGCAGTGCCTGAGCGATAGGTTCTTGCCCACACTGTGGAAAACGGCAACATCAGAACAAGTCGTGCTGAGTTGCCAAGAACCTCCAGAGGTACGCATTCTTCTCTCATTACACATACGATCCGCTAGGCAGAAAAAAGGAGCCTCAAAGCTTCCTGTGGGTGATGAGATGTTCTATGGTATCCCAGCTCTTCTCATACCACCCGTATCATGTTCTCATCAATCAGCTTTCTCACCGGAGCAGCTCCAAATGTCTTCTCCAGGTATCTCTTGGGAACAGTCTTGTTCTTCCTCAAATAGTTGATAATCTGGACTTCAATACCTCTCAATTCTCCAAATCTCTCCAAGTACTCCAGAGATCGCTCTCTTCCTGACATGGTGAGCATGCACATTGGTTCTTTAGATGCGGTCTTGTACACACTCCCTCTGAGAAACACCCGGGTCACCACAAAATAAATAGTCACCAGCAAGATTACTACCAAGATATACAATAGGTAGGTAAGGATAAAATTTGAAAAAGCATTCCATAAATCCCGAAGTACATCTGATGCAGTTTCTTGGAGAATACCAGCATGGCCTAAGATCATGGCCTATACTCTTTGCTTTGCCATATAAATATTCCCCCTACACGTCAGGGGCCTTAATGGCGGACAACAATGTATCCTTGTGTACCCGGACCTGGTTCATGGTATCCCTATCCCGCAACGTGACTGTTCCATCCTCAAGGGAGTCATAGTCCACGGTGACGCAGAAAGGCGTCCCAATCTCATCTTGCCTCCGGTACCGTTTCCCTATGGATCCTTTCTCATCGAAGAAAACATCAAATTCCCTTCGCAATTCCAGGTAGATTCCGTAGGCGAATTCGGGCAACCCATCCTTACTTACCAGTGGGAACACGGCCACTGTATAGGGTGCTACCACAGAGGGGAATTTCAACACAATGCGTTCTTCTTCCTCAGTATATGCCAGATCCAGAAGCATCAACAGGTTGCGATCCACTCCGAAACTCAGTTCCAGAACGTGGGGTACAAACTTCCTTCCCTGGATGTTCACTTCCATCTTTTTCTTGGAACCTTTCTCGTGACCAGACAGATCATGATCACCCCGGTAGTGGATACCCCCTGCTTCCTTGAACCCTCCCAGGACATCAGTGTAAATCTCCATGTCCCAGTGGATCTTGTTATAGAAGGCCCGTTCTTCTTCAGAGAGCTCCCTGAACCTGAATTTCTCTCTGGGGACTTTCAGCACTTTTAAATAGAAATCCTGGACTTTTGCCATATGGTATCCATAAAATTTGGGCACCTCAACTTCTCTGAGAGGTATTTCCCTGATTTCCCCTTTCTCTCTGTCTTTGACAGCGTAAATTCGCATTATCTGATCCTTCACCGAATCGTAGCAGGGGTGTTCATCCAGATGTTCGGGGTCAAAGAAGATCTGCAGTTCTGCCTGGTTCAGCTCCCGCAGCCTGTAGAATCCCTGTCGTGGAGAAATCTCATTTCTGTAGGCTCTCCCGAGAATGGCCAGCCCCATGGGGATCTGATTCCGCAGCACTTCAAACATTCGCTTGAAGGAGACATAACAGCCCTGTGCAGTCTCTGGTCTCAGGTACGCCTTCTCATTTGCTTCTGCCGCTCCAAGAGACAGGTGGAACATCATGTTAAACCAGCGTACCTCACTCAGTTCTCCTCCACAGCGGGGACATCGTATCTCCTTCTCCTGTAGAGCCTCACTCATCTCTTCCGCTGTCAGCCCTTCAGCCTCAACACCTTTTTCTTCCAGCAGTAGATCTGCCTTGTGCCGAACATGGCACTCCACACATTCAGTCAAGGGGTCATTAAAAGACTTGAGATGTCCCGATGCTTCAAAAACAGCTTCAGGCATTATGGTAGCAGCATCAATCTCCACAAAATTCGGATCAAGGGCCAGGAAGTAGTCCCTCCACGTGTCCTCGAACTTCCGCTTCAACAAAACACCCAGGTGACCGAAGTCGTAGAACCCTGCGCTTCCTCCATAGATTTCGGAGGAGGGGTAGAAGAATCCTCTGCGCAGAGCCACATCCATGAGACTCATTAATCCACCAGTACCCGTAGAAGATCATAGTCCCGCAGAATGCCAATGAGGTTCCCCTGGGCGTCAATGACAGGCAGCTGTTCAATGTCGTGCTTCTTCATTTTCCGTGCGCAGCTGGTCACTGTGGTTCCCTGACTGATTGCGATCACTTCCTGAGTCATCAATTCCCTCACCGGCTTGTCAGGCAGTTTCAGCCTCTCTGTTCCCACGTACAGGGTGCTCTTTGTTTCCCACACCCATTCTTCCCCTTCTGATTCCTGTTGAATATCCGTTTTCTGAAGTACATTTACAATTTCAGACGCCTTGACGAAGTCCACATTATCCACAATTCCCACCAGTTGGCCACTGTCATCCAGAATGACTGCAGCCAATGCATGAGCGTATCGCATGATCTGCGCTGCCAGTGGTATCGGTGTTTCCTGCCACACTGAAAGGATTCGAGGCTTCATATACTTTTCACATTTCTCTTCAATCTGCATGCGGGATATTCCCCTCATTACCATATCTTTCAGGGTAACTAACCCCACCAATGTACCATCGTCCACCACACAAACCTGTTTGACATCCTGCTCATACATGATGTGGGCAACTTCTGAAATATCTGCTTTCGAAGAAATAGTAATCACATTTCGGTTCATGATCAGAGCAAGCTGATCTTCATCGGGGTGTTGTATGAGATCCTCTAGCGAAACGAATCCCACAATTTCCTTGGTTCCTTCCTTGAGCACTGGAAGCCCCGGAAGATTGTGTTTACGCATCACTTCCAGAGCAGTTTTCCGTTTCCCAGGAACAGTGATAGTAATCACATCGGTCGACATTATTTCTTCCACGAGCATGTGTACATCCCCTTTCTATGAAGTAGAATCTGAGGATTTCTTTCTGTTCGCTTAAACTACGTTGTCCTATTTAAAGCTTTCTGATGAAAGAACAACAGACGTACTCTCTCATCAGTTTCCTCCTTTCCTGCAGATTGTTGGCGAGAACTGGTTGATGGTGGACTCTATGAAAGGAACAACCAATTCAGACACCGCAATCATCAACAAACAGTGCCACATCAGAAGAGACTGCGAGAGCCGGCATGAGCGGCATTATCAATAAGAGTCCCTCCAGAAAGGAGAAGAAAAAAAAGAGAAAGCCTATTCAATGACAAAACTGCCGGTCCACTCAGGAAGTGGAGGTTTTTCCATACTCTGCCATTGCTCATCTGTCAGTCTGTTGGCAATGGCCTGCAGGAATTCGTAGTAGCTGAAAACGCCGCCCTGGACCAGTACCACATGCCCTTCCACAAGGACCACAGCAAAGAGGGAGAAGACGTTACCTACACCTTCTTCCAGCACCTGACCTGTATTAACATCTGTATGCACATCCGCCACTACAGCCACGTTCTCATCAGCCTCTGTTTCCACTGCAGTTTCAAAGGTTACCAGGCTTTCCAATGTGTTTCCTATGTTCCAGATCATCGTGTATTCATCTTCAGTGAGAGATTCGCCAGACAGTTCCTTTTCTGACACAGTCTTCAGGTTCAAGAGCAGGGTTTCCAAAGACTGCAGTTTGCTGCTGTATTCAGGAAGCAGGAGGCCCCGTTCTTCTAACCCTTCTCTCATCATCCTGGCAAGAGAAGCCAGCCGGGCGTACACCTGGGGATTTGGCTCAACATACCCTTTGATCAGTTCGGGTTCCAGGGGGATACCTGTGGCTTCCAGGGTGTAGCTCTGTTTGGCATAGAGGATGGTGTCGTGACGCAGCTCCGTCCAGCTCCCCAGAGCAGTGTTCAATTCCTTGTCTGTCCAGGCATCTGACTGCATGAAAGCAGGGTAGGTTTCACCTTTTTCTTCCAGAAGAGGGAGTAATGAGTACAACCAGCTCCAGTACAGGTTCTGGGTCCAGGTTGCCAGATCTAATGGTGAAAACTCGGCTCTGAGAGCTTCCATCTGGGATTCATAATTCAGGTACTGTTTTTCTGATTCCAGATGGTATAAAGCTCTTTCAGATCCCAGGACTGCCATGACATCCAGCCCTTTGGGGAACAGCCGGGGATCTGATGCTGTACCTACTTTGTCATATACGAGTTGCTGGAACATATAGGAATCGGGAATAAATCTCTGCCCCATGAATCGGAATCCTTTGGTCTCTTCTTCCACATCCTGGTAGTCTTTCACCCAGGTTGAATTTATCCGGGGGTCCCGCAGTTCTCTGGCCAGGTCAATGAATGTGGTGAGCTTTTCCGTGTCCTGCAGGTCAGAAAGCGTGTATGTGGTTCCATACACGTTCTCAGCAAGGACTTCATATTCCAGGAGGCTGAGGTCATCACTCTTTCCCACGAAGAAAACAGTGGGCGAGTATACTGTATCCCACAGTGCAAAGGAATCAGTGTCCTGGATCCCTTTTACAATGTAGAGTGCTTGTTTTGTTTCTTCTGGTGATTTCAGCCTGAACATCATCCTTCCATACCACATCATGGCTTTGAAGTACTTTTTTAATTCTTCAGAACGTGTGTAATGACCACGAGGCACATATTGCGAATAATCTTCTGCATACCCGAATATAGGGGAGTATTCAAACCCGCGGTGAGCTTCAATGAGTTCGAGTTCCTGGCTCACAAGGGGTTCAGCTTCAGGAGGTGTGGGAAAGGAACTATCCAGGAGCCTTCCTGCGACACAGAAGTATGCCACATTCTTGAGGGCGAGCTTATCTCCAGTCTGCGCATAGTAATCCTCCTGGACCTGAGCCATAGTCTGTGTCAGTCTGTACATGTCCTGGGAGAAGCGTTCGCTCTCCAGTATCCTCAACGTATAATCATAGAGAATGTGGTAAGTGTGCAGGACAGAGTCAGTGGTAACACATATGGGAATATTTCGTTTCTTACAATCCTGGTACATGTCGTAGAACTGCTCATACCCCGAGGGGACTACTACGAATCCCTGGGTCAAGAGCACTTGCTTTTGTTCAGGTGTGAGATAGATGTCGTCCAGGTTTTCAGGGTCAAAGGAGTAGCCAACAGGGGTGCCGGTGATGTTGACTTTCAGAACAGTATAGGGGGCGAATTGGTAGAGTGAGGGATCTATGAGAGGAAGCTGGGGAGAGGGAGTGGATGGCTGTGTGGATTGAGGAGGTTGTGTTGATTGTGGAGGTCCTGTAGATTGTGGAGGTTGTGTGGTGGAAGGTGCCTTCTTCGAGTCTCCGTTTTGGCTGAGACAGCCTGTGAGTAGAATGCATGCTACCAGTACAGTGAGTATCTTTTTCATAGTCATTATATGGTGGGCATTTATAAAGATTTTTCGGTATGCTTCAAAATATTCTGAAGTGAATCTATTGATGGAAACTTAAAATTGCCACATGTTCATTCATCAGGAAGCGTTGAGGGGAATTCTGTGAAAACCACTCTGTGATATCACTTCTTTTTCTCCAGCACTCGTTGAGAGTAACCAGTGGCAAACTCTTTTATACTCTCACAAAGAAGAAAGAGCATGATGCTATTTGCCACTGTACATGTGTGCGGCATTTATCTTTGTAATGAAGAAATCAGTGAGTTTATCCCCTTTTCCAGTTCGGAGCAGTATCTCCAGGTGAAGAGAGGGGAAAAGGTAGAAGAGCTTGACAGAGCTGTAAAGGGTAGGGAGATCATTTTTGAACAGAAAGACATCGCTGATCTACTGGGGCAGCAGCATCAGTTTCCCAACCCTGCAGGGGACATTCTGAGGAAGACATGTCTTGAGATATCTGGAATGAGCAGTATTGACCTGCATGAGAGAATGCGTGAAGTGGCCTTTGCTCTCACCAGGGAAGGTGTAAAAGCATCTTCTGAAAAGAAGGATAAGGTAATTGTAGAGAGTGTCCGTGCTCTGGACGAAGTTGATCAGGTTTTGAATGTGTTATGCGAGAGGTTGAGGGAATGGCATGGGTTATTCTACCCTCAGCTGGAGAAGAAAACAAAAGATAATTATATGTATGCCACTAAAGTGGTCAGGGGGGGTGTAAAAGGAGATAGTATGGGGGGACAGCTTGAACTGTATGATGAAGAAAGGATAAAGGAATTTGCAGGAAGTATTTTGAATTTATTTGAAGAAAGAAGTGAACTTGAGACTTATATTACAGCAGAAGCTCAGAAAGCTGCTCCTAACCTGAGTTCTTTGCTGGGATCTGTATTGTCTGCTCGCCTGATATCTGCTGCAGGGGGGCTGGAGGAACTGGCCCGTCTCCCTTCTTCTACCATTCAAGTTCTTGGTGCGGAGAAGGCCTTGTTCAGGCATCTGAGAACGGGAGCAAGACCCCCCAAGCATGGACTGATCTTTCAACATCCCATGATAAACAGGGCACCGCGAAAGGCCAGAGGAAAGATCTCCCGCAGTTTGGCTGCCAAGATTGCAATTCTGGCCAGAGTGGACTGCTACAGCTCGGAATTCGTGGCAGATGAGATTGAAGAGCAGCTGCGAGAAAGGATTTCTCATATCAGAGGTGTGGCACCATGAAAGCACATTCTGTCTCCTCTGATATTTTTGTTGAAGAAGACTGGCTGCACACCCGCAACCTGGTCCCGGGTGAAAGGGTGTATACTGAGAAGCTGGTGGAGGAGGGAGGAGTGGAGTACCGATCCTGGAACCCGTATAAGTCAAAGCTGGCAGCAGGATTGCTCAATGGACTGCAGACCTTTCCTTTTGGTGTAGATACCACCGTTCTGTACCTGGGTGCTGCCTCAGGGACTACTGCTTCTCATATATCTGATATTTGCTCGAAGGGATTGCTCTTCTGTGTTGAATTTTCTCCGCGCACTGCGAGAGAACTGGTGTATACCTGCGAAAAGAGGAAGAATATGCTCCCCTTACTGAAAGACGCCTCTCAGCCAGAAACGTACGCAGATGTGGTGACCCAGGTTGATATTATCTACCAGGATATTGCTCAGCCCAATCAATCTGAGATCTTGGAGAGGAACTGTGTTTTTCTCAAGGAGAAGGGCTATGCATTCATCTGCATCAAGTCCAGGAGTATTGATGTGGCAGCAGAGCCGGCTTCTGTTTTCAAGAAGGAAGTCAAGCTCTTGAGGACATTTCTGGATATACAGGAAAGAATACCTCTGGATCCTTACGAGAGGGATCACCTCATGGTGGTAGGAAGGAGGATGTAGTCCTCTGGAATCTGTATTTGTGATGGCCTGTGACATTTCATCCAGGACTTCATATCAGAGTGCTGGAGAAATCAGGAGGCCAGAAAACTCCTGCATCCAGGATTCTCTCTGTCCTGTTCTTGAAGTCGCATTTGATGGGACAGTGAGTGTGCAGAGAGGCACTACTGACAGTCGAATGATCGAGCCTTCAATCCTCCTCACAGCTTACCAGAGAGAATAGGATGGAGCAATACTGGAAAAGGTCAGATGAAAAGATATAAAAGGCCCATTTGCATCAAGGGAGTGGAGGAATACACATGGATGAACTCATTTTGAAGGCCGGGAGAACAATTGTAGAGACCTGTTCACGGCTCATGCCATCAGAGAAAGCCACTATCATTACTGATAAAGAGACACTGGTCATTGGCCAGACTATAGAAAAGTTTGCACGGGAAATTGCCAAAAAAGTCAGCTTTCATGTGCTGGAGGATTATGCT
>JACVGW010000104.1 GCA_018992565.1 Theionarchaea archaeon
GAACCCACGCAAACCTTTTTTACCCTGAGACCATGTACATCCATAATGAAGCATCAGAGTTTTGAGACCCCTCGATGCAAGATCTTTGTGGATATGCATAAGACCACCGGTATCTCCCGGGAGAAGTGCATTTACTGTAAGGGCCGGTTACTGTGTGGTCTCCCCAAATGTCCCGTGTTTGAGCAGGTCCATGTCCAGAGCAAGGTAGAGTTGACTGATCAGTTTTTTGGACCCTCCCCCTCCGTTTTCGTGGGCTGGCAAAACTATCCCCGGGTGTATGCAGGTCCCCTGTCGCTGAATTTCAGTCCTGATGATCCTTCTCTCTTTGATAGCCCCGGACACTGGTATGGGTCCGAGCTACCTCAGATTGTGGATTTACGTTCTGCCCTCATCCGGTCAAAGGAAAAGGTCAACGTCAATATACCCTCAGAACCTCTGCAGCTCCTAGCACTGGCCAGGAAACCACCTGACATTGAAGTGACCCTGCGGAGGAAGCCCACCTTCAATATCGTGTTTTCAGCAATTGCACAGCCTATGGGACCATCGGGGATGATCAAGGACATGGAGATTACAGAAAATGTTGCCGTTGACAACCCTGTGGAGAAGGTGACTACTGATGAGATGAGTGCGCAGGATGCAGTCTGGAAGCTGTATACCTCCGATGTTGATGTATATGCTCTGGCCCGGCTCATGAGTGCAGGCCTCTTGGGCATCAAGAAGAAAATGGTTCCCACCCGGTGGAGTATCACCACTGTGGATAATATTCTCGGCAACATTCTCATAGAAAAAATCAAGGATTTCCCTGTCCTGAGTGAATATACCGTGTACAGCAATGAGTATCTGGGAAACCACTTTGAAATCCTATTTCTGCCCCAGAGATGGGAGTACGAACAGCTGGAAGCCTGGGTTCCCAACACGTTCTGGACTTTTGGTATGGAGGAAACCCGGATTATTGGAGAGCATGAAACCTATACGGGGCGAAGTGATTATGCCATACGAGAAGGTGGGGGGTACTACGCTGTGAGGATGGCGTGCCTGGAGAAGCTCCAGGAGCTTAGGAAGCAGGCAACGGTCTTAGTATTCCGAGAGACCACACCTGACTATTTTCTATGTGTGGGGGTGTGGGAATGCAGGGAAAATGTGAGAAATGCCAGTAACACAGGTAGGTTCCCCACGCTTCAGGAAGCTTTAGATGACATATCCTCCCGTCTCACTATCCCCATGAGAGAATGGAAGGCGAAATCGGTGATCTTGAGCCAGACTAAGCTTGATTCCTGGATATGACTGGCTTCCCAGTGGTCTATAGGGATACCTTTTTTTGTCTTTATTCTTTTCTGGACTATTCATCGTATTCCGGATTATTGCAGGTGCTATCACTTCTGCGAAAGTGCAAAAACGCTAAATCAAATAAATTTTCCTGTTTTAGATAAATATTGAGCAATTAAATGCAAAAAGAGTTATATATTTATTAGATAATTGAGAAATGAGGTGATTACACATGAATTTGGAATATGCACTGGCAAAACTGAGGATAGAGGAGAGCCACAAGAACACATTCCAGAACAAGGTGTGAGGCTCTCACTTCTTCTTTATTTGGATTTCTCATTTCCATGTCCCGAAAGGTTAGATCAGTTCATGTGAAGGAATGATTTCCTTGATTTTATGATTTCTCGTACGTATTCCTGCATCTGCAGCTGTAGTGTAAAAAAGGTTAAATACATCTTCGTCCTGTTCTTTTCATGGATGTCGGAATTGTGGGAAAACCCAATGTAGGAAAATCTACCTTTTTCAATGCCTGTACCTTAGGAGCTGCAGAGGTGGCCAGCTACCCCTTTACCACCATTAAGTCCAATATTGGAGTTGCTTTTGTCACTGCTCCCTGTCCCTGCAAAGAACTGGAGATCCAGTGCAATCCCAAGAACTCCCGGTGCATCCAGGGGACGCGCCTCATACCCACCCGGATCATCGATGTGGCTGGACTGGTGCCAGAAGCTCACACAGGGAGGGGATTGGGAAACAGGTTCCTGGATGATATCATGCGCGCTGAGGTGCTGATCCACATTATCGATGCTTCAGGAAAAACAGACGAGGAAGGGAGACCCACCGAACACCATGATCCTCTGGAAGATATCAAGTTCTTGGAGCAGGAAATTGATGCCTGGTTCCTTGACAAGCTTACTGATAAATGGAAAAAACTGTCCAGAAGGGTGAGTTCAGAGCACCTAGACCTCCACAAGCTACTGGCAGAAAAATTCAACATTGTCACAGAAGAAGATATTCTTAGGGCACTGCATATTACAGGCTTTGATGCATCCAGACCTGATGCCTGGAGTACACAGCAGTTGCAGGAGTTTTCCATTGAACTGAGAAAGATAACCAAACCCATCGTTATTGCAGCAAACAAGGCTGATGTTGCTCCTGAGGAGAATATTGAGCAATTGAAAGAGATAGGAGCTGTCCCCACCAGTGCAGAAGCTGAACTGGCCTTGAGGAGAGCAGAGATCCATGGACTGGTAACGTATGTCCCGGGAACCGACCACTTTGACGTCAATGCAGACCTTAATACTGCCCAGAAGCAGGCACTGGAAAAGATACAGCACTTCCTGTATCGATTTGGGTCTACAGGAGTGCAGGATTGCTTGAACCATGCTATATTTGACATATTGAACCGTATCGTCGTATATCCTGTTGAAAATGAGCATCACTATTCAGATTCCTTTGATAATGTTCTGCCCGATGCACACCTGATGCGCAGGGGTGACACTTCTCATGATCTGGCGTACAAAATTCACACAGATCTAGGTCAGACTTTCATCTATGCAGTCAATGCCCGAACACGTATGCGTATAAAAGAGGACTATGAATTGCAGAATGGTGATATCATCAAAATTGTGGCAGCTGCCAAGTGATGCGGAAACCTTTATAAAGATGAATGCTTTTCAGTGGATAATGGACCGCTTTTGGTGGGTAGCTCTGCATAGCGTCAAGAAGACACTGACAGCAGGGCGAGGTGAAATCTGGCATGAAAGGACCAGTGCTAGCAAGAACTGTATGCTATGGGGAATTGGGGAAATTGTAGTCATTTTTATGCTGGTTATTGGGTGTGTATTACGGCATTCTTTTGCTATTTCATCATGCGGACTCTGGGTGGCCTCTCTTGTAGGATCCCCCTTTCTCAATAAGAAAGACGCGGCCAATAAATCCTCTTCTGATTTGGGGGCACTCCTGGAGTCAGGACTGGGATATGTCATATACGAGAAAATACCCGACACGAGTATTCAGCTATTTCAATTACATGTCAACCAGGGAGAGAAGGGGTTGTTGGTCTCAAGGAAGTTCCCTGAACACACCAAGAGCAAGTATGATCTTGGGAATGTGGAGTATGTGTGGCTGAGCACTGCAGAAGGCGAGAACAACTGGATTGATCCCTGTAACCTTTCCAAGCTGCACCACGTGATTACAGATTTTATTCGCAATGCTTCCATCTCTATTGTCTTCCTGGAAGGATTCGAGTACTTGATGGTGCGAAACAGCTTCTTGACAGCTCTAAAATTCGTGCAGAGTATCATGGATGAAGTAGTCTTACACCAATCCAGCCTGATACTTTCCATTAATCCAGACGCTTTTAGTAAGGCAGAACTGGCGCTGATCAGAAGAGAATTGATAGAACTGAATGAGGACTAGGGCATTACTTCATCGAGAACATGGAATGCATGCCTGAGATGGGGGATGGTAATAGAACCACCCACGATAAGGGCAACAGCAAGAGCATCGCAGAATTCTTCCCGGGTTACTCCTGTATCTCTGCACTGGATAATGTGATAGGTTATGCAGTCGTTGCAGCGGAGAACGGTAGAGGCTACCAGTCCCAGAAGCTCCTTGGTCTTAGGGGGTAAGGCACCTTCCCTGTAGACTGCAGTGTCCAGGTTAAAAAAGCGCGTGATCTCCTTGTGGTGGGTGCCCAGAATTTTCTCGTTCATTTTTCTCCTGTATACCTGGAATTCATCAATTGTTGTCATAGAGCTTCTAAGGATGGGGCTCTTAAAAGCGGTAGCCATAACCTCAGATGCGACCTCTCGTGCAAACCTTTATATGAGCTCTCCCGCGAACCAGGAGAATGCCAATACGAGCTGTCTTTTTTGATCTGGGAGGAACTCTGGTGGGCAATGACCTCAATATATATGAGACATTTCACAGGATCCTGGAATCTCAAGGGATCTCTGTTTCTGCCCAGCAGGTTGAAGAGGTCTTTGTCCGGGTTAAAGCAGGAGAAGGCCTAATTTTCGACCAGCTCTTGGGGAAGATACCTCCCAATGAGCTGTACAGCCTGTGGGACAGCATGATCCTACGGGCCCTGGGCATAGAAGATGATGGAACTCTGGCACACATTATCGACAGCGAATGGAACACTATCAGTGCCCCTTTTGTATATCCTGATGTTGTTCCTTTCCTATCCTTCCTGAAGAAGAGGGGAATAAGAACTGGAATTATCTCTAACGCGTACCAGGAAGAAATACAGAGGATATTAGAAATGGTAGGGCTTGATCCGTTGGAGTTTGACATTATTGTGGGAGGAGACACAGTGAAGAGAGTCAAGCCTGATCCCCTAGTCTTTCAGTATGCAGTGGAGGCCCTGGAGATAGCACCTGTTGAAGCACTGTACGTAGGCAACCTGATGGAGAAGGACTATTCTGCAGCAGAAAAGGCAGGGCTAATTCCTTTTCTGGTGTTGCGTTCTCCCTCGGATGATTTGCCAGAAGGAACAAAGGCTGTCACCTCTCTTGAAGCTCTGCAAGACGTAATGAGGGATACTCTTTAGCTCATATACCTGATGAGAACAGAATGAACCATGATAGTGAAGGACCTGCCTACAGTTGATTCAAGAGAAGACATAAAACCTCAAAAGCAAGCAATCAAGAAAGAAGAAAGAAGAAAAGAATAGGGTTGATCAGGGACACCAGTCATGTCACCAGTTGTACCAGCTCCTCATCATTGCAGTATCAGTGGTGAGCCGATCAACTTTAGTCTCCAGTTGATCAGAGTAATCTGGAACATGAGACACGGTCTGAGAAACAGTCCTTCCCAGACGTACTACCCTGTTTCGTACATTTCCCTTGAAATTTACAACATTCATGTTGAATCACTCCTTTTTAGTGTTTAAGACCCTAAAGGTCTATATCATCATATGAAAATTAATATATAAACATTTCGACAAAAAGAGTGCGTAAAAGACATAATATGACAGAAATATTACATTTATGGGGCTTTTTTACATGAGATATGTATTGGATACAGGGGACATGCATAATGTTTATATGCCACACATTTGTACCGTATAGAGGAGGGACTATCATCAACCCTATTATGAAAACGCTGCTCTTGATAGACAAACTCAGTAAGGAACAGCTAGAAACCCTTCTGGCGGGTAAGTCTGTGACCTGCGATGATCACATTCTTACGCTGGACTCCTTTAAAGAGAATGGAGAGTTCAAGGAACCCTACAGGACAGCACTGGTTCTGAAGGTTCTGGGTAAGACGACGGGTGCATTACTGTGCGCTCTCAGTCTCATTGACTGCGAAGACGGTACATATGGCAGACGAATTGGACAGGAGCTGGAAAAGGATGATAATTATATTCGGCAGCTTCTCAACATCATGGAGTTGATAGGGATTCTCGAATCTTCTGAAGGAAAAGGAAAACAGAAAATATTCACGTTAAAGGAGGACCTGATTATTCTACCCCGTGACCAGCTCGGCCGGATGGTTGAAGGACATCCTGTATCTATTGAATTGCTAATTTCTCGCGAACTTGAAAAAGGTTCTATCTGTCTTGAGGATCTGTTTTCCGCATTATACGATAATGCTATCAACCAGATTGTGCAGCAGGATGATAAGAAAGAGAAATTCGAAATCGGCCAGCTCATTGAATCCTTGGTAAAGAGTGGCGTCGTGCGCACGTTTGAGACTTCCTCCAGTAAGCGTTTGACCCAGGAAGGATTTATCACATTTTATCAACTTCTTGAACTCTTGAAAGCAGTCAAGGAAAGAATCCCTAAGGATGAGCAGAAAAATGTGAGGAGTTCCGACCTCACCCGCATCATTGAGGAGGAATTGCACAACAGGGACGAGACTGGAGAACTCGCCAGGAGGTACAGGAACTATGTGCAATACCGAATGCGAAAGCAGATAGTCACTGCAAAAGGAACTGCTTCCATTGATTTCGCCACTTTGAAGAATCGCATTGACAAGATGGCGAATCAGAAGGGGCTGCGCCTGTCCAGCAAGATGAGAAACGTCCTCGCTGAAGATTTAATCAGCGGGTTGAAAGGACTTCCCATTACATCGTTTAAAGACGCCTTTCTTGAAAGCTTCATTGACAATCTACTGGAAGATAAGTTCTTGATTACTTCATCAGAAGACTTGATGAACAAGGCAGAGACGCTACTGCGTGTGGGTACGCGACTCCTGGAAAGCGCCAGGGATATCCAGGACCTGGATGCCTCCAAGAGCAGAGAGTTTGCAGCTGAAGCCAGCCTCAGCGTGCTTTCTCTCCTTCTCCTCCTACAGGGAGAGTCTCCTCCTCAGAAACTATCCCTGATGAACAAGGCGTTTCTCAAGAAAAAAGGGAATGGGTCGATTTTCGCGTCAGTAGTAGAGGATTTCTCGTCTCTGAAAAAGGATAAGGAGTTGAGGGAGAAAGAGGAATTCATGGAAGTTGAAAAAACCCTCAAAGAGCAGTATGAAGCCTTTGATATGGGACGGTTTCTCATCACGTACTTGAAAATGGTGTCAGGTGAACAGACAGAAGAGTTTTCTCTCCAGCAATTCATTGAAGCCACTGAGATTCTCCGGCTGTCCGGTGGATTACTATATGAATTCAGAATAAAGCAAATGGAAGGATAGTGAGAAAGCTAATCTGAGGATTTTCTTATCCTGACCGCGATGCTGTTGAATGTGGGTCCTCCTCCAATCTCTTGGGTAATCCCCGGAGTAAGGCTGTTTACAGGGATACCATGAAGATCATTGCCCTGGCGAGGTATCCACACTGCCCCAGGGGGAATCGAAACTGAGATCACAGCCTTCATAGCTATGCTTCCCAGTTCATTATACAGGATAATGATATCAGAGTCTTTGATGTCATTTCTGAGTGCGTCTTTTATCCCGATGAACACCAGGGGTGGAATAGGTCCATATATGTCCTGGAATTGTGTATGGGTGTAATTCCTCATTGAACTGGTCAGGAGAGTGTAGTCTTTCTCATCTGAGGAGAGAGGATGTTGAACAGGGAGGGGTGACGCATGGTATTCCCCAGCTTTCGTTGAGGCCAGCTCGATCTTGCCTGTGGGAGTCTGATATTCATCGCACGGATTCATACGTAGAGCAAGGGTGCTACCTGTTCTCAAGTCCTGGACACTTCCATTTTCGAACGCATGTTCCAGTGCCTTTTCAATCGCCTTCCAGCAGTCTTCACATACCCAGGTAGTATCAAGACCAAGCCTGTGTGCAAGCTGCGCCATGACCCACAATTCTGACCTGCTCTCTCCCACAGGAGGTATAACCTGGCTGGACTTTCTAACATACCGGTGGCCCCAGGGGATAACCACATCTTCTTTTTCTAGAAAGGTGGGTGCGGGCAAGACTATGTCTGCACAGGAAGCAGTTTCTGTCCAGTGGGTATCATGGACAGCCACAAAAACATCATCTCTCTCGAATCCTCTGCGGACAGCTGCAGCATTGGGCAGTGTTTGGGCGGGGTTCATATTATGGACATACACAAATGGATAAATCCCCTGTTCAAGCAGAGAGCCTACAGCTACCTGACTCACAGATTTCACAGGCTTTTTGGCCAGAGATTCTCCCGTAAGATATAGATAATCAATGGAAAAGCCCTGTGCGTTGGAATAAAAAAACCCTCTGTGTACGCCTGATACTGCAGGTAGTAAAGAGACTGCCCTTACTGATTCAGACCCGTACACACTCTTCTGCATTCCTATGCCTATCAA
>JACVGW010000105.1 GCA_018992565.1 Theionarchaea archaeon
TCTATCAAGAGAAGAAAAGAATATACTGATCCGGGGACCTGTATCCAGCTCTCTAAAAAGAAAAGGAAGAAGGAATTACTTTTTCTCTTCTTTGGGTAAGAACGCACGCAGTATCTCAATGGGGAACGGCAGCACAACAGTGCTGGCATTCTCTGCACTGACCTCACTGATCGTCCTCAATGTTCTCAGCTGCAGTGCCATGGGCTCTTCTGCCATGACATGAGCTGCTTCAGCAAGCTTCTGAGCAGCCTGGAATTCACCTTCTGCATTGATGATTTTGGCTCGTCTATCTCGCTCTGCTTCTGCCTGAGCGGCCATTGCTCTCTGCATCGTCTTGGGGATTTCTACGTCTTTAATTTCTACAGTAGATACCTTAATTCCCCATGGATCTGTGGCTTCATCAATAATCTCCTGGAGCTTGGTGTTGAGCGCTTCTCTCTCTGCAAGCAGCTGGTCCAGATGAGCCTGACCAATCACACTTCTCAAGGTAGTCTGTGAGATCTGCTGGGTAGCTGCGATGAAATTCTGAACCTGGACAATGGATTTCTCAGGATCCATGACCCTGAAGTACACAACAGCATTCACCCGTACGGGGACATTGTCCTTGGTGATTACCTCCTGTACAGGAACGTCAATGACAGCAGTTCGCATGTCAATCCTGAACATCTTATCAACGATGGGAAAGATCCAGAACAGACCGGGACCTTTAGCACCGAGTAATCTCCCCAACCTGAAGATAACACCTCGTTCATATTCTTTCACAATCTTGATTGCATTACTCAGAAAGATCACTATCAGGAAAACGACAACGAGAATCGCCGGATACAATGAACCGAAATTGACCATTTTATCACCTCCATTATGTTTCTTTCTCCACAATCAAGAGAAGACCCTTCCGGTCTATCACTCTTACTTTTTCACCCTTCTTGATCTTTTGTCTGGATTCTGCCTTCCACCGTTCTCCTCTGATCTTGATCTGCCCCTCGGGGTCTAAATCTTCTACTGCTCTTCCCACCATGCCCAGGATTTCTTCTCCTCCTGTCCTGGCCTTGGTAAGGCGCAGCTTTATTACCTTGTACAGAGCGAAGGCGAAGAAGGTTACAGTCACTATCGTTGCAGCTATGACTACATATCTGAACTCCACGTACCATTCTCTGGATACAAATCGGGATAAAGTCTCTGTATCACCCACACCGACTCTGAACAACATAAGAGAGCCGAAGAACACGCACACTGCTCCTGCAGAAACAAATAACCCAAACGTCGGGGTTGCTGCTTCAATAACGAAGAATACACATGCTGCGATTATCAAAATAATACCTCCTGTGTTCAGATTTATGTATCCAAACCCAATTAAGGCTAAAATCAAGCAGACAGCTCCCAGAGTCTCCGGGACATGCCAGCCAGGTGAAAGAAACCCGAAAATCAACCCATAGATCCCAATCATGAACAGCACATAGGTGATGGTGGGATTGGTAATCACGGAAAGAATTCTGTCAACGAGGCCCATCTGGATCTCTACGATCTCGGCATCCTTAAGGTGAAGCACCTGCACCTCACCAAATACAGGACCCCTGGTTTCCATCCCTTCTGATTTTTCCAGAACTTCTGTCAGATTCGAGGCAATGACATCAGCCATGCCAGCTTCCAGTGCTTCATCTGCAGTCAGGGTGAGGTTCTCCAGCACGAATTTCTCAGCGAGCGCTGCATCCCTTCCATGGGATTCAGCCAGAGAACGCATGACACCTGCATAGAACCTTTTGTACTTCTCAGGAGCTTCCTGTATCTGTCCTGTCGTGGGATCATACCCAATGATGGGTTCACAGGCACCCATGGACGTTCCAGGGGCCATGACCACCAAGTGGGCGCCCATGGAAATGAATGTTCCTGCAGACGCTGCAATCGCCCCCTGGGGGGCTACATAAATAAGCACGGGAATCTGGGACTGATCAATAAGCTGGATGATGCGCATCATGGCATCTCCTGCTCCCCCCGGTGTATCAAGCTGAATAATAAGAGCAGAAGCATCTTCTGACATTGCTGTCACAATAGCATCTTCAAAAACGCGCTCTGTGGAAGCATTGATCTCTGCTGAAATCTTGATCAAATAGACTTGTTTCGACTGACCTCCAGTCTGGCACGTAAGGAAGAGCAGTGCAATGAAAAGATACAGATACACTTTTCTCATAAGGACATGTGATTCCAGAAATATTTAAAGGTTATGGTTTTTACAGAAGGGAGGCGTTACCTCGTTCTGAGCAGGGTTTCAATGCATGCAAGAAGAAAAAGTGGACTGGGAGGGATTTGAACCCCCGGCCCCCTCCATTTTGGCTGCTGATGTTGCCAAGGAGGTGCGCTTCCGAGCTGCGCTACCAGCCCTTACACTAGAGTAACACTATTAAACACAGTAGGACTATCGTATATAAAGATTGTGGTACGGTACAGTCTCCTCATCTGCATAGAGTACCTGCCTGCTGACATGAAGTGCTAGTAATTCTGACGCCTCTGAAGTTCCTGAGTGATTTTCACAATTCTCAGCAGGTCCACAGCTTCTTCCCGACTGGCAGCAGCAATGTACCCGCATGAAACCATGATACTGCCTTCCAGGTTCAGCCGCTTGATAGCGACATCAATGTCCTCATTGCGGGGAGAAGGACTGCCTGAAACCTCTTTCCACAGTTCATCCAGGGGAAAAGACAGTAAATCCTTAACCTCCATGTCGTCAAAGTCACGCCGTTCTCTTCTGATGATCGTTATCTCTTTCTTCAGGTCATGTACAGTGCGCTTCAGATGATCTGATTCCTCCAGAACCTTCTCCAAGAAAATCTCCTTTTCTTTCAATTCAGCATATTCAGTTCGCATCTCCTGGTATTCTTCCTCCTTCACCCTGAGGCCCTCTGTCTCTTCTTCAAGGTCTTTCAACTGAGACAGCATACCAATACACTGCATGGCTGCCCTGATCATTCCATCTCTCAGTGCTTTCTTGATCTTTGAGGGGTCATCATTATCAGGAAGCTGTATATGCTCCATATGGCCCACAGACAAATCAGATAGCCCATCTTCCATGGTTTCAGATGCTACCAGTAGAATATCTGCTCCCCTGGCAGCCTTTCTTACTACCTGTGCATTAACGGTAGGTATAATGGAAGAAATGCTAACATCAATCTCCATGAATGAAGAGTCTCTCAGAATCTTGGACAGAATTTCAACCTTTTCAGGATCTGTGGCAATTCTGATGTCAATCATGACCGTTTACTCCATGAGTACCCCCTGATTTTCCGTGATCTTCCGAAGCCACAGCTAGAGCACCTCCGCTTCCGGATATGATAAGAATGATTGCCACATCGTCTGCACCTTACATGGGTTCGTTTGTTCTTCTTTCCAAAAGAAGGGGTACCTTTTCCCATTCATACCACCCTCTATCTGATGGTAGGTGATATCAGAACGACGTTGTCTCCGCGGACTACCACATGGCCCAGGCTCCGTACAGCTTCACCATTGTTCAATTCTTCTGCTTCCTCCAGCACCAAATTCATGTGGATGTCATAACCGACCAGTTTTCCACGAAATTCTCGTGATCCTTTCAACTCTACGATTACATTACTGTCTAAGGCTTTGTGTATCACATCAAGCGGTTTTTCTGCCAAAGAATCACCTCTGCGGACTCTAGGAAAAGGTAAGTATTTAAAGTTAACGGAAGGCCTGACTCACGCAGGTTCTCCTGCAGCAATAGAGAGTAAAGGTGGAACCTTGCCGGCTAGAACACTGTACTGAAAGCTCTGGATGCCGTCCATCACACTTGAGTGCCAGTACTTTCATATCCACTCTAGTGCGAAGCATTTTTATATTTCAATGGCAACCGTTTAGTGATGGAAATCAAGAAGAGGCATGATCTAAAATCTTCAAAAGTTAAAGATCTCAAGAATCAGGTGAGGGAGGAACTGGGTGAGGAATTCCTGCCTCTCCTTGATGGTAATCGGTTTGAAATCTGCACAACTGACACTGACATCAACCTCATTGTGGTGGATGGCACCCCTGTACTCATGAAGAAAAAAGTCCTGTTCCCCACTCTGAGAGCGTTTGTTGATACTGATTGCAGGACCATCAAGCATCACGTCACCGTAGACATGGGTGCTGTACCCTACGTGACTAATGGCGCTGATGTCATGCGCCCAGGGATCACAGAAATTGACGCATCCCTGGAAGCAGGAGATTTCGTCATCATCACCGAGGAGCGACATGGAAAGCCCCTGGCCGTTGGGGAGACACTGTACAGCAGCAGGGAAATCATTGACATGGACCAGGGAAAGGTGATTAAGACTATCCATTACGTGGGAGACAGAATGTGGAAGCTCACCCTGTGACTACCTGGTTCTCATGTCTTCCAATGCTGCGAATAGCTCTTGCACGTCGGGTGAGAAGTCTTTCCTGTTCCATTCATTTTCCCAGAAGTGCTCCAGCCCCCTGTGACCTGCCTTCTCATATCGAAGAGCCTGCATATACAGCTCCAGTTTGTCGCATGCAGCCACGATTTTGGCTTCTGGTGTTGAACGTGCGGCAAATTCCTTCCACAACTCAAGGTAATCCCCCGGGAGAATATCATTGACTGCCTGTTCCTCTGCTCTCTGGAGTGCAGTCTTCCCCAGGTATGTCTGACTTTCATAATGGATATCTCCCAACTTGGACTCAGTGATGTCATGGATGAGTGCCATCCTGATCATTTTTTCAGTATCCAGGTGGAGCTGGTCTCCCATGAGCATGCTGAGAAGAGCTACCCCGAATGTGTGATCTGCAACACTCTCCGGCCTGTCAACACCCGAAAGCTTCCATCCTGTCCTGAAGACATCTTTCAGCTTTTCTGCTATCATCATGAATTGAAGTACCTGGTTCATGCTCCTTCTTGAGACCAGGGCTCTTAAGTAGTTGCTCTTTAACCGTTACTGCACCAAGTCCTGGAATATGTCTCACCCAGCTGAACTGGATGAGTCATGGGGGAGCTTTCCAGCGTGGGCTGTTGACCGGAACAATAGGGACTCCATCAAATGCTCAGAACTGCTGACCATATTTTTACCTTGAGCTGCCGACAAAACCGAAAAGTTTATAAAGGGTTCTGTTGTTATAATGACAACAAAACACAAAAATAGGATGTGATATAATGGATGAATCAACAGAAGACAAAGCAGAAATCAGGATAATTGCAGATAAAGGATCGCTTGAAGCAGTAGAATACTCTGTGGAACTGCTGCGAGACCTGATTCCCACTTTACCTGAAATCTCCAAGGAAAAAGTGGAAGAAGCAATTGAGTTGATGAGTCTGGCAAGAGAGAAGATTCTGCCAGAAGTACCCACTATCAAAGAGCTGGTGGATACACTGGGAGAAAGAGAAACAGAAGTGCAGGTCAGATTCAACAACCTGACAGTAGATGGTGAAACTCGTGTGCTGATCACTCCACTGCGGAAGATACAAGACGTATGATTCCTGTAACCTCGTTGCTCCAGATGACTGACCTCATTCAAGAAGGGTCAGTGGAAATTCAGATCGGGGAAAGCTCCATAATGGTGGAACGCGATGTCATCACTGTTGACCTGTGTGGATTGGAGGACTCACTGCTGATCTACAGACAGGACATGCTTCCTCAGCTTCGTCAGCTCTCAGAGCTCTTCTCAGATGCAGGTAAGACGCTGGTAATCAAGTATGAGCATTCAAGAATGCTGAAACTGGGTGCACATACAGATTCAGTCTTCCTGCGACTCATCGGGTTGGACCGTGTTGCAATACGGAACCCCGTGACAGTGTATAGATTTTTAAGAAAGACGAGAAAAGGGGAACTATACTACCCTTTACTACGTGAGGGATGCACATGACAGAAGAAGAGGATCTGAGAAGAGAAGTCGCACGGCTGAAAGAAGAAATCGAGGGACTGAAAACAGAGAAAAAGAACGAGGAAGAGGAGCGAATTATGACAGCTCTCCAGTGGTTGAACCTGGGGGAGGCTAAGGCTAAGGCATACGTATTCCTGGTAAGAAAGGGGAGAGCTACAGCTGAAGACGTTGCAGAAGGCGCACAGCTCTACCCCACAACAGCCAGGGAAGTGCTCAACAGTCTTGCAGCCAGTGGCATTGTAAAGAGGGAGAAGCTGGAGACAGACGGTGCAGGGAGAAAACCCTTCGTCTACATCCCCATGCCTCCCTCGGAACTCTTGAGAAAACAAGCTCACAATATTGAACAAACTCTTTCTGAGCTTTTGCGGCTTGAATTAGTAAAGAAAGAAGGAGAAATACAATTCAAGACGCCTCTTCTTCCTATAAGGATTGAAATAAAGAGAATTCGGGGAAAAAATGAAAAGGAATCCTACGAACAGTAACTCATCAAAAAAGAAAGAAAATAGAGATCAATCTTTCCCAAGAAAGATTGCTAGACCACCCAAGATGATGAGGAGCAGACCGATTCCTCCCTTTATGAGGACTATGAGCTCCTTGTACCATCCGAGTCCGTAGGACGGAATCAAGGTCAATACACCAATGATGATAGCGATGATCCCTCCCAACAAGATGACATATTTGTTCATCTAAGTCACCATATGGAAGTATGACAGATACTCTTAAAAGGTTTTCGAATAAGAGAAAAGGAATCTCAAAAAGAAGGGTAATTCGTGCCACCAGTGAATCATGCTCAATCCAGGGGCGCTTTCTCGTTTCTCTCAATCTGCCCACAGGGAGTGCGTGTCTGGAATTCCATGAGGGCACTGGATTTCCGGTATTCATATTCTCTGAAAAAGCACCTTCCTGAAAAAAGAGAAGTCCCTGGAGCCGGGTGCAAACCTTTTTTATAATACTCACCATGGAAGTAGCGATGACTGCGGTAAAGGTGAGAATACAGGATCTCATAGAGGGTGCTTTTGACGGCACGTGCGTTCATACACTCTTTGGTGAGGTTTCAGAAGCTCGAATTTTAGGTACACTCATTGACATTTTTACCACAGATGATGATAGCTACATATCACTGACTGTGGATGATGGGACAGAAACGATCCGAATAAAAGCGTGGCGGCAGGATGTCAAGAAACTGAAGCAGTTTTCAAGAGGGGACTTCATTGAAGTGGTGGGAAAGATCAGAGAATACAATGAAGAAATCTATCTGACACCAGAGGTGGTTTCGGTCGTCTCTCCCAATCGGTGGATCTTGCGAGAGCTTGAATTGATGAAAGGGTATCTCGAGGCGGGGGGCCCTCAGAAAGAAATCAGAACTAAACCGCAGCAACAGCAGGGGTCCACTGCAGCGCAGGAGGCAGAAGAGCAGGACGTATCCAGAGAACTTCTGCACAAGATGGAACCACTGCAGTCTGAAGAGGAAATCCAAGGTCCATCACCTCCCTCTGACACATCTGCTCCCGAAGTGGAGGTTGAGCAAATCGAGGAATTTGAGATTCTGGGAGAAGATGAGGTGGTTGAGAGAGTGCTGGATCTCCTTGAGAAAGACATGACAAAAGAGGACCTAATTGAACAGTCTGGACTCGATGAAATAGACGTGGAACTGTCACTGAGAGAGCTTCTGGATGAAAAAAAGATACGAAAAGAGGGAAATACGTACCGCAGAGTGAAATGACCAGCCACAAAAAGGATTGATGAAATTCAAAGCATGATAACTCTACTGGGCTTTCCGTGCGAAGTAGAAAATCAGGAAGATTCCCAGTGCGACGAGAGCTAGAGCAAAGACATCAACGTCTTCCACAAATTGCTGTGACACTCCATATACAATAGCCACTATCCCCAGGCCAGTGGTAACCCTGCTGATGGGCACACCTATTCTGGAACGACCATAGTTCAGGGCCAGCCATATTATTCCCACACCAAT
>JACVGW010000023.1 GCA_018992565.1 Theionarchaea archaeon
CAGACCTGCGGGTTATGAGCCCGCCGGGCACTCCTAGCTGCCCCACCCCGCTTTGACTCCTGTTCAATTCTTTCCTTATAAACTTTACGAAGAGCAAGAGAAAAGAACGTATTCAGCCTCAGGTTCTTCAGAGTATGCGAGAATAGCTGCTGCCCAGTTCTACTGTAGCCTCCAGCCTTTCGGGAACACATGACGTTCATCTTCCACGTGGCTCACCACAGGGACTGCGCGAGACCGAAGGCATTATAAGGATTGCTTCTTAGGGATACTGGTGATAGTATGGTATTGGCGTTTGTACTCCTCAATACGATTCCTGGTCAGGAAGAAAAAATAGCAGAGACACTCAAACAGGAAAAAGAAGTGAAAGAATGTCATGTAGTGTATGGCGAGTATGATATGCATCTGACACTGGAAACTGAGGATATCAGGGTTCTCGATGATCTCATATGCAGGCTCCGTTCTCTTGAAGGGATACAGCACACCATGACCCTGGTTGCGGTAGGGGAGTGATAGAAAGACAGGCGTACAGTGCTGGGAACAAAAAAGAATAAAAGCGAGATTACTTCAGAGCTTTCTCCAGACAGGCCAGAGTGGTAATGATGTCTCTTTCTTTGCAGTTACCCATGTGCCCAATTCTCATGATCTTTCCTTTGAGATGTGCCTGTCCGCCTGCTATGACAATGTTATACTCACTCTTGAGAGTATCTCGTATGTCCTTTTCGGATTTGTGGTCAGGTGCATTAAAGGCAGTGACTGTGCGGGAACATATGTCCTCAGACTTCGGGAATATAGTCAATCCTAGCTTTTTGAGTCCAGATCGTGTTATCTCAGCCAGTCGCTTGTGCCGTTCAATTCTCTGGGGCAGTCCTTCTTCAAACAGAATGTCCAGAGCCTCTTTCAGTGCGTAGGTTAAGGTTATGGACTGGGTGTAGGGTGCCTGGTACTTGTCTTCTTTGTATTTTCTTACATTGAGGTAATAGCAATACCCTGGTCTCTTGTTGATGATATCCCACGCTTTCTCACTGACCGAGAGGAATGAAAGCCCGGGAGGGACTGCCAGACACTTCTGGGAGCCTGAAATACACAGGTCAATTCCCCACTCGTCTACTCTGATATCATCTCCTCCCATGGAAGAGATGCAGTCCACAATCAGTGCAGCAGTACTGTCTCCCACAATATCCGAGACTGGCTTGACAGCATTTCTCACTCCTGTGGAGGACTCATTGTGGACCATGGTCACAGCCTTAATGTCGGGTGTGAGAGCTTCCTTCACCTTTTCAGGGTCCAGAGCAGACCCCCACTCGAAATTCAGAACCACGGGTATGCCACCATGAGCTTCCACAATCTCAGTGAACCGTTCAGAGAACTTGCCAGAGACCAGGCACAGCACCTTATCGCCAGGCCTCATGATATTAGACACTGCAGCGTCCATAGAAGATGTACCTGATCCTGAGAAGATGAACAGATCATTTTTAGTCTGATAGACTTTTTTCATCCGTTCTCCCTGTTCTACAAAAAGATCAGAAAACCACTTCTCCCGGTGGGGCATGAGAGGCTTGGACATGGCCCTCAGCACCCGGGGGTGGAGAAATGTGGGTCCGGGGATCATTAATGAGACGTCTTCATCCATGTACTGTGGTACTGTCCCTGTTCATAAAAAGGTTTCCTCCCCTTTCTTCAGCGCGACTCGCTGTCTTCAGCGAGGATTTCCTGCCTCACTCCAGTTGCCCCATGCTAGCCTCTACAGGCGCACATCACCAAAGCAAGACACAAAACCATATAAGCACGCTCACAAACAGTACTCATGGCCGAATATACTGTCAGAGTAGGTGTGCAGGGTAGAATCACAATCCCTAAGGAGATACGGGACAAAGAAGATATTGATTACAGAGATATCTTTAAAATTCATAATATGAGTGGCCTCCTCATCCTGCAAAAGGTGAGAAAGCCTGATGACAAAACAATTCCTCTTGATAGATTTCTTGATCACGGCTTCTGAGAATGCACTACAATCCCATTGCTGCTGATTTCCATGGGATATGTTCTGGTGCTATGATGTGTACCTCGCATCTTCATGGCCTGAATCGTCCTCTTTAATTCACCATACTGGGGAATCAGTCGCATGACCACCACTCCTCTCGTGACATATTCTTCAAACCCATATCGCGAGACATCATGTGTATCTGCAATCTCAGTAATCATAAGGGACGTTCTTTCCATTTCCAGAAGGAGGTTTGAGAATAGTGAGGTTGCTCTCCTGACTTCAGCCTCGTCCTTCAGCCGCAGCTGAAGCGAGGGTATGGAATCAATGACAATTCTCTGAGCTTTCACTTCTCTACATACCTCAAAGATGTGTGCAGACAAGGCGGAGATATTCAGTCTGGCCCCCATGTTTTTCAGGGAATACTGTTCATTGGTCTTGATACTCTCCCGTGCTGAACCCACATCAATAATGGCCAGTTTCTTTTCTTTTTCCATTTTTCCAAGATCCCATCCAAAATTGATCATTTCCTGCCTCAGATCCTTTGGTCGTTCCTCCAGGGAGACATATACGCCGTTTTCTCCAAATTCGGTGATCCCCCTGTACAGAAACTGTACGGCAAAGGTTGTCTTTCCAGATCCCGCAGTTCCTGTTATGAGACAGCAGGTACCCTTGGGAAACCCGCCACCAATAATCTCGTCAAACCCCGGCACGCCAGACTTGGTTCGTTCCATGCTCATAGTTTGAGAAGTTCATATTTAAGTCTTTTCGTTTTGGCTACACAGAAAGTGAAAAGCCCTCTATATCACTTCTTCAGTGCTCGTGAATAGAGAACCAAAAACAAAGCACTTCATTATACCTGAAGATCATTTCTTGGAGTAGATCTCTTTCTAGGAAAAATGAATTGTACAATATCATGGATGCTGAGCGCCAGTTTTCCTCTACATGATTCCAGTCATTCTACTGTTCGTTGCCTTTAATGCTGCGCTATTTACTTTCACCAAGGGGTTCCAAGCAAAGATTTAAAAAGGGATAGAAAAAAGGAGGTTCGGTGTAGACATGGTATCAGCGTATGTCCTCATAACAATAGCTATTGGCAAGGTTAAGGAAGTTCTGGAAGAACTCGAACAGATGGAAGGAGTTGTCAAGGCAGACGTGGTGACGGGACCCTATGATGCTATAGCCCGGATAGAAGCAGAGGATCTGAGCCAGCTGACCAAGACAATTGTCCAGAAGATTCACTACATAGATGGTGTCATAGACACAACCACAGCCATAGTTGTTCAATTCTAAGAAAACCAGAAAGGTGTTCAGTCGATACTGCCTTTCTGCATTTTGTCTATCAGTGATGATCTGAAAGTTGAGATGTTGCAGGTTACTTGTTATGTGGCAACCTTTTGTATCTCATGATGTGAAGCAGTCAGGTACAAAAGGTTATTAAATGTGTAGACAAAAAAACGATGATGTTGGACCATTATAAGTCGATTCTGGCGAAAAAAGCACTTCCTTATTACCTAGAAACCAAAACGCGCTGCATCAAGGCGGATTTGAAGGAAAGCGAGGCAGTCTTGTGGGAGGCACATGATAGAAAGGAGGCAGGCGAAGTATCTCTCCTTGACGTGAAAATAGAGATTGCCACCCGCATACTCTCACATTGCGAATTCTGCGAAAGGAGATGTGGTGTTAATAGACCTGCAGAGCAGGGCAACTGTACTGTAAGGGAGCCCAGAATCGCGTCAGAATTCGCTCACTATGGGGAGGAGAGTGTCCTAGTTCCTTCCCACACTATTTTCTTTTCTGGCTGCAATTTTCACTGCGTTTATTGCCAGAATTGGGATATTTCTCAGGTCAAATCAGGAACATGGATTCCTCCCAAAAAGCTGGCAAAGCTCATTGAATACAGACACTTGCAGAACATGAACTTCGTGGGAGGAGATCCCACTCCCAACCTTGACTACATACTGCAGGTACTGCGGGAATGCGAGGCTCACATCCCCGTGGTGTGGAATTCTAATATGTACTTAACTGAAGAGAGCATGCGCCTGCTGGAAGGTGTGGTGGACGTATACCTTACTGACTTCAAATATGGGAATGATACATGTGCCGGGGAGCTTTCTGACGTCAGTGATTATTTTGCTATTGTGAGTCGCAACCACCTTCTAGGAGAACAACATGCCGATCTGATTATCCGTCACCTGGTTCTGCCGGGGCACCTGGAATGCTGCACTCGCCCCGTATTGCAGTGGATTTCCGAGAATCTGAAATCGCCGGCGGTAAACGTCATGTTCCAGTATCACCCAGAATACAGGGCTATGAAGAATGCAAGGATTGACAGGTATCTCACGTATGCAGAGAAACAAAGAGTCCTTGAAATAGCACAGGAGTTTACCATAACGCTCGTATGACATGAGAACTGCTTACAGAATGAAATTTCTAGCTCTTCTTCAAGGTGGACACCATCTCTTCATATTCCGCTCTGGTGATTTCCGCCCGCGCATGTCGCTCCGGGCTGGACTCTGGGGCGCAGGAAGGACTTAGGAAAGGTGCAGTACATCAAGAAGTAGGCTCAGATTATTCGTTTTCTTATATTCCCGGACTGCCTTAATGAGGGATTCCGAGGTTGCAGAAAACTGGGATCTTACTCGGGATGCACATTCTGTTTTCCGCAAGAACAGCTCAGAGACAAGAGAGCTGACATTTCGGGGGGTTCTGAATCCAGCCTTCTCAAAGTCTATGATCCAGCATTTCTCACCAATGAGGAGATGCTTCCCCCCCTGGATCTGCCCATGATCAACACTCAGGAGATCCAATGTATGGCATTGTTCAAGAAAGCATCTAATATGCTTTGGTTGCACTGATGCGTTTCTAACGGGCACCCCTTCAACGTACTCGAGAACGAGGAAGTCCTTCCCTTCATGGTACAACGTGGGGCCAATTCCTCTCTCGTTCACTATTCTCAAGAAGAGAGCTTCCCTGCCCAATGAAAGGCGATGCGAGTCTCTTCTCTGGATCTTGATTGCCACCTCTTTCTGCTCCTGCATTCCGTAGATCACAATGGAGGACCACCCTTTTCCTAAGACGGGAACCCCCCATACTACATTTTTGCCAAAAGGAAGTGGGGTAATCCCCAGGTCAGCAAGGGTTCTTTCCAGTAGTACGTTTCGTTCCTTACGGGGGTAAGTGAGTACACTGAAGATATCAGGTTTCACAGTGATGGCAGGAGATAATTTCATTTAACTGTTTTGGATTCTGATCTCCACCTGGACAACCTAATCACCACCAACGACTCGTCCGTTCCTCAATCTGTACGCTCCAGGCTGGACAGGACTACTTGTAGACTTCGGGTGGGCCCTCTGTAGCTTCTGTCATCCATGACTGGGGGTCTGAGTACCCATTCTGGGCAGCAGCATCCAGTTCTATTGTACCAGACATCGCCTCTTCAACCCGGCTAGAAATGCGGCTGTAGGTGTCTGGGGGTGAATCTACTGAAATCTCCTGCAGGAGATAGAAATTCTTTGAGAATCCGCTGGTGAATTCCGACCCTTTATCCGAGGGATTAGGATCATTTTTTGGATCAAAATCCTCATATGCACATTTAGTAGAACTTGTTGATGTTATGATGATCTCTGCTTCATTTTTCAGTTCATCTGCCAGAAAGCTTCCTGAGTAGCACGCATCTACTATCACAAAGATGTGGACTCCGTCTTTAAAATCACCCAGAAGCTTCGCAAGTGCTGGCACTGTGAATGTCTCTCCGCCAATGAGAACATAGCCTTTGTTCCCATGTGCTGTAATATACATCACCAGAGCGCTGTCGGGTTCCATTTCTCTGGACCACGTCTTGAGGATTCTCTCAATGTCTCTAATAGTTCTGGCCTGTTCCACAGAGAACCCTGTCTCCCTGAAGGCCCCAGCCATAGACCTTTCATCTTCTGCCATAGTATGCCTGGAGTATTCTCCTTCTTTCCATCCATTGACTACAAGAGCCTTCCCGGTGGACTCCTCTTCCTGGGCAAGCGGGGCCGCAACTCTGTTGAAGAAGATTGAAGGGGCTGGCCTTTCAATTCCTGCACTGTATGCCCAGTAGGTAGAATTCCAGTATTCCTCCTCTTCAGCCCATAGCGAGGCTTTGTTGAGAACAGGCCACCACTCCTCGCTGTATGTGGTGAGATCCTCTGATTCAATTCCGAAGAAGACAAACCGAACAGGATGTGCAAACTTGGCGTGGGGATCATCATCGATCCAGAAGAACCAACAATTCTCCTTCAAGGAATACGGGATCAAATGAGGTACTTCTGTGAATTCTGCATTGGAAGGAGCGTAGGGTGCAATCTGATCGCTGCTCAGAAGAGGTTCTGGCCACAAGAAAGCTATAGCCTTCTGATCTGGAGCAATTGCTTCTTCCATGACTCTCTCCATGGCATTCAAGAGACTGGAATAGCAATTTCTGCCTTCCTGGCACACAACCTGAGTCTGTTCTCTATCAGGGCCTGCAAAAAGAACTACAATTTGTCCCTGCTGCCAGAGATTCAGCTTGGTGACCATTCTTTTTTCTGCACTGATTTCATTTTTCTCTTGATCGCTCAGAACGGTCTCAACAATGTCTCCCACACCTTCTGGGGCTTTGTTCCCCCCGAGAATTACAATATACTTGTTACTCCTGTATGGCTCGAACCCCGAAGCATCTACCAGGGCTACATCATAGTCCGCCTCCAGGAAGTCAATGAAGTCTGAATTGAGCCCTCTGTCAATGGAATTAACCAGAAGAACCACAGTCTCACTGGATGTCTCTGCAGGCAGCATTCCCATAAGTAGGAGACAGATAAGGACTATTTCTTTCATACTATAACCTCCACATTTTCAATTCTGTATGTATATATTCTATGAAAACATATATTTAAATTTTTCTCTTTTCCTATAATATAGTGCTTTGACTGATAGTATAATCCAGAATAAAACTCCCTTTGTCAAATTGATGTGGGAATTTCAGAGATGTAGCTGTTTCCCCTTGCACTGTGTAATATAATGAAGATAAAAGTATCTATGCCACCTTATCTTATGAATAAAGCCTTGAATTACAAAATATCGGCATATTTTTTCATAATTGAGGATATCCATGCTCTGAGAAAAGAAAGGATTTAACGATTGAGTGGAGTACCTGCAGACAGACATCTTCTTGCTTCGAAAACTAAATATAGTGGCAATTCCTACAGAGCGTGGTGTTTATAATGAGCGTATCAATAAAGTTGCTTGCGCATGCTGCCTTCCAGATAAGGGGAGGAGGTAAGATCATCTACACTGATCTTGAAGAGTACAGTGACCCTGTGGAGAAGGCAGATATTATACTGGTAACCCATTCCCATACTGACCATTGTGATCCGGCCAAGATCAACCGTGTTCGTAGCCCCAGTACCGTAATAATCGCTCCCGAAGATTGTAGATCCAAGATTAGGGATATCACTCCCCTGAAACCAGGAGAATCCATGACGATCAATGGAATAAAGGTGAAAGCTGTTCATGCCTACAATTACAAACGATTCAGATCTCCAGGAAAGCCTTATCATCCAAAGGGGATGGGGGTGGGATACCTCATCTCAGTCGAAGGAAAAACCATCTATCATGCTGGTGATACTGATTTCATTCCAGAGATGAAAGAGCTTGGGACCATTGATGTAGCACTCCTTCCAACAGGTGATACCTATACCATGGATGTTGTAGAGGGTGCTGAGGCTGCACTGACAATCAGTCCACACATTGCCATACCCATGCATACCTGGGGAAAAGACACCACAGAGTTCAAGAAGAGGGTAGAAGCGGGATCCTCAACTCGAGTTGTGGTGCTCAAGGAAGGGGAAGAATACCATCTGGATTGAGTGGAGCCCTGGCCGGTGTGTGCACTATCCGCCTGCAGACTCGTCTTTGCTGGCACATTTGTACTCTGTATTAGAATTCCAATCTTCTTCTTTTCTCTTGTGAAAATGTGCCTATTCGAAACCAAGAAGAATTAAATGCTCTCACTATTCAGGAAGAGCAAAGAAAGGGAGGTGCGAATGATGAATCCCCAAGTTGAAGACTACATGGATGCTACCTGCGTGGCTTCCACGGGTGGAAATATGATATTCGATCTATTCTAGGCTTTGAACTTCTTTTTGTCTTTCCACTCTTTACTTTTCTTGTTCATAATTTCAATCTGCGTCTTTGAAGTGAGCCAGAAAGAGTGTGGACTACCCACTGCTTTTGACGGAACATGAACAGAGTCCACCACTTCCAAAGACCAAAAATTTATATAGAAATCCAACTTTACCAATGTATGGACAAGAAGGAAGTTCTCTGGGAACAGTTGAAGAAGAAAGGCCTTTCTGACCATGAGATTCAGGCGAAAATGGAACAGAAACTGCAGGAAGTAGGAGGACTCTTGACTGACGAAGGAGCTCTAACCATCATTGCAAGCGAGCTGGGAATTATCAAAGAGCAGGATTACCTGCGAATTGGAGATTTACTTGATGGCATGACTAATGTGAACATCGTGGGAAGAGTCCTGGGGTATACAGAGCCCAGAGAATTCCAGAGAAATGATGGCTCAAAGGGAGCTGTCTCCAACATCATTATTGCTGACAAGACAGGCAAGACGGCCCTGACTCTGTGGGATCATGAAGTCAGGCTCACTGAGCAGATAGAAAGAGGAGACATCCTCAAGATTGTGGATGGCATTACGAGAGAAGGCAGGAGAGGAGTTCAGATTCAGATAGGACGAGGAAAGGTGATTGTCAATCCGGAAGACGATCCTCGCATTGAGGAAATTCCTCCTCTCTTCAAGCTGACAGAGAGACCCACAGAAAGGAAGGAGATAGCAGAACTTGAAGAAGGGAACAGGTTTTGTGAAATCAGAGCTACCATTGCCAAGCTGTACACTGTCAAGTTTTACGACGCCTGTCCTGAGTGTTATAAGCGAGTTATTTTCAAAAATAATGTATTCTTCTGCCCGAATTGCAACAAGAAGGTGGAAAAGAAGCGGGTAATGATTTTTGAAGCCGGACTTGATGACTGTACAGGGTTCATAAGGGCAAGTTTCTTTGAAAGGAAAGCAGAAGAAATGCTTGGCACCACCTCAGAAGCGTACTACAAGGTTAAAGATCTCATGAGTAAAGGGCATGATGCTCGTTCTGCTCAGAGACAGTACTTGAATGAGGTGCATCAAACGCTGCTGGGTCAGGAAATCGTGGTTTCCGGGGACGTCACCTACAATGAGTACACGGGGCTGACCTTCACGGTGAGAGACATCAGAGAACTTGATATTCCTCAGGAGTGCTATTCCATACTGGAGGAATTAGGATGAGACGTGCTCCTGCTATAGAAAAAGACATTTCTGATATTACAGAAGAAGACATTCGCGTCTCTATCATTGGCACTGTTATACGAAAAGATCCTATTCAGTATTCCATGATACTTGACGATGGTACTGGTTCTATTATTGTATTGGGAGACAAGCTTTTTGAGGTGCAGACTACTGTGAGGGTCATTGGTCGTCCTCAGATGCGGGGTGAGCCGTTGATTAGTGCCGAAATTGTACAGGATTTTTCTGACTTTGATCTTGAGCTGTATAAGAGGGTGAAGGAGCTGGAACAATGAAAAAGAGAGCTGCTTCTCAGAGGCTACGGCTGGACGAGGTTCACAAGGGCCAATTTGTTTCAGCAGAAGAAGACTTCGAACTGAATTATCTCATAACGGAAGATGCACAAAAGGTGTACCGGGCAAAGGTTGTAGCTACTGTGGTCTCAGAACCGTATATTTCAGATGACACTGCATACGGGAGAATTCAGCTTGATGATGGATTTGACACTATAACAGGATATGTGTTCAGGGAGACTACCGGTTTGCTGGAGCACATCGAATTAGGGGACATTGTTCAGGTTATTGGGAAAATAAGGGAATGGCAGGGCCAGAAACAGCTCACTCTGGAGGCTGTAGCGCGGGTTGACCCTAATCTCATACTGCTACACAGGCTGGAGATCCTAAAGGCCAAGCAAGAGCATGACAGAGTCCTGGAAAAAGCTCAACTTATCTACCACGAGGAGGGTGAGCAGGTTAGACAGGCCAAGGAAAGGGCAAAACAGGAAGGAATATCCCCAGACGTTGTGGAAGCTCTGGATGAGCTCAAGTATCTGGAGGAAAGAGAGGAGGAGCCTGACATTTCTAAGAGTGAAATCATGAAGAACAAGGTACTCTCTCTCATTGAGAAACACCCTGATGGCGTGGATATGGATACCATCCTGGCTGAATTTGCTGACATTTATACTGCAGAGGAAATTGAAGAATCCGTCAGGGATTTACTGAGCAGCGGAGAGATATTTGAACGCAGAATCAACATCTTTGTCAAGGTCTAGTAGTCCAGTACTCTCTTGATTCTTCTGAAAAATCCGAGCAGTATGGTAGCTTCTCTCTGGGTAAGGAATGCTTTAGAAAAGACTCTCTTGAGGACAATCTCCCAGATTCTCTTTCTATGGGATCTTCTCTCTATGAGGTCAGATATGGTTCTGCACTCAGCCAAGATCCTCTCTTTCATTTCATTGGAGCAAGATTCACCCCCCTGATAGGTGCTCTGATAGAATTCATACAGGATGATACAGCAGGCAACAGCGGCATTGAGTACAGGATACTCCTGTGACGTTGAGATGGACATGACAAGATCACAGTGTTCAATCTCTTCTGCAGTCAGCCCTCTGCTTTCCCTCCCGATGACGATACCGATATGTCCTGTGCCCACAGCACTTACATCAGAAGGAGACAGCGATGTCCGGGCCAATCCCGAGGCTACAGCAGTAGTGGCAACGGAGGTATCCACCATGGCAAGGGCACGATCCAGAGTGTCCACAATGACAGCTTCTTTCAAGACATCTTCACCGTGAAGGGCCATTTTCTCTGCTCCTTCAAGGGGACATGGATTAACCAGTATCAGCTGACGTGCTCCGAAATTCTTCATGCATCGAGCAATACTTCCCACATTTCCTGCTGATTCCGGTTCCACAAAGATTACAGAAATCATCAAGAAAGAAGTGCAGTGTTCACATATAACTGTGGTGGTTATTGATACTGATCCACTTGAGAATTACTGCTGAATGAAGTCAACCACAAAAGAAAGAAAATGAAGATGATATCAGCAGCCTTTTCAAGAGCAGGAGACACTCTAGTTTTCCATGCCTGTTTCCAGCTTCTTGATTTGCTCTTCCAGGCTCCTGACCAATGAGGAATTGTCAACATAGGAGAGCTTACCATTACATCCAGGGCACCGGAAATCGTTTTCTGATGCCACATCAAAAATGACCTTCTCACATCCATTATCGCAGGAGAAGAACATGTTATTTCGTTCGTGTTCCAGCCGTTCCATAAGTTTTTGAAGGTATTCTCTCTCCAGGCTCCTCATGACCTCCGAAGCCTTGTTTAGATCCATCTTCCAGTAATAGATATACCAGCCGGTTTTCTTGTCTCTGGTTCTTCTGTAGGAGGCGAGGCGATTATCATAAAGTCGGTATAGTACCTTCCTCACAGTGTTTACACGGATATTAGTCTCCTTTGCAATTTCCTCATCTGTATATTCATTGTCGTAGATCGTGGAGGCAACTTCAACTCCACCTTCACCTAGTAATCCCTCAAGGAATTCGAAGATAACTGTACTCACGTCTTTCATGCTATTCACCGTTTCACTTGCATATACATGCAAGTCTAGGTTTAAATAATTTTTGCTTTTCTTTGTTGGTTAACAACATCGTTGATCAATTTCTCTTTTTTACTGGGAGTTATCCTCAGGTTGCCGCAAAATTCTCTGTTTAGTTGAGTTCCTTGGAAATATCTGTCCAGAAAAAGAGCCAGAGCAGCCACCTCAGAATGAGGCTGGTTGGTGACTGAGATATTGGAGTCTGCCATGTCATAGACTTCCCGGGGCACTTTCTCTGCACCCACCACCACCAGGATGTCTCTATGTGTCCTGATTGCAGAGATTTTTTCTTCCAGAGGAAGACCGTACATGGTCAAGTGGACAATGAGTCCTTCCCAGGTGCTGAGGACTTTTCTCCAGGGCTGAAAGGATACTGAAAAAGTGCCACCCCACCTGTCTGAGACTCTGGCAATAGTCTCCTGCAGTGTGAGGTCCTTCCTGTCCACAATGACAGTGTCAGCGCCAAATGCTCTGGCTACCAAACAGACATGGGTGGTAATTCGCTTGTCTCGCTGTGGCCTATGACCTATCCGCAGCACTGTTATCATTATTATTCAATGGAAAGCACCTATTTTAACTCTTCCTTCTGGAGTGTTTCTCGTGAGGGGACTAGCCCTTTCTCAACCTGGCCACAAAGAATCCGTTGGTATTATTATGAAAAGGATAGATGCGCATTGTCTTTTCAATATCAGAATCAAACGTGTTGTGCTTCCAGTAACGCAGCCCCGGGCTGGATGTGAGGTTCTTAACGGAAATCTTCTCCAGGACTGCATCCCCCCTGGTCAAAATCCAGTCGATCACTCCTTCATTTTCCTCTGGTGCAAAGGTACAGGTACTATACACCAGGATTCCCCCCTCTTCAAGAAGCTCCAATCCATGAAGGACCAGCTGTTTTTGAAGGGCCGCTAACCGGGTAATCCGCTTGACACTCCACATCTTCACCACTTTGTGGATTTTTCCTACCATTCCCTCGCCGCTGCAAGGTGCATCCACAAGCACCCTGTCGACCTTCCCTTCCGGAATGAGCCTTCTCCCGTCTGCCCGTAGTACCCTGCAATTTGTGATGCCAAACCGCCTCACATTGTGACGCAGCCTGCGAATCCTTCCTCCATGAATGTCACTGGCAATAACCTGTGCAGCCCTTTGCGCGATATGGAGGGTCTTGGAGCCAGGAGCTGCGCACATATCCAGTACAGTGTGATCACTGGTAACATCCAGAGCAAGAACAGGGACCAATGATCCTGCGTCCTGTACAAAGACTGAGTTAAAAAACTTCTCCTGGATTTCTGTACTGTGATCTGTGAAATATAGATGGTCTGCCCAGGGAACAGGGTGTATATCAAACTCATTCCTGATCTCTTGCTCGTCCTTGAATATATACACTGCTTTCTTTGGATGCTTCTCATATATCGAGTAATCAAGTCCCAGTTCCTGCAGCCGATCCAGAAAAACGGGAGGAAGTATCATGTATCTCTTCTTTTACGGTGGGTTAAAAATCTTGTTCTTTTTTCCACCTTGTTCTTCTACTGTCGTTGATACTGATAACCGAAACCTTTATATACTATTGCTAATCAATATGTTACTACCAGACGAACCAAAAAATTATAGGAGGTGGTTAGCCTGAAACAACTAGGAGCATTATGCGTACTCTGTGTGCTCAGCCTTCAGATCCTCTCTTTTGGCGGAGCCGAGATGGCGGCTGGGTCAGCCCAACAGCTGCCACTGCTGCTGAGACCAAACCTTAGATTGGACCCCGGGTCTGTAGTCCTTGTGGGACGCGAGGCACATCCACAGGATGTTGTTGCCTCTGCCTTCGTTAAGCTTGGACTCCAGTCATGGATCAATGATAGTACTACGAGAATCACATTCAAACGCCCCGATCTCAAGTTGAATTTCCTGGGCGTCAATCCAATGGCACTGAACTCACTGGGGATGTGCACTCTTGATATGGAGAATATGCAGGAATCAGATGAAGGTATTCTTCTGGTCTCAGTGGGTGGCCCAGACGTGAACATGATTACCAGAAAAATAAACCTGGAACTACCCCTGAAACTGGTAAAAGATCACCAAAACGACATGTGGACAATTACCTCTTTTGTTGAGGGAGAGCCCACGCAGTACGTCGGAGATGAATATGGTATTATCGCATTCTTGCCCAATCAACCATGTCTCAATGGAGAAACGTTAGAAGACGTAATTAATGGTAACAAGCAGCTCGGAACTCTCGTGGTAGCAGGAAATGGCAGAGAAGGTACTCTGGCAGCTTCTATCTACCTGAGAGACATTCTCAATGGAACGCATCTCAAGGGGAGATGGATCTCACGGGAACTGGACAAAGTGCTCATCTGGATGGTTTCCGGAGAAAAGCAAGACCTCCATCCTGTTGTGGTGATCGTTAAGTATACAGGAGAAGATACTGCAGAATTTGTAGACATCTTCTTCTTTTAATTTTTTTCTTTTTGCCTTTTCTGACCTATCTTCTTACTGATGGTTCACCTTCTTCAGGGTCTTGATCAATGGATTGGCCAGAACGTAGAAGATGATGGCATTGCTACCCAGGTGGATCCATCCAAAAGGATAGTATGCAGGAGGTACAAATAGTCCATACTGCTGAAAAAGTGCCATCTTAACAGAATAGCCAAAAAGCAGTGACATGCTGGTTACCACGGTGAACACGTCAAACAGAATGGTGGCCGCTACGGCAATCAACCCGTAGGAGAGAGAACCTGTAAGCAATGGTTTTGCTGCCCATACAAAGCACGCAACCATCACAAACCCCATTGAAACAAAAATGGTCCACGGGCCGAACCCAATATACAAGTCAGCTACCATGTTTCCCAGAAATGCTACCATGACGCCCACTTTCAGTCCATAGACCAGCACGACTACGGCTATCCATAGAGTTACCATCTCAACGTTGGGTATGGAGGCCAGGACAATCTTGATTGCTGCTCCTAATCCAACGAAAATAGCTGTCTTTGCTAGAACTTCTCCAGTCTCCATACAATTTCGTCTCCTTCCTGTACCGTATAATCTGCTGCTCCCACCTGTGCTGGCTCTCCATTGATATAGTACATCCAGTAGATGTTGTCAGAAGGATTCTGGGATACTCCATTTACAGAGATGACAAATCCTCCCTCCTCTTCATAGGCGATGTCACATGCAGTCAGAGCGTCAAACACGTTGCTCCCCGGGGTGATTCTCCCCGGGTATTCAGTGAGAGATCCTTCCTCCAAGAGTGTAGTGTCAACTACCACCAAATATGTAATCTGAGATTCTCCAGGCCCCTTTTCCTCCCCACTCTGACCGATACACAGGCACGATACAGCAACCACAACGAGTACTGCATGTATCAGCTTTCTATTCATATGGATGGATTGACCATCCAACATATAAATCTTTGGGTTACACAACCATGCAGGCGTGATACCGACATCAAGACTACTGGTGAGAAATCTGGCAAGTCTCTCTACAGAGGGGGACTGTCGTACTTGCTTCAGGAAGAAAGAGAATTTCCCCTCCCACCTGGCGGACTGCATCATCCACTGCTTCCTGCACGGAATGATACGGAGTCATGAAGGCATTCCTGATGATGTCGTCCTCCAGATCAGTCACAGCCCAGATATGGGCTCTAGTCGCCAATTCGGCGATCTTTCCCGCTTTGTGATATCCAAGTTTGTATTCCCGTGTTAGAACGTCCAGGGTTTCTCCGGGAGTCTCACTCTCCTTCAATAAGTTGTAGAATTTGTCAGGCCCTATTCCATCCCTGCATTGGGCCACCAGAATGAGAATTCCTTCATCATTCAGGGCTAATTTTCCATTTTCTATGGCCTTCTGGGCCTGGTACAAGTTCCCATCAAGTGGGTATGAAGCAGCAGCCAGGACGATATTGTACTTCCCGGTGGGCACACAGTACACGTTTTCTGCCCATTGTGCTGCCTGGTAAAAGCTGCCGAAAATATTCCCTGAACTGCAGGCATATATACGTCGATTCTTATCCAGAACAGTATTTATTGAGAAAATATTGTTCTTTAACAGATTTACAGCCTCTTCCATCCCTTCATGAACTGGGTTCCCCTTAAGGGCTAAATTCCTGGCCTCCTTTTTCATGGCAAATGCATGATTCTGCTCGATTGTCCTGTATGATGCAAGTCCTGGCAAGAAAGACTTCCTGCCACCGGTGAACCCCGCAAAATAGTGGGGCTCCACTGAAGTAATGGTCACCACATTGTCAAATCGGGTTAGTATTTCATCAAAATATACCTCGGTTCCCTGGGATGTAGTTCCGTAATAGGTGTGGGGATGGTCCAGTGCTTTGTGGATGTGAATTCTATCTCGTAAATCAGACAGATGGCGTCCAAATATGTAGACCAATTCCTCTTCTGTGGGTGGAGGATGGGATCCTGTGGCGACTTCAACCTCGAATTCATCATGAGGGATTCGCTCCAGGAGCGAGTCCAGCACTGCTGGTGTGGGAGTGGGTCTCTGAGCGTCGTTGACTACCAGGAGAAATTTATCATCTGTGAAAAAAGAAAGAGGGTTGGAATTTACGGGGTAATCCAGCGATTCCCGTAAAACGGTTGTCTGATTACGTTCTTCCACGCTGTTTGGTGAAGCAATGACAACCGAATCTGCTTCAATTTCCTTGAAGCCCTTTCCATAATTGACTCTTACTCTCATGTTGCTGGCTGCCCCTCTTGGGTTTGAATCCGGATGGGCAAGGGACTGGGGAGGTTCAACTCACGAGCCAAGTTCATCATTACCAGAAATGCGTGGTGGGTCATTCTGTAAATAATTTCTTTCCCCATTTCCGGATGAATTTGTCTGTTCTCCTTCCAGGTGTCCAGGAGTTGCTTTCTGACGTTTTCCGCTTCCTGGAACATGATGGTTCCAGTGACCTTAATGTCACCCACGGGAGGATCATAATTAACAGCATATTCAAACTGAATCTCGAGAATGTTGGCCTTGCCAGTAGGCCCGGGAATTTGGACTTCCTGCATCTGCAGGATACGGGGGTTTGGCGAGATCCTCATCTGTCCCTCAAGTTTGACGTTTTCTTTTCTTTCAGCTTCTAGTTTATCCATTCTGATTCCAATTACCGGCATTAAAGACACCTCAGCAGCACTATCAAGAAGTAGTTTATAAAGGTTGTTGTAATTTCAGCAAGCACAACTCTGGACAATTCTTGCACACTTACTGTGGTTTTCGCAAGGCTCGTATCTCTATGAAAGGAGGAGGTCTCATGAAATTCTTCTCAACAACTTCTTCTTGATCATATATCCCACGGACTACCTTGAATGCCATCAGTTATAACACGTTCTGGCGGAGTTGAATTCAGACGAACTGACACATGTCAACGTACAAAGATTTTTATTTCTGAGATAAGAGTAAAGCCTCATGAAAGTCCTTCTTCTGGGTGCAGGAATGATGGGAAGAGCACTGGCTCATGATCTCACTGGAAATGGTGTGGAAACATTCATTGCTGATGCAAATCCACAGCTGGTGGAAGCTATACGAGAGCTGACAGGGGCGGAAGGTGCTGTTCTTGATGTCACTGACAGAGATTCTGTTGTCAGACAGATGGCAGATTGCGATGTGGCTGTTTCTGCTGTTCCCTACTTCCTGAATCTTGACCTGGCATCTGCTGCAATTGAAGCAGGATGTCATTTCTGCGATTTGGGAGGAAACACTGATATTGTAACCCAGGAGCTGGCTCTACATGAGAGTGCAGAAAGAGCGGATGTCCTCATTGTCCCTGATTGTGGGTTGGCCCCTGGAATGTCCAATGTTTTGACAGCTCTGTCCATTGAGGAATTGAATGCTTCCGAGGTTGCCATCCGTGTGGGTGGATTACCCCAGAACCCTCAGCCTCCCTTTAACTACACCCTGGTGTTCAGCGTCCACGGGCTTCTCAATGAATACATTGAGAAAGCAGTGGTAATCAGGAAAGGAGTCATACAGAAAAGAGAGTCTTTGACTGAGGTCGAAGACATAGAATTCTCTTCTTTTGGAACGCTGGAGGCTTTTCTTACTTCTGGCGGAACCAGCACGCTGGTTAACACGTTCGGGGGTCGGCTGGAAGAATTGGACTGTAAGACAATCCGGTATCAAGGATACTGCGAGAAAATGAAGACACTGCTTGATGCAGGTTTGGGAAGTGAGGAACCTGTTTCTGTGGGGAAGTGCATGGTAAAACCCAGGGACGTCCTTGGCAGGGTACTGGAAAGAGTCCTCCCTCATCAGGATGAAGATGTCGTTCTCATGCGGATAACAGCTAGAGCGGAAACCAGAGAAATGATTCTTGAGATGGTGGATTACTACAATCAGGAGGACGAAATGACAGCCATGGCCAGGACCACTGCGTATCCCACATCTGTCATTGCTCAGATGATGGGGAATGGGACCATCACCGCGAGAGGTGCTCTGCCCCCCGAGAAGACTGTCCCTGGAAGACCGTTCATAGAAGAACTCAAAAAGAGAGATATCATCATAAGAGAAATTAAGAATCCTCTATGATCTCCTCACCAAACGCTCTGGCCACCAAAATGACGCGGAGGGTACTTCGCTTGTCTCGATGTGCCCTGTGATCTTTGGGTATTATATGTCCCTGTCAGTGGATGTGATACTGTCGCTAGAGAAGTGTCTTACTTCATTTTCGAAGTCTTTCAAATTGGTTACCAAAGGCAGATCGATTTCTTCAGGATTCTTCTTCTCGTGCGTCAGCCTTCTCAGGTAGAAGGCGTGGACTCCCAGTGAGGAGGGGACCTTGTAGTCGAATTTATAGTGATCACCTACATGTGCCATTTCTTCAGGGAGAATGTTCAATGTCCTGCACACTTTCCAGTAGAAATTCTCATGTTTTCTTACCTCGTTGAAATCAGACACCGCAGAGAAAATGTAGTCAAAATAGGATTTTATTTCGGACAGAGTGAGAGAAAGAAAATCCCTGTGAGCATTGGAAGCCACAATGAGAATGTAGTCTCCGCTGAGACTCTCCAAGACTGGGATGACATCCTCGTAGACAGCTATGTGGTGCTTGTATTTATTCAGAAGATTATGGGGCGATTCGCTCAGATCAAATCGGCGGAACCAGTAATCCAGCTGATACCAGCGAATGTCGTCCTCTCCCACTTTCTCGTACTCCTCAAGTACAATTCTTTTGGCAGAATCCATGTCTATGCTGTGCTTGTTGGCATAAAGCTGGGGGATTCCCTCCAGCCATACATGTTCTGTGAAGGAGGAATCCACGAGGGTTCCATCTACATCAAAAGATATAACTCGGACCATTGGTCATGGTTCGTGTACACCTTAAAGAAGGTTGAGGTTACACAGAAAAGAATTAGATAGAATTGATTTCCTTTATCCACTCGCCTCTGCAGTGACAATCATGGGTTATTTCACCGTTGGCGAGAGAGTAGTCTTGAACCTTCCCGGCCAGCATCCCTGTACATTTTCTGCAATTTCTTACACCTCTCCTCTTTCCCACTGCTACCGGGTGGCATACAATATGGGCAGGAAGATGACATGTTCTGTTCAGGACTTCCACTACAGACCACATCCAGGGAGGCTTGTAGGTCCCTGTCCTCCACAGGTACTCCACCAGTGTCTTTTTATGGATAGCTACTGGGTTGAAGGAGATGACATCCACCATCTCGGCAACATCCTCTGCCGACTTTACTGCATCTTCTATGGCCTCATATTCGGTAAGAAAAGGGGGTTTAATCAAGAGATACGCTTTTATCTTCATTCCTTCTAGAGCAGCCACTGCTTTCACGAAATCTTTGAAGGTGAATCCTTTGTTGATGCAGTATTTCAGTATGCGGTCATTTGATGATTCAAGTCCCATTGCCACTTCCAATGCAATCGAATCTTTCTTCAAATAAGAATAAACAGATAATGCCTCTTCATGAAATTCAGGTCTTGTTTCAATAGTCAATTCTCTGACTTTTTTCTTCTTTATAATGTCTAGTATTTTATTTCGTGTTGGTTCGGGGAGCTCTCTTGTATCCAGGAAACTTCCCGAAGTGAATATTTTGATTTTTTGAAATTCCTGATCCATTATTGTCATGAACTCTGGTAGGAAGTTAGTATCTTCTGAATCCAGAGCGTATGAACACATATAACACTTGTTCCATGAGCATCCCCTGGTGGGGAGTACTACATTCAATGCAATGACTACGCGGTCATCAACACGTTCTCTTGTCATCCACCAGCGCATGTGTTAGATCTTCATTCGGCTTATTAAAGGTTTCAATAGCTTCTGTTATTTTCCTGTTATGACACGAGTTATCCACCGTAAACCGAGGGCATGAGGAAGGGTCTTCAACGGGAGTATTTCAAGACACAGGGTTCCCTTTTCTTTTTCCCTTCTATGTGGACGATTCCTCAACCCAATACATTAAAAAGCAGTAGTACCTACTCCACCTATGGCTCGAATACCCACCTTTGGATTGATTATGTCTGTTTTCATCATTATTGGAGCTGTCTACATAACGAGCATAATAGACAACGAATGGATTAGATTTGGCATTCTCTTTATCGCCTTCTTCTTCGTGGCTTCTGCTTTCATGGGACTATCCTGGGAAAAAAGGATTGCGGAGCAAATAATTCAAGAAGGATATGTTGCTGAATATGTGCAGGAATACGGTGTTGGTAACAGGAAGACATTCACAGCCTTTGTTGAGACCTTGAAGAGAAAAGGATTCAAAATGAATCCCGGCGTCGAGAAAAGACTATGGGAAGAAATAAAAAAAGAGACAGGATATAAAGGCTACCAGAATTCAGTATGATGGAAATCCTTCAGAATTTCCCTTCGTGGATTCTCTGGCATCTTGGCGATCTTTCCTATGGGTATCAATGCAACTACTACGATTTCTTCAGGGATATCAAGTATGTACTTGAGTTTGTCTACCTGGAAGTATTCTGACAAGAGGGTGGTACACAATTCGATGCAACATGAGCCCAGCTTCAAATCCCAGGCAGTGAGCATCATATTCTGAATAGCTGCTCCCGACTCAAAAAGAAAGGATTTCGACTTTCTCGGATCTGCACACGCGATAATGATGTACGGGGGGTCCAGTATCTGGTGACGGAGCATGTCCAGCATACCCAGAATCCTCTTTTTTACCTCGAAAGGATCCTTGAATCGTTCTTCCGCATCCGCCCTGAAAAGCATGTCCTCAGCTTCCCTCTTATACGCATCAACGTAGAGCTCCGCAATAGGCACTTTCTCTTCCTTTTCAGAGATGATCACAAATTGCCAGGGTTGGCTGTTGTTTGAGGAAGGTGCCCACCTGGCAGCATCCAATATGACTTTGATAGCTTCTGGCCTCACAAAATCTGATTTAAAGTGACGAATAGATCTCCTCTTGCGGATGATATGTATCACGCCGATATAATCACCTCTTCACTACCGGACGACTTCTTCTACTTCCTCATACCACTGCTTCTTGTCACCAACCTTGTCTCTCATCTTCCACTTGAAGCTCTTGGGTTCGTCTTCTATACGTTTCTGAAGCTGCTCTATCTTCTTCACAACATTCTTCTTATCTTCTTGGGCAAGCTTTTCATAGTTCTGGGCAAAGGTTTTGATTTTTCCTAGATTCTCAGTGGCAGTTCTCCAGAATCCCCAGTCTTCAGCGAATAGTCGAGCAATATAGTCTTCATTCACGGACTCCTTATCTGAAGGACCCACATCATGCTCTCTCAGGAGAACGATAGAATCGATAATATCTTTTTCATTGATCCGGACAATCTGCAACTTCGAGAGAAACATATCAGTTAAGGTGACAGTTGGATGATCGATCTCAAGTCGGTTTCTGAAATTGACCACATGGCAAAATTTCAGTTCATCCAGAAATACATCTGAATGTATACCCAGAGTGTCTTCGTAGAAGATCAACCGTTTTGACATCTTTCCCATTCCCATTCCGGACATCATTGCCCTGATGGCAGGATCTTCCCTGTAGTCAAGGTCCAGGAATAGTTGCCGTATAGCTTTGATGTCTTTGTCGTAACCCACGAAATCGATGTCTGTGAGCATTCGACCGAGGTCATACTCCAGGTACTTGAACGTGGGGCAATGGGTTCTGATGGCAATGGCACCGATAATCCTCAAAGGAATATGTCTCTTATCTGCCTCTTGGAGGATACGATCCCTCAGCTTGAAGAATTCGGCCTCCTGCTTTTTTAGGTTTTCAGGATCCATAGTCATAGTTAACCCTCGACTTTCCAATATCTCTCTACTCCTTCTTCGGAAAACTCAATAATGAACCCTCTCAGAATTCCTTCTCCATATTCAGATCCAGGATTGACCACTGCAGTATTCCCGATCTTATCTGATGCATAGCTTTCATGGATATGACCATGTAGTCCCATCATGGGTTGATACTGCTCCTCAGCTGCTCTTATAGCTTTTGAGCCCACATGAATCATCTCGACAGTTCCTGCAGTAATGACTGGCCTCAATGTCTTGTCGAGTCTAGGAGCCAGATCAAGATGCGTATTGTACGGAGGGCAGTGGAAATTGAAAATCGATTTTGAGGGATCACTGAGTTTCTTTGCGAGCTGGTCAATTCTCTTCTTCATGTCTTTCTCACTGTACTCTCTGGGAGTATCCCAGGGTGTGGGATTCACATACTCCAGACTTATGGTCTCAAATCCCCCAACCTCCACAACCTGGTCCAGGCACCAGATGACGCCTTTGTCCTCATAGGATTTAATGACTTTGTCAATGAGAAATTCATCATCATTTCCAGGCATGGCCATGACCTGCACTTTGCTGGTGTCAACTTTTTCCACCAGGAAGCTCAGCCATTCATCAATCCTCTGGGCCATTGCATCATTCATTTTCTTATCTACGATCTTGGGATTGTTCCTCATCTCTTCCACTTCTTCTGAGCTGGTTCTAAAAGGATAACATCCAGAATCGGCAAGACGGTTCTCCATTTCTACTACCTCTTCTTCTGAGGTCAGATGCCATCCTCTGCCGTAGTAGTGAGTCTTGTAACTACCGTCTGGTTCCTTAATTAGAGGAATCAGTGCTTTTCCAGTTAGATCTCCACACAAAAGAAGCATATCTGCCTTGTGGAATTCAGGGACATTCACCCATTTCTTCCAGATTGCTGTGCTGCCGTGCGCGTCTGTTGAAAAGAACATTCTCGCCATTTTTTCACCGCTCTTACTGTTGGTGAACAACTTATAAATGTTACTAATTGACTGAGGAGTTGGGGGAGAATACGGGATAGACAGGGAAGAATCAAAGCAGAGGGACAAGAGAACCCCCTATTCCTAGGGTTTTTTGCATATCGACCATGTGCCATGGGGGTATCCATAACATTTTTAAGAGTGCCTATCATACAGAGGCTGGAAGTGAAACCATGTTGAAATTCCTGTTGGCGGTTACCGTGATTCTGCTGGGTATCAGCGGAGGATATCAGCAGACATTTACCGGAGAAGACCTGGCTCCTGTGAAGGACATATCGTTGTGTGCAAGCAGTAGCAGCATTTATCTGGCATATACCCCACCTGACAGTAAGGAGATAACGCTGGTGCAGCTGGATTCTCAGCTTAATGAAGTGTGCACTCTCAGCATTGATGATATGACCTCTCCCTGTATCAAGTGGTACAACGACGCTGTCTATCTGGCAGGCATCAAGGGAGAAGCTGTTGTCATCAGGGTTTTTACAGATAACTTGGAACTAGTGCGGGAGTTTGTAACACCGGTAGAAGAACCGGTGGATGTGTATATTCTTCCCTGCGAGGAAGGAATTATCCTCTCGTATGTGCATCGGTTTCTGGAAGATGATCTTCTACATCAGGACGTCTTTGTGAAGAAGTTCGATTTCTCTTTCACTGAGCTTGGTTCAGCGAGGCTTACCAGCTGGGACTACTGGGAAGAATCATGTCTTGCAGTCGTTGGAGGGAACATTGTCGTGGCCTACTCATACTACCCCCTGTCTGCTTTCATGAGCCGGTATGTCATGGTGGCCCTGCTTGATTCTGACCTCAACCACATAGCAGAAACGACATATCCCAAGGATCTTTCCATAAGTGACGAAACTCCGCTGGGTAGGAATGTGGTAGAACCCGATTTATGCGTTGTAAATTCCCAGATTATTCTCCTGTTCCGCATAACAGACCAGAATTTTTCAGCCACCAACCTGACATGGGAAGGAGAAGTCATTGTGGTTCCTGGCAATATTCACGCAGTAGTGCTGACGAATGATTTACTTGTGGACAGAGAGGTTTACCTCACCGAGGACTACAGAGAGCACTTTGGACCCTGCGCTGCGTACGAAGGCGAGAAGATCTACTTTGTCCAATCGGTAAAGGATGGCAGCACAACAACTATAGACGTGGTGTCAGCCCCCACCTTGGAGGAGTTGAAGCCAATTCTAGAGCCTCCGCAGTCAGGAGTGTCAATATATTGGATTGCTGGCCTGGGAGTGGGAATTGTCTTCCTCATAGTACTTGTTCTCTTTGTGAGAAGGAGAAAGCGCTCAGCCTCCAGGAAAAGCAGGAAAAGAACGAAAAACAAAAAAGGTGGATGACTGGACGGGAAAGTCTCTTTTCAGCATACATTACTGGACCTAATTCCGAAATGATAGATTATTCTGGTTAAATTACCTGAGCATAAGCCTTATATAATCAAACGGGTTCTTCTATGCAGGTGATTTGTGTGGACTATGCAGTACGTGAGGAGTCTCTGGCTCCTCAGGGAAAATTGAAGATTGAATGGGCAGACCGTCAGATGCCTGTGATTAACCTTATCCGGCAGCAGTTTGAGAGGGATTTGCCTCTCAAGGGCATGACAATAGCTGCCTGCCTGCATGTTACATCAGAAACTGCAAACCTTATGCGAACTCTGAAGGCGGGAGGAGCTGTGGTTGCACTGTGTGCTTCAAATCCACTCTCCACTCAGGATGATGTTGCAGCCTCTCTGGTGAAAGATTATGACATACCGGTGTTTGCTGTCCGTGGAGAAGATGGCAAGACCTACTATGAGCATCTGCACCAGGTGCTGGATTTTAAGCCTACCATAACCATGGATGATGGGGGTGACCTGGTATCCACTCTGCATACAGACAGGATTGAGCTGCGAGAGAGGGTGAAGGCAGGAACTGAAGAGACTACTACGGGTATTGTCCGGTTTAGGAACATGGAAAGAGAGGGTGCTTTAAAGTATCCCATCATTGCTGTAAATGATGCTCAGACCAAACATTTCTTTGACAATAGATACGGGACAGGTCAGAGCTCCCTGGATGGGATTTTGCGGGCCACCAATGTGCTTTTAGCTGGCAAGAAATTTGTGGTTGCTGGTTACGGATGGTGTGGTAGAGGTGTGGCTATGCGAGCCAGGGGAATGGGTTCCAACGTTGTGGTCACTGAAGTCGATCCTCTGAAAGCTCTGGAAGCTACCATGGACGGATTTTCGGTTATGCCCATGAAGGAAGCAGCGCGGATTGGTGACATCTTCATCACAGCTACAGGAGACAAGAATGTCATTCGGGAGGAACATATGATGGTAATGAAAGATGGTACAATCCTCTGCAATACAGGTCACTTTGATGTTGAGGTTGAGAAACCTGCTCTTGAGAAGTTGGCAAGAGAAAGACGAGTTGTGCGAGAAAACCTGGAGGAGTATGTCTTGAAGGATGGGAGATCTCTGTATCTTCTGGGAGAAGGAAGACTGGTCAACTTGGCTTGTGCAGAAGGACATCCTTCTATTGTCATGGATATGAGCTTTGCAAATCAAGCTCTCTCTGCTCAGTTTATTGTTGAAAAAGGTCACACTCTTGAACCCAGAGTGTACCAGGTTCCTCCAGAGATCGATAATCGCATTGCAGCACTGAAACTGAAATCCATGAATGTGGAAATTGATGTGCTCACTCCGGAGCAGGATGCATACCTGAGCAGCTGGAAGGCGGGTACCTAGGTGTCTGGCATGGGAATAGAAATAAGCAGAGAGTGGATAGAAGCATATCTTTCCAAGAAGTATCCTGGAAGCACCTTCATTGCGCTGAACCCTATGGGTGAAGGAGTACATGGGGTGGGGTATTCTGTCGCCTTTGAATGGCAATGGAAACGGCAGAACATCATAATCAAGACGCTTTTCTCTGAAGGATTTGGTCATGAGTACTTCTCAGATCGAGCCCAGGTACTTCTCCTGGCACACAAAGCGTACAACATGTTACCCAAGCACGTACGATCGCTTGATGTGGTGGGAGTGGGAAAGAAAATGGTATCAGTCGGGGACTGTCAGGAGTTTTTCATCCTCATGGAGGAAGCAGAAGGAGAGACTTATTTTACTGACCTTGAAAGAATCAAGAAGGAGAAGAAACTCACTGACCAAGACCTGGAGAAGTGTGCAAAGCTCGCTGATTACCTGGCAGAAATTCACAAGGAGAAGTGCAAGAATCCTGGATTATATAAACGGAGGATCAGAGACACAGTAGGGAGCGGGGAGTGTATCATGGGGGTTCTAGATACGTATCCAGAGGTGGAATTCACTACCTCTGATGAGATAACCGAATTCGTCCGCCTGGCCGTAACCTGGTGGGGCAAAATCAAGAACAGAGCCCATCGACTGTGTGTGGTTCACGGGGATTACCATCCAGGAAATATCTGGTGGAATGAGAGTGAGGAAACCAACGATTTCATCCTTCTGGACAGAAGCAGGGGTATATATGGAGAACCTGCCGATGATGTGACCTGTCTCAGCATCAACTACCTTTTTTACGGACTACGCATGAATGAAGACCGGTTCGAAGGGCCTTTCAAAGAGTTGTTTGATCTCTTTCTTGAAAGGTATCTTTCCCAGACCAAAGACCAGGAAATGTGGGAGGTTATGGCCCCCTTCTTCGCATTTCGAGCGACAGTGGTATGCAATCCCCTCTTTTATCCTGATGTCACCAACCTCACCAGAAGGAAGTTGTTCAATTTCGCACTGAATGTCATGGAAGATGAAACCTTTTCACCACAGAACATACCTGAATACCTCAGGGACAGATCATGACCTGGGTTGTGTGGCTAACAGGACTTCCAGGATCTGGAAAGACGGTAATTGCCAGGGAACTCATGGAGCTCCTCTGTGTTCCTGTTGAAATGCTCCGTCTGGACGAGTTCAGGAAAAAGCTGGTGCCAGATCCCCAGTATACTGAACAGGAGAGGGACCTCGTTTATAATGCAGTGGGCGTCATGGCTTCTCTCCTGGCATCCCACGGCGTCAATGTGGTGGTGGATGCCACAGCTCACCGCAAGAAATGGAGAGATAGAGCACGGGAGCAGATCTCTTCTTTCTACGAGGTTTATGTAAAATGTCCATTAGAAGTGTGCATGAAGCGAGAGTCTGAACGAAAGGACAACCTCATTGTCAGTGACATATATAGGAAAGCTCTTGAGAGGAAAAGAAAGTTAGAGAAGGGAACCTCAGTTCAGAAGAGTGATGTGGGTGACGTCATTGGAGTTGATGTAATGTATGAAGAACCCGAGCATCCTGAGCTGGTCATCGAGACAAATATAACAACCCCTGAAGAAGGCGCCAGAATGATCTATGCTATGTTGTATCCTCCTGCTGGTGAGCCTCCAGGCAGGCACTAGAACAGGCTCATTCCTGCTTTTGAAATGACAGCTTTAAACTTTCCTCTTCCCTTCTGCCGGATTCTTTCCACTTTTTCTACTTCGATCTCCACTGGTTCCTGAAATACATTTCTGAGCTCCTGTAGCAGCGCTTTTTCTTCCTTTTCAGGCAGAGTTCCACGGGGAACAAGTTGGATGCGAATGCAGGATTTTCTCTCCTGGATTATCTTGAACTCTCCTACATGAGGGCTCAGAAAGAAAGGAGGTATCAACCGGGTGGGAGGCACTGCTCTCCCTGAGGGCAGGACAATGAAATCATCTGCCCGTCCTTCCAGGTCTTTCATCAGGGGAAGACCTCTACCACATGAACAGGATTCCTCTGAAGGTATCCCAACATCCCCCATTCTGTACCTGATAAAGGGCATGGCCTTATTCCACAAGTTGGTGATTACTATCTCACCTCGCTCCCCGGGAGCAACAGGCTCCCCCTCTTTCAAGAATTCCACCAGTACCGAATCCGCATTAATATGCATCTCGTGGTGCTGGCACTCCCAGGCAATGGAATAAGCTTCATATGCTCCGTACTTGTTAAGTGTACGACACCTAAACACCTTCTCAATATAGGTTCTGTAGGAGGGATATGCTACTTCACCACCCAGGAGTACAGCCTGGGGATTCAAGTCCTCGATACCTCTGTTCTTTACAACAGTGGCCATGGCCACGTAGGCCGAGGGATGTCCACCCATGAAATCAGGCTGAAAGTCCCTGGCTTCCTTCACCAGTTCCTCTTCGGGAAGAGTTCCAGATACTCCTTTCACCCGTTGAAGTATAGTCCTTGATGACTTCTTTAGCTGGGCAGGGTCGTGGTATAGAATGAAGAATTTGTGCCAGGGTCGCAGCCCCTGTGCCAGATGATCGCGATAGGATATGGCTGAGAAATGGCTTTGAGCTTCCCTGTCATATAAGATGGTGATCACACTGCCTGAAGTGCCAGAGGTAGTCTTCACTGTGCAGTTGTCCTGGGAGAACCCTGGTGTAACAATTCCATGGGGAAAAACAGACTTTATTTCTTCTTTTGTTATCAGAGGAATCTTCTGCATATCTTCTACGTTCATGATGTCTTGTGGAGTAATGCCTGCATCTCGTAGTTTACGATGGTAGACAGGAGAATTGTGATAGGCAAAATCCACTAGGAACCTGATTCTCTTTTCCTGAATTCTTCTCAGGGATTCGGAAGTCTTATACTGGTTTCTGTATATTTTCATGACAGTATGTAGTGATTTCCACACAAGAATCACCTCCACAGTGGTATCCATCCTTTCTCGGTTTTCCCATGATTGTGCTTCAGGAATCCTGGTGGAGGACAGCAACCTGAGAACCATCCTAAACAGATGCCATCAGCTAGCCACTGCTGCTGGCACTATTCCTGACCTTGGATAGTATGGGGCGGGGGCGGTTGTGTCTTCCTCGGGGAATTTCCTCACACAGGTCAAACTGGATTTCTACGTCCCGATCTTTGATGACAGTATAAAGTTCATTCATCAATTTTTTCTGTTCCCTCTCTGTGAATTCCGATCCGGCAATGATTTCAACTCGAATCCAGTCTCTTCTTTCCTGAACAATCCTGAACTCCTTCACTCCAGGTGCGAGCTCGAAGTAAGGTATTATCATGCGGGGATTCACTCTGTCCCCGCTGGGAAGCCAGATAAAATCGTCATCCCTTCCCACCACCAGCTTCATCAAGGGCAGTCCCCTGCCACAGGAGCATCTGTCGTCCAGCGGCACACCTCGATCACGTATCCTGTACCGGATGAAGGGCATGGCATGAGCTTCCAGAGAGGTTACCACTATCTCCCCTTCCTCACCTGGAGCCACTGGCTCTCCTTCGCTGTCCAGGAATTCTAGGAGGAGGCTATCGCAGGATATGTGAAATCCTCTGTCCTTGCACTCCCAGGCAAATTGCACGAACTCAGCAGATCCATATTCTTCATATATGGGGGAATGAAAGACCTCTTCAATAAGTGAGCGTGCCTCTCTGGTCAGGATTTCGGCTTCAGACCGGATGAATACAGGTATTTCTACAGTTTTTCCTTTGTCTTTTAGCATCTTGGCCCATTCAATCAATATTGAAGGATAGGCGGTGACTGCATCAGGGCCAAATGCTCTCAACATGGCAACTTGCTTTTCAGGTGGCACGAACACCGAAATAAACAGGCGTCTAGTCAATCCAAGCTTCTCATAGAATTGATTTTCAATCTTGAATGATTCATAGCGAGTATAGGCCAGTTTGTGCCATGGCATGTACCCCAGCGCAGCAAAATTGCGGTAGGTTACTGCCATGTAAAACTCGTACGTGGGGGTATCATAGATCAGGTTGAGGTTCTGGCCAGTAGACCCTGATGTGGCAGCGTGGATACAGTCTGAAATCTCAAATCCTCTTGAGATAATAGCGTGAGGGTAGTTGTCCATCATATCCGCTTTGGTGAGTAGAGGTAGCTTGCGGAGATCATCCAGGGTCTCAAAATCTGAAGGCTTCAGATCATTGGTTCTCAACAATTTGTGATAAAACTCATTTCTTTCATAGACATACGTTAGAAGAGATCGCACTTTCTTTTCCTGGAGCTTCTTCAACTCTTCAGGTGATTTCCATTGGTTTTTCATGAGTTTCCCAAGGAAATATAGTTGTCTCAGTAGCATCACATCACGTATGTACAGGCTGCAAATACCTTATAAATATATGTTGTCCTTTTATAACAAAATTACAGTAGCAGATTTCCTTTTGTAGCAATTCAATTCCCTCCAATGACCATTGTTGTAGTTATCTCAACTGAATCCCTGAGCCTGCCATGAGAACTGTGGGAGCTGGGCTGATAGTCCAATACTGAGTGGATAATTGTTGGAATGCTTCTCTTGTGGACCGGGCAAGCTGCTGAGGATGATATGTGAAAATGACACACAGGAGCATCATCGTAACCTATAAAAGCACCCCAAAGAAAGTCGTCATGGTGGTTTCCATGGAGATGGGTAGCACATGTCGGATCTGTGGACAGCAGTGCTGCAGAAAGACGAAAGAATTCGGGAAGATAGCTCTTTCGGAAAAGGACTATGTCAGAATACAACTTCATATACAAGGATCTTTTGCCAAGAAGGTTTATTCTAAAAATGGATGGATATATCTCATGGAAATATTTGAGGGGAAGTGTGTATTTCTCCAGGAAGATGGGAATTGTGCAATCAACTCTTTCAAACCATTGGACTGCAAGATATACCCTTTGTTATTTCAGTATTCCGGGGGGGAGATCACCTTTTTTGTGTCGTCACGGTGCCCCTTTCATCACGAGGTAACCAGCGAGTTTGCTGAAGGAGCCGAACGAGAAGCACGGGATGAGCTCGAGGAGTGGAGTGAACAGAACCTGAAGGGGTATTCTGAGATCGTCTCGCCAAATGGGTAGGTAATTCCCTGCCAGAAGCTCCCCGTTCAGGAGCAGATCTCGTTTGTGACCGCCCGTTTCTTCCCCCGGGGCGTTTTCTCAATGCTGTCCACATAGTCCAGGGTGATATGGATGCCGGGGAGTGCTTCCAGTATCTCCTGGAGGA
>JACVGW010000024.1:0-29149 GCA_018992565.1 Theionarchaea archaeon
ACGAGCCTCCACGGAGCTTTGATATTGGATATTTCAAGGATAGAGAAACCTTTCTCAATCGTTTAAAAGAAAAAGCAGTTGAAAAAGGATATGAATATGAGGAAGGATTCTCACAATTTAAGCAATTGCCTCAGAATGAAAGCATGAAAGATAGTGAGAAATCCAGTTAAGTTGCAGGAAACAGGATTTACTCATTCAATTTTGTATAGCGAACCATTGGGCAAGAAGACATTACTAAGACCAGAGAAAGTCTATGGACAATGTACAAAGTGTTGGGAAGTCCTGACCTGTAATGGCAGTTCTCCTCATTGGGAACTTCTCCTCAAACCCAATCGCTGGTGCGGGCCAGGTCCCAAACTCTTAAAATGCCAGTAGACTATGTGAAATAATGACAACAGAACCTGAAGCTGATATTTTAGACTTTCTCCATAATGAAGGTATCACCCTTGTAGGAATAGCTGCAGCAGATCATCTTCCATCAGTACCTGATGAATTCTCACCCCATGCTGTACTCAAGGGGGCCCAATCTGTGATTTGTTACGCAGTACCCATTCCAAAAGGAATCCTCTATGCGGGTCATCATGGTGAAGCTTTGTACTGGCGCTTCTGCAACATGGCATACAGGTCCCTTGATATCATATCTGGTAGACTTGCTTCATATTTGGAGGAAGAAAACTGTGTTACTGCCCCCGTATATGGATGCTACCCCTGGAAAGTCAGAAATCGTGAGTTCTGGGGAACCCTCCCTTTAGTGTACTGGGCTGAGAAAGCAGGTATTGGAACACTTACCAAGTGCGGCCTCCTTGCAGCTCCAGAATTTGGCACCAGAATTCTGATGGGAGGCGTTATCACAACCAAGAGATTAAACCCAACTGAGAGAATAAGGAAAGAGCTCTGTCCCCCAGGTTGCGTTGAATGCCTGAGAGCGTGCCCTGTTACTGCAATAAGCGAAACAGGAAAGGTCGACCATAACCTATGTATTCGACATTCACACGAGAACCCGCTGCTCCAGCATCTTCTTCATGACAAAGCAGAATTCTCATTTGAAACACTGGTGAACACGGTGGGTGTAGATGATCATGGCACATACCTATGTTTCGAGTGCATGAAGGCATGTCCTCTAAACAAATGACGCACCTTTTCTTATCGCCAGATTCAGCTATCTTCTTCCATCTGGAGCACAGGATTAATGAAAAGAGAATCTTTATTCCTCAATGCCACACAGCTTTTCTGCAGCTTCCTCTTTCTCTTTCATGGGCACCAACCGCGAAATCATGATCCTCTGGGCCTGGGGAGACCCTGCACCATGCATCGATTCTGTCAGGTATCCCACAGCAGCAGACCCCAGAGTAAGGTTTTCAATCAGCCGCAAAATCCGCATCCTGTTCTTGGTTTCAGATACCCCCTTGTAATACTTCTCGAGCCATTTTCCGATTTCTGGAGACTCAAAATCCTTTTCAGAAGGCATGGTGACCAGTAGCCCTCCTGCAATATCCTGTGCCAGCCGCGCGATCTCATATGGGAATCGTGTCACGTTTTGCTTGTGGACATTGGCAAGTAGTGAATTTACAGAATATGTACCGCTGGGTTCTCTGCACCCTTCTGCAGCACACGCAATGCAGCCACAATAGAGAGTATCATTCAGTTGGTTCATTTCAACAATCTTATCCCTAATGTGAGACGCTTTCTCGACTCCATTATACTCTGCAATCTTGTGGGCTGCGCCTATCAACACATCCCCCACTCCCACTTTACATGCATAGCTCTGCCGGTGATAGCTCGCAAACTTCTCCACCAGTTCACCAGAAAAATCATATTCCTTGTACATGAATACTCTGTCCCAGGGAACAAAGACATCATCAAAGATTATCAGTGCTTCATGTCCACCATACAACAGGTTGCCCTGGTCTCTTCCCCCCTCTATTTTCCGCATATCGCAGGATTGACGGCCTATTACATATGTGATATCGTCCGTATCAGAGGGCACGGCAAAAGACACTGCATATTCCTTGTCTTCTTCCTGCAGTGACATGGTGGGCATGACAATTATTTCATGGGAGTTCACTGCCCCTGTCTGATGTGCCTTCGCACCTCTCACAATAATACCATCACTTGTTTCCTCCACCACATGTACATACATATCAGGGTCGGTCTGTCTATGAGGAGGTAGTCCCCTGTCACCTTTAGGATCGGTCATGGCACCGTCGCAGGTTAAATCTTTTTCCTGAACATACTTCAAATACTTCAAAAAGCGCTCATTATAATCAGTCCCATGTTTTTTATCAATATCGTAGGTGACAATAGATAATGCATTTAATGCATCCATTCCCACACATCTCTGGAAACAACATCCTGTTTCACGGCCCAGCAGCCTCCCCATCTTGCTTTTCTTGACTAAATCTTCAACGTTTTGGTGAATATGGGTAAATCGATTTATTCTCTTACCTGTAATATGCGAGGTAGCTACCATGACATCCTCATGTTCCTTGCAGTGGGCAAGTTCGTAGGTTCTGGCGACAGCCTTCATGGAAGGTCGAATAACAGGATCATCCACTACTGATTCCAACCGCTTTCCAAAGAGATACACCGCAAGGTTCAATTTTCTGAGGCTTTCCTCGTATTGATCTGCAGTCATCATGGTCATATTTTGCCAGGAACCCTTATACCACTTTCCTCTCATGAAGGGGTGACTACTACTCTTTCCACACTCTACTAAGAAGTGGCTATTACTGATCTGTGGCTTGAATATGAGCTGATTTCCATGAGGATCATCTCTTCAGCATCCATTCATGATATTCTCGCCACTCTTTGTTGCATTCATTTGATTTTTTCAAGTCTCTTGTCCCTTTATCATCCCTCACTCCCTTTTTTTTCATCATAGACCACTCAGCTTTTCTTTCTATGTAATAATGTCATTTCAGTCTCTTTGTATGACTTCAAGTTCCACACAACATTAGAAAGAATAGAATAATTATGGGCTAGATATTGGCACATCAGATAATTTTCTTGTTAATTATACCGAAAAACTTATAAATATCTTTTGAATTCATGAACAAGGAATCACATACTGAAGTGAATCCACCAAATTCGAGAGTCTCTGCCCTGTCAGAGACTAAAGGAGCGCATGCATGACAAACGCTATCATGTCTATTACCCTGGATTTCCCCTTCCCCGCTGTGGGGATTGATGCCCCTAGAAGATCAACCATACAGGTACCCGCAGCCACCATCAGAGACCTGGTTGAATTGCATATCCTGAAGATTGATGCCAACCTGAGAAAGTACTTTTACAGTGAGACAGGTGAGTGGAGTCCAGTCTTGAGTGTCTTTGTGAACAAGAGGAACATACTGGATCTCCAAGGCGAGAAAACTTCGCTGAAATCCGGGGACATGGTTATTGTTCTGTTTCCATACGCTGGTGGTTGAGATGGGAACAATGCGTCCACTAAGAGGTGAAAATATGAATCTTTTCTTGAAAAACAAAAAGAGAGTTCCTGCTTTTCTGGTGACCTCATTGCTCTTGATTTGCTTTTTTTCACAGCTGTTAGAAGGTCAGGAAAGACCGGAAATCGAATTCCGGAAAAAGGGAGGAATCCTTTTTCGGGAAGTGACCTATGATATTGTGACAACCCCTCAGGATTCTGTGGAGGTTGAGTTCTCCTTTGCCATTGATAATATTGGCACGGATCCTGTAGAAAGCATATCCTTTGATATTCTCATTCAGACAGGTGAGCTGGAGAGTGTTGCATTCAGGACAGGAGACCAGACGCTGGACCATGATGAGTCTATCATGGAGGCACATTACCTGTATGATGTATTTTTTGAACAGACGCTGATGCCCGAGAATTCAACAACGGTACAAGGTAACTATTCTCTCCTGGGCATACTGCAGCAGGACGGAGCAGACATAAAGACCAGAGTCCCACTCTTGGTTCCCATAGTTGTTGAGGCCAGTGGAAAGACCGAAATTGCCATTGCCATGGAGGGGCCTCTTGGGTTTAAGTGTGCTCAGGCTATTCCCCAGCCTGCATCAAAAGAGGTCGTGGATGAATGTCCTCACTCTACATGGGAGATGTCCATGATTCCCCCGTCTTTGCTCTTTGTCACATACAAACCTATTGGAACAACCTCAATTTCCATCAATACGGTCATTCTCGCTGCAATCATCATCTGGGCAGGCATTGTGGCTGTGTACGGATATCGCAAGCTCAGATAAGGAATAAATTTGAGTTGGAGTGAAAGAGATGTGCGAAAATCAAGATTCCGAGAAAATAAGGTGTGCGCACTTGTTTCTCATACCACAAGCCGCCCCAGAAACTCATCATGCTACTATTGAAACCCCGTTGGTCAGAATTGAGGTTTACGGTGTAGACAGTTATGATGCAGGAGAGAAGCTCTCCCGTGACCTTGTTTCTTCAGGGATTGTCATGATCGAGCTGTGCGGCTCATGGGGATATGAGGGAGCCTCCCGGATTGTCAAAGCTGTAGGAAATCAGGTTCCAGTCGGCGTTGTCATGCACCAGCAGCACAACTGCTTCGGGCTTGCCACTGTGATGCTACAGTCCAAGAATCCGCATAACAGGCTGAATGTGCGCACCCCTACGTGAAAGGAGGTATTAACCGTGAAAGAATCAAGTGAAAGGCCCTTCCAGGGAGGATACATGGGCCATTACCTGGATGTTGACTTGAATACTGAATCGTTCAAGATCAAGCCATTGGATAAAGAAATGGCTGAAAAATTCGTTGGTGGAAGAGGGTTTACCGCGAAGATAGAGTATGATGAGCTGAAACCCGGAATGGATCCCTTAAGTCCTGAAAATGTGCTGATTTTTGCTCCTGGACCTCTTACTGGCACAGGAGCTATAGGTGGAAACAGGATGACTGTTGGAGGAAAATCCCCTCTTACAGGTCTTCTGGGAGACTCATCAGTAGGAGGGAAATTTGCGGTGGACTTGAAAAAAGCAGGATATGACTATGTCATTATTAGAGGCAAGGCCAAGGCTCCTGTGGTCCTAGTGATTGATGATGGCAGTGTCCAATTCATAGAGGGAACTGAATACTGGGGAACTTCCACGTACGATACCAGTGAAGACCTATATTCCCGATTTGGCAGTGACAGATCGATAGTGGTCATAGGCCCTGGAGGGGAGAATCTGGTCAGGTTCGCCTGTGTCATCTCCATAGGCTATAATGAAGCCCCACGCGCAGCAGGTAGAACAGGGATGGGAGCTGTCATGGGTTCGAAGAACTTGAAAGCTGTTGTTATGCACGGGTCAAACAGGATTCCAGTGGCAGATAAAAAGAGCATGAAAGAAGTCATCAAATTCAATTCAGGAATTATCAAAGAAGACCTTCAGTATCCCGTGTTCCGTAAGTATGGGACTACCAGATTCATAGGAGTTCTCAACAGAATTGGTTGCCTTGCCACCAGGAACAGACAAGATCTGGTGTTTGAGCATGCCAAGGATATTGACGGCAGAGCCCTGAGAGAAAAGTACTATGTTCGAGACGAGAAGTGTCCCTACTGTTTCATGGACTGCGGAGTGGTAGCTCAGATTCCATCAGGGGAATTCGCCACCCGTGAGGTCAAGATGGAGTTCTTTCCTCTGGCATCCCTGGGCTCCAACTGTGGAAACAAGAATTTGGAATCGATTGTCAAGGCGAAAGAGCTGTGCGATGCTTACGGCCTGGATATCGGAGAATCAGGTGCTGTCATTGGGTTTGCCATGGAATGCTACCAGCGAGGACTTCTTACCAAGGAAGACACGGGCGGCCTTGACCTGCAGTGGGACAACAGTCCTCATGTCATTCCTGAGCTCCTGAAAAAGATTGCATATCGTGAAGGAGTAGGTGACCTCATGGCATCAGGAGTGCGAGGACTCTCTGAAAAAGTAAAGAACGGATGTGAACGGTTTGCCCTTCAGATCAAGGGAATGGCAATGGAGGTCATGGACTGTCGTATGAATAGCGTGTACAACTCTCGTCAGAGGGTGGCCAGCAGAGGTGCAGACCACCTGAGAGGGCAGGGAGTAGGAGCAGACGATCTGGAGAAGAAGCCTCTTCCTGAAGCAATGTCTGGCCTTCTTCTCAACGAGACACACTGTGCATTGTCAAGCATGCTCGGGCTATGCAACTTCCCGGATGTCCTGTGGTCTTCTTCTCGTGAAATTACAGACAAGAAAGCCAAAGAAGGTCGAGTGAGAGCCCTGAGTGCAGTCCTTGGTGTCGACATGACCTGGGAAGAGCTTTCTAGGAAAGCTATACGAGTGATAAACCTAGAGCGAGCCGTCGTTGTAAGAGAAGGGATAAGGAAAAAAGACGATGAACTTCCCAAACGATTTCTTGAAGATCCCGTTCCCTCAGGTCCAACCAAAGGACAGGTCTGTATGATCTCCGATGAGTTCATCGATGAATACTATACACAACGCGGATGGGATCTTGAGACTGGCATCCCCACTGAGTCCACATTGAAGAACCTGGAACTGGATGAGGCGGCAGCCATGGTTGCCTCCCTTGGGGCGTGATACTATTCCTCGTGTCATTGCTATCAGTGGTGGACGACTCCAAGGAAATACTGATCAATTCTTGCAGAAAGCTCTAGATGTCATAGGAGAATACGATATTGATACAGAGCTCATACCCCTGGCTGCCCATCACATTGAGATGGATCCCTGCAGCAGGTGCCCTTCCGACTGTACGGTGAGACCTGCAGTCTGTGTTACCCGGGATGATTTCAACGGGATTTTCAAGAAGATGCTTGAAGCAGATGGCATAATCTTGGGATCACCTGTGTACTGGGGTTCAGCGCCTGCGAAGCTGAAAGAAGTCCTGAATCGTGCAGGAATCCTCAGCGAGGGCCGGGTCTCAGCAGATAAACCCGTGTCCATCCTTGGAAATGCTCATGGATGGCCTGACAACATCAAAGGAAGAGGCTGGCCTGAGACCACCAAAGCACCCGGGCTCTTTGCGCGAAAGATCGGTGGTGCTGTGTCTGTGGCCCAGAGAGATGGGGTCCTCTTCACCATTTCAGAGCTCTGTCTGTGGCTTCTCATCAATGATTTTGTCATCTGTTCCTCCAACTACTGGGTGGATGGACTGGAGCAGGTGGGACGCTCAGCTGGAGGCGTGGGAGGCGGAGGAACCAGGATGCCTTCTAAGAACGGAAAGACTGCTGAGCATGTGAGAGACATCCTCCGGCTTGACAGGGAAGCTGTCTTGACATTGGAGCACTTTGCCGAGAACTTTGCATGGCTCGTGAATACCACTCACCCTTCGAGAGGTAACCCAGAAGAGATTTTCCGACAGTCCCGGTTATCTGCTCCACCTTGGATGAGTCCAGAAGATAGAGAACGAGTTCTAGGTGCGAACACTTGAGGTTCTCACCTTTTTCATCTTTTTTTCAGTACTGTGAAGCATTCCGACACACCTTCCACTAATAGTTCTATCGTATATGACATACTTGTAATAATTGTTATAAGATAATTGACCATTCGGTCAATAATTCACTATTTTTCACCGAAAAATTTATAAACACTCCGGTAAACTAGATCAGAAAAAGGAAGCTTGAGGAGAGTGACAACATATGACACCACCACAAATGATACTGGTCGAGTATCTCTTGCTATTAATACCCTGGATAGTTATGGGAATGATGGCCGAGAAGTACATCATCCCAAAATTTGAGGGGTACTAAGGAGGTATTGATATGGACATGCTGTTATTAGGCTTGTTGACGGTCTATCTGTTGGTTGTGCTGTACGTGGGATACTGGGGAATGAAACGTTCGAAGACGCTGGAAGACTATGTCCTGGCAGGGAGAAATATTCCCCCTCTGGTTCTAGCCTTCACCCTTCTGGCTACCTGGTTCAGCGGATGGGCATTCGTGGGAAACCCCGGATATATGTATGCATACGGATTTCCTGCCATGCACTGGAACCTGTTCCTGGGAGTCGGAATAATGCTTTCTATCGTATTCTTTGCTCTGCCCCTTAGAACTTCCACGGAACGGTTGAAGAGCCTGTCTATCCCAGACTGGATTGGAGATCGATATGATTCCAAGCTTGCTCGAGGACTAGTGGCAATTTTGGCAATAATAGTCCTGATCATTTCCATGGTTTCGCAGTACAAAGCTATAGCTCTGCTATTCGAACCCTTCCTTGGATTGACATTCCAGCAGACTACCATAATATTCGGCCTCATCGTCGTCTTCTATGCGTGTGTGGGAGGATTGTTCGCTGTTGCATACACCGACTTTCTGCAGGGTGCCATGATGCTGCCCATTGCTCTTGCCCCCATAATGGCTTTCGTCATGGTGGGCGGGACATCTGGATTCTTGGACAGCATCGCTGGAAAAGTTGAACCTTACTACACTGGATTTTCCGGAGGACTGAACACCCCGATGTATCTTCTTGCCATTGGACTAGTCTTTCTCTTGATGCACGTCAGTTCAGTGTACAACTCTGTGAGATTCCTGTTCCTGAAAAAGGAAAAAGGAGGTTTCACAAAGATGCTGTGGTACGTTCTGGCCTTGTACTGTGTACTGTGGGTTGCAGGGTTTACCGGCTGGTTTGGAAAGGCAGTCTATCCTGATCTTGCTTCACCTGACCAGATCATGCCGCTGATGATCACCACTGTGTTCCCGAGAGCTGTGGCCCTGGTATTGACGTTGACCATTCTCGCCGCCGTTATGTCTTCGTCTGATTCGATACTGATGGCCATGGGAACTGCAATGGGAAGAGATCTATATCAGAAGTGCATTAAACCAGAGGCATCAGAGAAATCTGTCATGCAGCTGACCAGAGTAGCCGTTGTTGTTCTGGGAATTATACCCATTATCATGCTACTGTGGAGAACACCTCAGTTCCTGGCCATATTTATGGCGATGGGAACGACTGGGTTAGGAACCGCTATTCTGGCACCAATAATACTTGGCCTGTACTGGAAGCGAGGAACAAAGTACGGTGCTCTGGCAAGCATCATTCTCGGACCCGCAACGTATGTGGCAGGGATCAAAATTGCAGGCTGGGCGTGGCCTTATGCGGGAGTGCTGGCCATTGCCCTGGCGACTGTCCTGTACGTGATAGTATCTCTGGTGACTAAACCACCTTCAGAAGAGATTATCACACTGGGCGTCACTGGCAAAGGAATATCACCTGCCAAAGCACCTGCAAAGAAGGGAAAACCCGCGACTGCGGTAAATTCTCTTGAATGGAAGAGCGTCTACATTAATCTCTTCGCCAATTCCTCCCCATAGACACCTTTCTTTTTTTCTTTTTTCTTTTTCTAGAGAGAAAATGAGGGAATAACATGGAATGTAAAGAAGAAAAAAATATTAAGACTTTTGAGCCCACAATCTCCACGCGAGATTCCATCAAGCGAGTTGAAAGAGTGGGGCTCTTCAAGAGACTGACACGGAGGGGAAATTCTGAGCTCCTCCGGGGTATTGAAAGCAAACTGGTATATTACCCATTCTGGTTTTTCACCTTCGACGTGAGAGTACATCGTGCGTTCCGTCTCCCCGATAAGAAAGTCATGATCCCTGTTGCTGTTGATGCAGTAAGTGGAAAGGCCGGCTTCCTTGAAGCAAACCTCGGTGCTCTGGTAGACAAGACAGTAGAGAAACCATATATCATTCCCTACACGGTGGAGTACAGCAATGCGGTAAATATTGCAGAGCAGTTCTGCAAATTGTATGTAAACAGGGAGTATCATCCATTTTCTCTCCCGGACTATATTCTCATGGAGTACCAGCTCATACATCCCCCGTATTTTGCAGTGAACAGCACAAATGAGCCTGCAGATCAGCACTTCTTAGTACTGGTCAACGGCATAACTGGCTCGGTAGAACAAAAAGAAGAAATCCTCTTGGATTAGGACGACTGGGATCTCCTCATAGCCATGAGAAAACGAGGGGGCAGAAAAGAGAAAAAGAAAGAAGAGATAAGAAATCAAGAAAGCATTTGCTCAAGAAGTTCGATAGCCTTCTCGTATAGATCTGCAGCTTCCAGAGCCAGTGTATTCGCTGTAACACAGTTTCCCCGTGCAAGGTGCTCCGCAGCCTCGGATAAGAGCTGCTCAGCTTTTTCCATCAGTTCTTCAGCCTCAGATACATCAATTCCTTTCTCATTGGCTTCAGACAGCAGGTCGTGTGCCTTTGCAGATAGCTTCTGGGCCTTGGAGAGGTTGTGCTGAGCAAGTGGAGACATCTGGTTATTTGTCTGAGCGGAAGCAGGCTCAGTCTCAGTCTCAGTTTCGGATGTGGTGTCTTCTAGGCTGCCGAGCTGTGCATTCAGCGCAAACTGGATGAGAAGTTCTGCATCTTCTTCAGAGATTTTCTTCCCTCTCTGGGCTTCAACTTCATGAATAAATGCGTTGAGCATGTTTACTGCAGGTGTGATATTCCCTCTGGTGTACTGCATACATGCATTCTCCGCCTTGGCGGCCAGGCTGTTCCTCAGGCCTTTGTGGAAGTCCAGTGATCTCACCAGATCTGCTAGATCACAGATTCTATCTGTGCATCCGTTCTGGTCAGCATCCAGTCCCTGAGGATTCTCCTCGGGACACGAATCCAGCTCATCAGGTATGCCATCTCCATCCGAATCTCCGTTCCCTGAACCCTCTTTTGCAGTGAAGTATACTTCCCAGTCAGTGCCGTCCCATCCCTGCCACACCACGTATGATTTTCCTGATCCATCTGTGGCAATCTGGGGGCTCCAGTCGTCTCGTGTCTCATTCTCTGTATGGATTGAGAGCTTCTCAGCTGTACCGGGGACTCCATCACCATCTATTGGCACCCAGTAGACCTCATCATCTCTACCATCGAATCCTTTCCAGGTCACAAATGAGTTTCCATCACTGTCTGCCACAATCTGTGGAGTGTAGTCATACTTGGATATCGTGTCCTCGTGCGTAGATATTTTCTGCACATCTCCTGGCACATCCCCGGAAACTGCAACCCAGTAGATGTCATTATCAGAGCCATCATAGCCCTGCCAGGTGATGTATGAATTCCCCGTTCCATCAGCAGCAATCTGAGGGTAGTAGTCTGTCCTTGTCTGATTGTCTGAATGGGTTGATACCTTGTATACCTGTCCAGGCGTGCCTGAATGCATGCGCACCCAGAATATTTCATAGTCCTGACCATCGTGACCCATCCAGGTGACATACGAATCTCCTGACTGATCAGCAGCAATTTGTGGGTACCAGTCATCCCTGCTGATATTATCTTCATGGACAGATATCTTTTGCACAGTGCCTGCGTTCTCCAGTGTGTCTATTGATACCCAGTATATCTCGTCATCTGATCCATCATCACCATACCACACGACATATGAATTCCCTGATCCATCAACAGCGATCTGGGGATTCCAGTCATCGTATGTTTGATTGTCAGGATGGGTAGATATCTTCTGTACAGTGCCCGAAACACCCTGTGCATCCACCTTGACCCAGTAAATCTCATTATGATACTGGGCTCGACAGCGCCACACGACATATGAATTCCCTGATCCATCAGCAGCGATCTGGGGATCGAAGTCTTCTCTGTCTACATTGTCAGGATGGGTAGATATCTTCTGTACAGTGCCCGAAACACCCTGTGCATCCACCTTGACCCAGTAAATCTCGTTGTCATGTCCATCATAACCTCGCCACACAACGTATGAATTCCCTGACCCGTCTAGTGCAATCTGAGGTCCCCAGTCTTGCATTCCTACGTTGTCAGGATGCGTAGAGATCATCTGGATCGTACCTGGTATGCCCTCTGCATCCACTTTAACCCAGTAAATCTCCCAGTTGTACCCATCAGACCCATGCCACACTACATAGCAGTTGCCACTAGAATCTGCAGCGATCTGGGGGTCATAATTCTGCCGGTATGTAACATCTGGATCATATGAAAGCTTCAGCACCTCTTCTGCTCCTACGTTACTGCAGAAAGAGAATCCTAAGAGAGAACCTACCATTACAAAAGTCACAAGCGCCGCTTTCTCCTTTCTCGGATACATTTTTCCTCTTCACCTCCGTTACTCTCTTGAAGTGTTACTCCCTCAAGCACCTCTACTACTACACACATATACTTAAAGGTTTGGGTTTTAGACCATACTTGGAAAACAATGAGAAAAATAAGCCATTTACTGATTAAAATGTATTGGTATATTATTCATTATTTTCATCCATTTCTGCTGTGTGAAGGAGAAAAATCAAAGCGAGATGTGAGCTCATGTCCCCAGGAATCTTTCTCTAAACAGCTCTTATAGGGCAATTGTCACTTCTCTCCAGAGCGGAGTGAACAAGAACCAGAAAAAGAACCTCCCTGCATTTCCTCTTCCTCGGGTTTCAAGGAAATACAAGGCGGAGATGAGCCCATATCCAGAGGCTATTGCGTATTTGATTTTCTGTTTCCCCAGTACTTATAAGAGTTGGGTTTGCAGTATTTTGTGCAGACTTGGAACTGGGAGCTAAATGCGAGTTTCTGGAATGACTCCCAGGCATGATATTACAATCTCGAGTCAGATGATGCACCACATTAGTGGCATTTTACCATAAAAAATCAAATCTAGCAATAGTTACTGACATTTTATGTAAGCCTTCCATGTTGCTCGGAATTCTTTCAACATTATATGGAAAGATATTTAAATGTGTTGTCCAAGTGATCCTTATGAGAAAAGGACTCTCACCTATCATTGCCACTATACTTCTCATAGCAATAGCTGTTGCTGTGGGTTCGATTGTTTCCATTTATGTAACAGGTCACGCGTCAGATTATATGAACAAGGAAGGCGAACGGAGGGAACGGATTCTGGACAAGGAGGGAGAATCACTCGAGCTTATTCATGTAGAATCAGCGGGCGGAAATGTCACGTTGACTGTACAAAACAATGGAACAACAGACGTTGAAGTCACATATGTTACCATAAATGAAACAGACTATAATCAACTTTCCCCTACCACCATGATTGATTACGGTGAGTCTCAGGATATCACAGTCGCCTTTGGTAGTACTGTAAATTCACTGGAACTTGGGAGCAGGTTGGGAAACATTTTTGTGTTTAATGCACCTTCTCCACGAATTGAAATCATCAATTCCTTTTTCAATGCAGATAACAAACTGGTTACCTTTTCTGGTGAAGGATCCACAGATGATGGAAGGATTGTCCAGTGGGCCTGGTGTTTCAGGTGGGATGAAGCAACAGACACCTGTCTTGCAGGCTGCGACGGGTCTCCCTCAGCGTGGGGATATGGAAAAGTAACTAGTTATTCATATATTGGATGTAGTGCAGGAACCTATGCAGTCAAGCTAGTTGTAACAGATGACACAGGGATGACAGGTGAGGTTCTTGTTTACGTCAATATCCCGTGAGGTGAGAAAAGTATGACTTTATCTTGGAAGAAGCTGGTTAGCAGGAAAGGAGTTTCTCCGGTAATTAGCTTTGTGCTTATCGTAGCCGTATTGTTGTCAGTGTTCTCTTTGCTTTTCATGTGGAACCTCAGTCAGGAAGAACTGAAGACGCAGAGAGAGAGGGAGAGAATCCAGCAACTGAAACTGGTGGAGGGTGAATCCCTGGCTTATTTGACCATTCCCTCAGACACCAGCGCCTTCACAGTGTACAACAATGGTACGGTAGCTCCTGACATACGACACGTGTACGTTGATGGAAGTGAAACAACAGGATTCACTGTCACACAGGATACAGACAATCCAAGGAAGTGGTTAATTTCTACAGGAACCATGGTATCCTCATCGATAAAAATTGAGACCAGCCTGGGAAATATCTATTCGTATGCGGGGCCTACTGCAGTGATCGACCTGCTGTCCTGGAGTGATCTGGATACCAAGGTCATTCTCGTTCTTGACGGGTCAAAATCAAATGCGGTGGGAGCGTCCATTTCCAAGTGGGAATGGACATACACGGATGGTGGATCAGCCAGCGGGGCCAGAGTCCAGCTTGAACTTGATAAACCGGCAGAAGGGAGCAGTGCTTCTCAGGTAATCATCACGCTCACTGTCACTGACAGTACTGATATTTCAAATTCCCCTGCTGTACGTGATGCAACTACTTCCATTACCTTGAGTATTCCTCCTGAAGGAGAGTCCGGGAGTGGGGAAGGAGATCCCGGGTTCGGAGGAGAAGGTGCTCCTGGTGGTATTTACATTTCATTGGGAGGAACTGGTGGAGGTACATCAGTTGCAGAAGGCCGTGTGATTGCTTTCAATATCAAGAATTTCTCAGGAAGAATGATACCCTTAACCTCACTGAGATTTTATGGTGTTAAGAATCCTTCAAACTACACGGCAGACGAGGTTTATATTGCACCGCCCGGTCAGGTATTGACTGCTGCTGACATGTATTACTCTGGAGCTTCGGTTGGAGACGGGGGCATTGCGCAGTTCACCAAACCGTACTACGTTGGAGATAGAGACGAAGCCCACATTGAGTTAAGGGCAAGCAGTGGTGCCAGACCCCAAGAAGGTCACATATTCATGATAATCATGTATGATGCTGCCACTCCTCAGAGTTACTATGTGGTGACTGTTCCTATCAGGACTATGGACTACACCGATGACGTTGAATTCAGTGCTGTTGACGTCTTCCATGTCACAGGTAGCGGATATATCCTGCAGGGAAAGTCACTGGATCTTAACAACAGGAAATTGATGTCTATTGGGGTAGCTTTTTCCACACCTGCCAATGCAGGTGATCCATGTGATGACAGGATGACTGAATTCAATGTGGCAGGGATTGCGTACTGGACTGGCTCCATAACGTCTGGAACCACTATTTTTCTGGGAACAGACACTGATGGAGATGGACAGGCTGATACAGGTGTAACCTGGGATAATTCCCGGACAGTGCAGTTCGATTTCAACTTCAATGATGTTGCTCAGCGATTCTACTATTTCGTGTACCGGTTTGAAGATGGTACCTCAGTTGCTCACAAAATTCCTCGATTCACCGTTGCTTTGGCCTCGGGAGAAACAGAACGCAGAGTGGTCGATCCGTCGACGGGTGGATCGGCAAGCTGGTCAATTGACATTACTCAGATTGACATTCTCAACACGCCATTGAACTTGAATATCACTGGGCTGCCGTGCTACTGCACTGCATCTTTCAGTCCAGTATCGCCTATGGGCATGCCCAACGCGGTGACCCTGACAGTAGACATATTGCCTGGCGCCCCTACAGGGCTGTATCCCCTTGTGATAACGGGGAACAACAACAACTGGGCAGACTCGGTGGTAGTGTTCCTGTACCTGGGGACATGAGGAGAGCAATCATGAGGAGAGCACTGGTACTTGCTTTGATCGGGTTCCTACTTTTCTTTTCTTATCCTGCTCTGAGCTGGTACGGACCTTTCATTGGATTTGGATCAGGGAATGATGCTACTCACGACATGGCGCTGGGAGATGTAGATAAGGATGGCATTGCGGATCTAGTGACAGGGAACTATGGAACGCAAAACTATGTGTATTATGGGAATGGAGACGGCACCTTTACCACAACTCATGCATTTGGGACTGGAACTGACCTGACTCAAGAGGTTCTTCTGTGCGACGTGAATAATGATACCTGGCTCGATATTGTGGTGGGAAACAACCAACAGCAAAATTACATATACCTCAATGACACAGATGGTACCTTTGACACAACAAGCTATCCATTTGGAACGGGATCAGATAATACGTACGGGATTGCATACGGACTTATTAATGGAGATGCCTGGCCGGATCTTGTTGTGGGGAACCTTGGCCAGCAGAATTACGCTTACCTCAGTGATGGAGTAGGAAACCCCTTTGACAGCATAGCCCCCATTCCCTTTGGTCAGGGGGAGCCATTCTACAGTAGGACATGGGATGTTGTACTCGCGGATATGAACAATGATAGTGACCTGGATGTGGTGGTAGCCAACCACCAGCAGTACAATTTTGTTTATTTGGGAGATGGAACAGGCAGCTTCAATACAGCCTATGGGTTTGGAAGCCAGGAAGAGTTCACCCATTCTCTGGCTGTTGACTATATCAATGGCGATGGGTTTCTGGACATAGTAGAAGGGAACTATGATGGACAAAACAGAGTATACCTGGGAAATGGAACAGGCAGCATGGGAACATCTTATAGTTTCGGTCCAGTTGATGATCGAACCCAGGTGGTGACTCTATCAGATATTGATGGTGACACATACTTGGACGTACTGATAGGAAACGGGGGAGATACGCCCTTTCAGAACAGGATTTTCATGGGGAATGGAGATGGTACCTTCAGCGCCTTTTACAATGTAGGCAGTCCTGATATTACATGGGATGCAGTGTTTGAAGATTTCAATGGCGATGCGCTTACTGACATTGCAGTAGTGAATGTTGGACAGAACAAGATATTCCTCAATTCAGAGACTACTATGGATAACCTGGCGAGTATTTTTGATGTTAATACGTTTTTCGTAGCAGGAGACACGGCCTACTGCACAGATGTCCTGGGATCTTCAAAGATTGCTTTTGGATTGGGAAGAGGAGGTGCCTCACAGAATCCAGAAGGGAGAACGGATCTCATACTGACCCCGACTGAGCATGACACAGGAAACCTGATCATTGTAGGAGGTCCAGCTGTTAACCCTGTCGCCACGGAATTTGACAGTTACTTCGGGATAACCTATACCTTTGTGGAAAATGTGAGTTTCGAAATCCAGTGCGAAGGATATGCAATATTCCTGGATATTGCACATGACTATCCTCAGGAAGATATCTGCATTGTGTACGTGGGAGAACATGATGGAAGGAACATAATGCTGGTGTGGGGCTACGGTTGGTTTGGTACCTATGCAGGTTCAGCATACATTGGTGAAATCAGCAACTGGTCAGTTGAACAGGGGTATCACATGCTGATGATAAGGTGGAATGATATTAATACGGATGGGCTTATTCAGTCCGGCGAGATAGCAGTGCAACACAGAAACTAGTCTTCGTCTTTCTGAGAACAAAGTGATAGAAGAAGGCCAGGAAATTCCTTTTTTCAATGTCATAACAGTCTTGTAGAATCAAATGAAATTTAGAATGTCTTTCAGACTCTCCAGGACAAAATCAGACGTTTCCACAACAGCACTGTCGTGTGGATTATATGCCAGCTTGAGACCCACCGATTGGAATAGCGATATATCTGGAGCTGCATCTCCTACTGCTGCAAACTCACAGGGAGGAATAGACAACCTCTGTGACAGATAGATAATCACAGCATCTTTCCCATAGGGTTCTACATTAAGGATTCCTCTGAGCTGTCCCTCTACCATGATAAGATCATTGGCGTACACCAGTGATGGGTCAATCCCCAGTCGTGCACCCACCATGTGCGCAAGCATGCTGACTCCTGAGGATACAATACACGGGACTATATTCTTTTCTTTCAGTGTGGCCACAACCATCCCAGCATGAGGTTCTAATGTGAAAGCAGAAAGTGCGTGGCAAATATCAATGAGTGTGGGAGAATTCCATAATGAAATATCCCATTCCATCCAAGTTTCGTAGTTGATACGGTTGTCAAAATAGGCATTTCGATTGTGCCGGACTTTCTCTCTGTCTGCCCTAAAATACGCATGAAGCAGTTCCCAGGAAGATTCTGAAATGAGTGTGCCATCCATGTCAAAGGCTACTGCCCGTATCATGTCACAGCCCTCTCTGGATTCTCAGTCTCATGTCCGCGCTTCACGTCTATGAGTGATATCTCTTCCTCTCCTGTCAGATACGCAATCTTCCCCTTGTTGTCCATTCTGTACCCGGGGCTGGAGAAGATGCTCAACAATCTGCCGTCAAAGAAGTACTTGTATCCCTCATCGAAAACCTCATGCGCCCTTATTACCCTGCATACCTGATGGTTCTCTAAGAATTCCTTGAACACTTTCTCGCCATACGTATAATAGATGCCTCGTGCCCAGTTAAATTCGAACCCAGGGTACTCCTCAGAAGGATCATTCCACAGAATCTGTCCCAAAATCACGCTTTCTGCATCCAGGTCCCCTTTCTTCAAGTCAGCAATCTCCTGTAATCTGGCAATTCCCCGGGGAATACCTCCGTGCAGCAGGAGCGTCCTTCTCAGTAAGAGAGCAGGCGAGAAGTAGGAAAAGAGAATATTGTATTCGTTGTACATTGGCTTTGCCTGTCGTTGGAACTGCTCCCTGCATACTGAAGAGAATCCATAATACGAGTTGACTGCTGGTGTTTCATGGTTTCCTCTGAGCAAAAATACCTTTTTGGGAAACAGGATTTTCAGTGCCAGCAGGAAATTGATAGTTTCGAGCTGTCGTGGCCCTCTGTCAACATAATCGCCGAGAAATATAATTTTCCCGTCTTTCTTTCTTTTCCACACCTTGTATATGTACTTTAATGCCTCGAAATCCCCATGCAGGTCTCCCACAACATATGAAATTCCTCCTCCAGGTTCTATGAGAGAAGGTTCACTTTCCACCAGAGGCCTCACGTTCTGGATGAGTTCTTTCATATGAGACACGGTGGCAGTCATGACGCTCTCTGGCTCAGCCACAATACGTGCTGCAACACTCATTGTGGTGTGGAATTTTCCAGGACTTAAACATCTTTCGACTGTCTCCTGTTCGGGGCGGGTCAATCTGCGGTGAATTCCCTTACAGTCATGGCTGCTCCAATCGCTGTAGCATACTCACCGTACTTGGGGACAATGAATTTCATTTCAAACATCTTGCCTCTGTCCTTCATGATGTCCACAAGTTTTTTCACCCGGATGAGCTTCCCTGTGAGCACAATGTTCTTCTGGTCACAGGAGCGTGCAGCAAACACACTCAATACCAGCAGGGTTTCTGCAATGAGATTGATTATGGCCAGCGCTCTATCTGCGTCAGAAGAATCCTCACTGAGCTTTCCAAAATTAGAAGCAGTAGCATCTGTAGGTAGAGCACCCACAGGGCCTCCTGCTATGTCTCCTACGGTCAGATCCACGTTCCTCAAGTTACCTTTCTCTGCCAGAGCTTCCAGTGTTTTTAGAGTATTGATGTTCAGAATGTGCTTGGCGAGCCCCATGAGACATCCTCCCCCAACTCCAGTTCCCCCCACATGTGTGATCTTGGTATCCTTGACTGATACAAAGGGGGTCCCTGTGCCCATGGAGACGACCAGTGCTTCATCCAGACCAGCAAGGGCTCTTCCACCGATACCAATAGCTGATATCTCGTCAATTTTCTTCAAAGGAATGCCCAGTATTGTCGTATCAAGAGAAGCTGCCCCTCCTCCTGTTGCCACAATTGTCTCAATATCAGAGAGGCTGCAGCCCAGCGTAGCAATCAGTTTGCCAAGTGCACCTGATGCAGCTGCTACAGGGTCTGAGGCTGTGATACTGACTACACGTATCACATTCTTACCTTTAATTGCAACTGCATCTGTGGTGGTTCCTCCGATATCGATTCCTACGATCATTATACTTCCCTCTCCCGTCCCCTATATAAAGCTAGGTATGCTCTTTCACAGGTAGCCTGATGTGAGTCATTCCTCAGAAAAATGAAGAACGCACCCTGATCTCGATGAGATGTATCTACTGATGGCAGAAGACTACCTCTGCAGAGCAAAGAAAGCTGCAGGCCAGAACACCTCTTCTTCAGAGCAGCGATCAATTCAGTCACCTGTCAGTGCCCTCCGTATTCGCGTGGAAGATATAATACCCTTCTCATCTTTCAATAAAGGAACTTCAACAATCTGCAAATCTTTCCATCCCTTTTCTCTTCTGATCTCATTGATCTCTTCTGCATTCTCTTTCACTTCGGGAGTGACTACGATAGCATCAATGTCTTCAATATTATCTGCAAACCCAATTTTGTTCCTGATTTTCTTTATAGTGTAGTCTTTCCTGTATGAATACCCTTTGCTGGTGAGATATTCCTTCAAGTCCTTCTTTCGTTTTTCATACGGGTAAATCTTTTCAGGATGCTGTTTATCGGCAATCATCTCATCGGAGCATAACCCAATGAGTACATATCCTATCTTAAAAGCCTGTTCTAGAAAGAAGTGATGGCCCTCGTGGAGATGATCAAAGGTTCCAGATGCAATAACAATCATATATCCAACCAGTGACGTATGTACTTAAGCCTTCTGGCTCATCTGATCTGAAAGAAATCCACATTACTTGGCAACATATAAGACAATTCCTTTCTCTTTCACGATCTCAAAAGGGATATTCTTCAGCGAATGTGAGGTCCCCCTCATTTTTCTCACGCGCAGGAATCGCTTCAAGTCAGAAACCTCTTCTTCCAGAGACAGTACAATAATGCCTCTGGCCAGGAATTCTTCAATACCATATCGTGAGACAAGGAAGGGGTCTATACTCTCCGTGGTCATCAGTGATGTCAGTCCGATTTCAAGAAGCAGTGCACTGAGTCTGAATAGCGCCCCACGAAATTCCTCAGATTCCCCGACTTTCAGCATGAGAGCTGGAATTGAATCGAGTACAAGCCTCTTTGCTCCAATTCGAGTAGCAGCACGATGGATGTCCAGGACCAGTGCGTCAATTTCGAAATTGCTCCCAATGCGAAGCTCACTGCCCTCAGAAGCTCCAATCCGTGGAGAGGCTGCATCAATAATCATGAGGTTTCCATTTCGTTGATGTTCTGCCAGATCCCAGCCCAGTCCCAGCATTTCATCCTGAAGGTCAGCCGTCCGTTCCTCTAAGGTGATGAAAATACCTGGTTCATTTTTCTCCACGATTCCTTCCTCTAGGAACTGGGTACAAAAGATGGTCTTTCCCGTGCCTGAACTGCCACATATGAGAACATTGGTTCCCCTTGGGTAACCGCCTCCGATGATAGTATCCAGGCCTGGAATGCCAGTTGTTACTCTCTCCACGGCTCCTGTTGTTCTTTACCCTTTATAAGGTTTGACATCAGACAACTTCTCTTTTTCTTTGAATTTAGAATCAAAATATGTCATATTAAAGAATCAGGGACACATTAGTAGAGAATCAAAGGAATGTCTGGTGTTTCTGATCCTGGAGTTATCAGCGTGATACAGTGGTGCAGTCTCAGAGACGGAAGAGTGTCAATTGCATCTCTCTTTCGTGGACCAGAATTCTCTGGTGAGCCTCTAACCCAACTTGAGGGGGGAAAGCTATTTATAATCTTCTCAGGAAGAGAAGGACATGCTTGACTCATCATCGAAGGACTTCGCTCTGTTTCAGAGTGTAGAGCAAGTTCTGGGAAGGAGAGAGCAGTTGAGCACAAGAGTGGACAGCCTCTTTCACAGGTTTACCGAGCTGGTTGACCATGGTTATTATGGAATAATCCTCAATGCGTCTTACGCTCATGAAATGCTTGAGATTTCAGCAGAGCTTTCCTCGAAAAGTGGAGAAGCAACTGCTACTTTCTGCACTGTCCCGCTTCGGGACATGGGTTCTGGACTCAGGGTACTTTCATTGGAAGAAGTGTCATCTTTTTTCTCTGGAATCGGAGTAACCTTTCCTCTCAAAGAGGAGTTGCCTCACTGTGTCGTAGTGCCTCTGTCTGTGGATGGACTCATTGGTCTTTTCTGCGTCTTCAAAAGGTCTGCGTTCTCTGGTATTGAGTTGGAAAAAATAGCCTTATTTTCTGCTCAACTGGCAAATGCAATCATTTTTCAACTTTATTTTCTACGCGAATGCACTGTGGAGTCTTATCCTTTCGAGGAATCCAAAGCTTATTACGAAAGCATGATTCATACTACAGAAGATATGATATACGTCATCAGCATGGAAGGGGTTTTTGTTTTTGCCAACAGGAAGGCCACAGAGGTTATGGGCAGTGATATCTTGGGAAAGCGGTTTGAAGACGTGATTGTCCCGGAATTTCATACTAAAGTGAAAAGCGAATTCGAGAAACGGAAAAGAGGTGAGGCGTCTCCCACCTACAGGGTCCAGGCTACTAATAAATCGGGTGATAAAATCTGGCTTGAAATCAACTCAAACCCTCTTTTTAAGAATGAGGAGATCGCCGGTGTGATTGGAAGTGCCAGAGACATAACAGATCAGATGCAGATTGAACAGCAAAGGACTCATCTCACCATAATTGCCAATGACATCCTCCAGCGGAAGAACCTGAAGGAGATCATGGACACAGTTGTCGTTGCTATTAGAGAGTATTGTGGGTTTCAGAGGGTTCTCATTTCTCTCTTAGATGAGGATTTTGAGGCCATCCACCTGGCTTTTGCAGGACTTACTGAAGAAGAAAAAGACCAAGCATACAAACGTCACCTTTCTCCGAAGCAGAGAAAAAGCATCTTTCAGGACAGGTTCAAAGTGGGCCAATCCTACTACATTCCTCATGATCAGACTCCCTGGAGGGAGAGAGGTGTACAGAGCAGGCTGAGCCCCGCGCAGATGAAAGACTGGCATCCTGATGACTTCCTCTTCATCCCCTTGTATGGAGAGAAGAAGAAGACGATTGGATTGATTTCTGTAGACGACCCCGTTGATGGAAGAGCACCTACTGCTGAGACGCTGGCCCCTGTCGAGCTGTTTGCCACTCAGGCTGCCATTGCCATTGAGAATGCCAGACTGTACGAACAAATCAGTCACCATGCTGAAGATCTGGAATCAAAGGTAGTACAGAGAACTCGAGCCCGGGAAGCGCTGCTGGAGACCAACTTTGCTCTGCGGGGAACAACCAGTTGGGACAAGGGAATGAAGATTATCCTTGAAGGGATTACAAAAGGTCTGGGATTTGAAAATGCCGAACTATTCTTGATCAACGAAAGTAAGAGGATTTTAGAGAACATCGCTGTGGTTGGAACAGAGAAGAAAAAAGATATTTCCTTGAATGATATGGAATATGTGGCTGCGCAGTGTGTAGCTCAAAAGAGACCGATAAATGTTAAGGATGCTTCCACAAGTGTGTCCAAACAGATAGACCCTGTCATGAATTCATTTGCCTGGGTTCCCATTATGACTCAGGACGACGTGCTGGGAGTGATCTCGGTATATAACAGCAAGACGGAGAGGCCCATCTCAGATGAACAACTTGACGATCTCCTCTTGTTTGCCAACCAGGCAGCCCATTTTGTGGAGAGCACACGGTTCTTGTTCAGCCCGGTGGTGGAGAACACACTCCCCACAGAAATGAAATACAAGCTGGAGTCAGGTGAGAGCTATTTAGTGGAGAGTGCCCAGCCTACAGAAGCCTTTGACATCTTTCGTGATGCCGTGACCCACGGAATACAGGGGTTCTCCATCTGTAGGATGCATCCCAAGAAGGTCAGACACAAGTTTGATCTCAAGAAGACCCCCATACTGTGGCTCTCTACCATTGAGGGAGCAGATACTGTAGATCCCAAAGACCTGGCCAAGATCAACCACATGCTCAACGAGTTTCTAAAGCGAGCTTCTGACTCTATTCTTCTTGTGGAAGGGTTGGAGTATCTCATCATTCAGAATAGTTTTGAAAAGGTGGTCAAGGCGCTTCATTCACTGAACGATTATATCACTGTCTCCAATTCCCGCCTGCTTGTGCCTATTAACCCCAAAACACTCTCGGAAAAAGAACTCAGCATTCTTGAAAAAGAGTTCATGGTTTTCAAGAGATGAGCAGAGCACATGGTGCGGACAGTGAACCGGACAGGGTCCGGTCCACTGCGTTGAATAAGTTGAAGAACAAGAAGGTTCCACATCAGGTGATCCATGACTTCTCAGCCTGTCTCACTGGAGAGGTGCTCAAGGAGCATGTGATTTTCCCACCTGTCTATGATTCCCATTATAGCACTCTCATGAGCGACTTTTTCTGCCTGCTGAAGCTTATGAGATTTTTCAGCAATGATTTCCATGAGGAGGTCGCCTTTGTGGGCAGTATCTCCCATCTTCTTGTGTAATCGCACTCCCGCGCCCCTGTCTTTTGGACACCCCGCGGCTGTGGCCACTCTGACCAGAGATGGGTTATAAATCCATCTCACAATGCCCGGGGTTTCAGCATAGATTTCTGTTACATGGCTCCCTACAGGTATATCTTCAGGTGCAATATCTGGATCTCCGCCCTGGGCAGCAATGATCTCTCTCAGTTTTTTTTCAGCTTTTTTCTCCAGTGCTTTCCGAGCCATGAGTGTTCCTTCCTCTCTGGAGTGAGCCTTTCCCACCAGCGCCAGCAGAATCCCACACAAAGAGGCTACTTTCTCCTTCAAGTCTGAATTCCCTTTGGAAGCAAATGTCCTGAGAGCTTCCTGTGCTTCCAGCGCAGGGCCTACGCAGTACCCGATGGGCTGTTCTCCCAAGGTGACTCCGCACTGTATGTTGATGTCTAGCTTCTTTCCGATGTTGACGAATTGATCCGCCAGCCTGCGGGCTTTTTCAGGCGTTTTTATCTTGGCATCTGATCCTGTGGGAATGTCAATCACTACGTGAGTAGCCCCTACACTCTTCTTCTTGCTGAGAATTGAAGCCAGCAGCAGAGGGTCAACCCCCAGAGGATGTTCAATCTGTATCAACAGGTCGTCTGCAGGTGCAAGGTCCAGTGCTCCTCCCCATACGAGGCATCCATTAGTCTTCTTGGTCACCCTCTCAATTTCCTCAAGGCTCAGCTCTACCGGCATGAGCATTTCTGCCCTGTCAGCTGTCCCTGCAGGAGAGGTAATGGCCCGGGATGAGGTTTTGGGGATCATCAGCCCCATGGATGCAATAACAGGCACCACCAGTAGACTGGTCTTGTCTCCTGGCACGCCTCCAACACTGTGTTTGTCACACACTACATCTCCAAACCTGATGGTATCACCAGTTTCCACCATAGCCTGTATCAGAGACGTAGACTCTCCCATGGACAGTCCCCTCAGGTGAAAAGACATAATAAGAGCTGTCAACTCCAGATCATTCAGGTTTCTTTCTACCACATCTCCTATTATCTCTTTGATTTCTTCTGTTGTTAGTTCAACTCCTTCAATTTTCCGGCGAATGTATTCCTTTGATTTAAGTGGACGCCGGGCATATACTTCAACCTGTTGTCCTCTCCTGACGTCCAGTTTCTCTTTAATTTCATCTAGAACTCCAATTTCGCCCGGGTGTACAAATCGTTCTGAGGTATTAATCACTGCAGTGACCGAATCAGTTTCGGTTTCGATGACGACACGATCCAGAGAATAAACACCCAATTCAAGTGCGTCCTGTGAATTAAGAACAGCAACAGTCTTTCCACCGGTATCCAGATCGTATGGTTTAACTGTCATTTTCATACTATATTTCAGGAGCAACTCTTAATTAACCTTTTCCAAGATAACTTCCATTATACCCGTATTTTGCCTAGTTTCTTGAAGCTACTATTACGACCGAAACTTTTATATACCTCTGCGTATAAGAAGTTACGCTTGCAGTAGTAGCTTCAAGCGATCATTGAAAGGAGGGACCCTATGGCTAGCAGCCTTCCAGTTACTACAGAGAGAAGAGTACGAAGAAGACACCAGGAAGTAGATGAATCTGAAGAACGGAAATCAGAGTCAGAATCAGAATCAGAGCCATGCGACTTCAAAATAACAGGGAAAGGGTTGACCAGGTTTGTCCTGTCTTTTGTGGTGTTGTATGCAGTGCTGGCAGTTTCCATATTCAGTGTGTTTGCATTTCAGGATCAATCCCCTGTTCTCACTCCAGGATTGATGGAAAAGGAAGTTGCGGCAGGTGGTGAAGTACAGTTTGCTCTCAACCTGAAGAATCCCTCAATCCTGAAAAAGGAGGTAACCTTGAACCTTGAGAAGGATTTGCCTTCTGGATGGATGGCGAGCTTCTGTGATGAAACCCAGTGTTTCTTCGAGAGTTGTGCTGTGACCCTGGATTCTCTTGGAGAGAAATCCTATTTTGTCCATGTTATCACTGACACCACAGGCCAGACAGGAACGATATCCGTGGAAATGGTTCACCAGGGTGAAATTCAGAAGGATATCACTTTTACAGTTGCCACGACAAAACAGGCTGACTTCACTATACAATTGACCAGTAGCGAGCGAGAGGATTCTGACATTGCTTTTGGTGTGCTCATTGTGAACACGGGAAATGTGGAAGACACCTTTGCCATTTCCCTGCCCCCGGGTATTGCTGCCCACGTCAGCGAGAGCGCAGTCACGGTGGGCCCCGGAGAGGAGAAGGAAGTGATTGTCTATATTGAAAGCCCCTCGTCTGTCAATACGTCACTGATTGTGACCTCCAGTGAGGGTGTTTCCAGGACCTTGTACCTGATTAATGAGCAGCCTCTAACCTACAATTTCGAGATATATGCTTCCAAGGATTTCTACATTGAGGAAGAGCAGGCTGACATCAGCTTTGACATCATTAATACAGGAGACGCTTCCGACATGTATAGTGTCAGTGCTACCTGTCTTGCTCCTGAGTGGGAGGTGATCTGTGCACCTCAGGTTATTGACATTGAGGCAAAAAAGTCAGGAAGGGTACTCATCTCAGTAACGAGGGGAAAAGGGAAGAGCGCTTCTGTCATTGCCACTGCTACGTCCACCAGCGGTCTGTCAAAGAACATAAAGTTGAATATTTTCCTGCAGGAAACCCAGGGGAAAACAGTACTGGCAGAGTATTTCACCGGTACCTGGTGCTATGTATGCAGCTACGGGGAAAGAGCCCTCAGGCAACTGGCGGAAGAAATAGAGAATCTTATCGTCCTGGTATATCATCTGAAAGACGATATTGAAACTGAAGGCAGTGCCAGGCGGGCTACAGGGTTGTATGGATTCACTGACACAGTGTCCACACTTGTGGTCAATGGAACCAAGTATGTGTACTACTCTTCAGGCGGAGAAGGAGCCATCTATTTCAAGTACAAGAAGATTATTGAGGAGATTTTGGCAGAAGAACCTCTGAAAGCTGAAATCTACGTATCTGGACGTACTGTGGAGAATGTGGCCTACATTACATCGGAAATCCACTCATACACGTCAGGTACTTATGATGTGTACTTCGTTCTGTTCAAGAACAACTTCGAGTATCGCGGTGAAATCAAGCAGTATATCGTCAGAGATGTCTCAGGTCCACAGAGGGTCACACTCCTGGGAGAAGTCATTGTATCCACGGAGTTCATACTACCTGCAGGTGAATCATACGAAGGGTATGGAGTGGTGGTCATCATACAGAATCCCCAAACCTTGGAAGTACTTCAAGCCACTCAATACATGTTATAGGAGGGATTATCATGAATCGAAAGAGCGATTTGATCATAGGAATGGCATTCCTGGGAGTGCTGGGAGTGTCGTGCCTTTATGTACTGGGAGGGAACGAGAACAGCCCTGAAAGCTATTCATTCTCATCGAATTGGGTATGGAACGATTATGATAGGGTGATGCAGCAGGCTCAGGAGGAAAACAAGTATGTGATAATCGACTTTTGGGCTGTATGGTGCGATGAATGCAAGAAGATGGACAGGGTGGCCTTCAGAGATCCAGAGGTATGCCGCCTGCTGGGCAGGTGTGTGCTGCTGAAAGTGGATGTAGACGTCATCCCTGAACTGAAGTCTCAATTCCGGGTGATGGGAATGCCCACTGTGGTGATAGTGTCTCCTGAAGGTGATGAAGTGTCGAGAGCAGTGGGATATCAGACCACAGAACAGATCAAGAGACTGCTGATGGAGGTACTGGAATGAGGTGGTATCATGGATGACGTGGGGTTGGTTACAGCTTTCCTGTATGGAATGCTCTCCTTTGTCACTCCCTGTATTCTTCCTCTGGTGCCAGCGTATATCACCTATATAACAGGGGTGGATTTAGAGACGCTTCAGAAAGGCGGAGTTGGCAGGAAAGTTATCTTCCTGAATTCACTGTTGTTTGTTGTGGGATTCTCGATTGTCTTCATGTTACTGGTGATCCCGGCCAACGTGGTGGGGAATTTGCTATTGCAATATCAGGTGTGGATCCAGCGCATTGCAGGGGCCATTATTGTGGTATTCGGGCTGCATATTGCAGGGATTATCAATATCGGAGTATTGAATGTAGAGAAAAAGCTGCATGTGACTGAGAAACCACGGGGATATTTTGGGTCTCTGGTTATTGGCATGACCTTTGCTCTGGGATGGTCCCCCTGTATTGGTCCAATTCTGGCTTCGATTATTCTGATAGCTTCCACTCAGTCCATGAGTACGGGAGTACTGCTCCTGGGACTGTATTCTGCGGGGCTGGCGATTCCCTTTCTGGTGGTTGGGTTAATGATTGGTCAATTCTTGGAATACTATAAGGGTGTCTTGAAGCATACGCGGGAGATCATGCTGGTGTCAGGACTGGTGCTGGTGTTTGTGGGTGGACTGATGATTCTGGGACTGTTCCAAAGGTTTTTCAGTGTACTGGGTTAGAGAGTTTGTAGGACTAGGCAGTGTTCACATTTAACTTGTGCAACAGAGCACAGGGACCAGAACGTTTATAATGGTCATACGGCAATCCTGCAGGTGACTCCATGAAAATCGCTATTATTCAGAATGTCACACTCAATGACCATCGGTCAGTGCACTCCCATCACGTGGCATGTGAGTTGTCCAGGCGGGGCATCGATGTGGATGTCATTGTGCAGAAAACAGAGGAGGAGCTTCAATACACAGAAAGACCGTACCGGCTGATAGAACTCCCAGGAGAAACCTATTCTATTAAGGGCCAGGTACAATTCATTTTGAAGTTATATCACTATTTAAAAGGCACGAAATATACTATTATCCATGCGAAGAATCCTTTTTCTTCTCTTCTTCCAGCAGTACTTTTGAGAAAGCTGGGGAAAATTGATTCCAGGATTATATACGATATGAGAGGACTGTGGATTGAATTTGGTGCAGGCACAGGGAAATTCCCTTCTCTTCTAAGGCATGGACTGGAGATGGTAGAACGTGCGCTCATGAGGAGATGTGAGCACGTGGTGGCTATATCACCGGCGCTGAAGGAGGTCCTGTGCAGCGAAGGGATTCCTGGTGGCAAGGTGACAGTGATCATTGGGGCAGGAGTGGACATTGAGAAGATACAATCGCTGGAACCTGCAGTCTTTTCTGAAGAACTGGCTGACTTGAAGCGTATTGGGTATTTGGGCACTATTAGTGTTGCCAGAGAGTCTAACAAGATCGTAGAGGCATTCAAGACTATACACCGGGACGATTGTGTGCTTCTCATGATTGGTCCTGTTATTGAGCCACAGGTTTTTGATGTCATGACAAGAGATACAGAGAAGGTC
>JACVGW010000024.1:29249-30614 GCA_018992565.1 Theionarchaea archaeon
TACTGCCGCATATGCGTCCACACGGCCCCAGCCCCACAGGCAGTCTTTGTTGGTATTTCCTTTATCAATAGCTGTGGCACCAAGGCAGTTCTTAATCTGTAATGGTGTGGCTGTGCCTCTTGCATCCAGCATGAGAGCAGCAACCCCTGCAATATGGGGGGCAGCCATTGAAGACCCAGACATGGCCACATCGCTGCATGAGGTCCCTGCATCAGCAGCAGAAATAGACACACCGGGGGCAGCAATGTCAGGTTTGATTCTTCCATCGGTGGTGGGACCTCTGGAGTTGAAACTGGCCAGTGCATCAGATTTATCAGATGCGGTCACCGTGATCACTTTTCGAGCATCTCCTGGCGTGCCTACTGTGCAGCAGGCTCCTTCACCACCGACTACCGTAGCCACCACGACGCCCTGGTCCACTGCCCAGTCAGATTCCTGAGCCAAGGCAGATGTGCCATCACCGCCTGCACCTCCCAGCGACATACTGATGATGTCGGCTCCATTGTTCACTGCCCAGTCAATTCCTGCGATAATAGTGCTTTCTGAACCACTTCCCGCGCTGGTTAAGACCTTGCAGCCCATGAGAGAAGCACCCGGAGCGACACCCTTGGGTGCATACTCTCCTGCAGCAATGGATGCGCAATGTGTGCCATGCCCATTATCATCGTAGGGAGTGCCCTGACTATTGACGAAGTCTGCCCAGGCCACGATCTTCCCAGAGGGAAAATCACAGTGGTTGGGGTCAATACCTGTATCAATGATGCAGATCTTGGTACCCGTTCCATCGTATCCTGCAGACCAGCAATCGTCCGCATTAATCAGGGGAATACTCTGGGATAGACACATGTGGACTTCAAAGTCATCTTCCAGGAATAGAACACCCGGGTCCTCAGAGAGAGGTCTGATGTGTGCCACAGGAATCTGTAATGATGCACCCTTTCCGCTCATGAACCGATGGGTGACAGTCCCATACGTTTCCAGATTGACTGACAAACCATCCCGGCACATAACCAAGATAGTAACCTCTCTTTCAGGGGGCATACCCTTGATTTTGTCTTTGAGGTTCCACTTGATTCTGGCCACATCATTGGGGACTAAAGCCACATACTCTGCAGGCCCGATTTCAGTGAGATAGTCCTTGGGAACTCTGTAGGTCGTGTCGGTAACTTGTACCACTGGAAGTTTTTCAATGTTGATCTCTTTTGAGATTCTGGCCAGAACTCCTGGGCTGCAGGTAATTTCAAAGTAGTGAGAGTCTTCGTTAACGATTTCTCCCTTCATTTTCACCAGATCTCGGCCTTCGTATCCAAACGTCTGCACATGAATTGTGATTGTATGAGACTGTGCATTCACAGAAAGTACTGA
>JACVGW010000106.1 GCA_018992565.1 Theionarchaea archaeon
GCCACAAAAACTAACACAACCCAGATGCCTAAAGCTTGCCAGTATATGTTCATGTTACCCTCCTAAACGTTGATTTTTCTGTAAGGATATGATTCACTTGATTTTCAGGCTGATAAGGGTTTTGGTGGTCTCACATGTTGGCAAATGTTTACATAAGTAAACGTAATAGCTGTGGTTTCTAGTTTTATGTAGATTTCTCAAAATAGGAAAAGCGGAGAAAAATCGTGATTGCTCTAATGAATTTGGAATATTTGACTGTTTTGAATTTTATACTCTCTATGTTAATTATCAGAAATAATATCGCATCTAAGGCTCTTAAAAATTATTATGTTGATCTTATATTTTATATTATATCTCTGTTGCTTTCTATTTTTAGTTTAGTATTTCGAAAAATGGTTTCTTATGTCACCACAAATTCATAGACAATATGAAACCAGATTGTATCTGGCTTAATATTCCAAAATTCCATCTTAAGAGATGTAAGAAATAACAAATTTATCGAAAGATATATAAACCTTTATACTTCTGCCTATGTAGAAAATTGAGGGGATACCGAGAAAAGTGAATTCCCTTAAAAACACGAAAATGATCCACGGTCAATCTGCGGAATCTTAACTTACTACAGATTGACTACCTAAACGGGATCAAGACAACATCAACTTCTGATTAGGGTCTGTGATGTGGGTCACTAGAACAAAAATAGATGTGGAGAATATGTATGAATTACTCGTAATTCTCGTTGGTTCTGTCCTCGCATATTCTGTCTACAGGATAATCGAGCACAGGAGGAAGAAGGAAGAACAAAGAAAGAAACACAATGAAGTTCAAAGGAAATGGAGAGAAAAACAGAAAAGGAAACACCTTTTCTGGCAAATGGTAGCTATAGTCTCTACTATTGCTTTGATAATAATCGTCATTGCAGTATGTTTCGATCTTCTTTAGTTTCTTTGGCTTCGATTGATGTTTTCGCACAGCCAAGAGGGTTGCCACAATCCATACGGATATGACTTAAGAGGATACTGCATTTCCGAGAAGATATCCTAGAGGAAATTGTACTGGTTGCATCCAGATAAGGAGTGTCCACAAGCCAAATATGATAATGAGAATTATACTCAGCATCATAAGTTTTCACACTTCATTTAATTCGTTAACCAAGTCTTTTTTCATTTCTTCATTAATACTATCACCTCCTTTTATACGCTAAACGAATCTACATTTTGAATTCATTAATAATTTAAGCTGAAAAAAGAACAGAGAGCCTGAGGGGGGTGAAAGATTAGAAGTGTTTACAGGCCCTCTGCTGTGCCACTCAGTAAAAATCCTTTCGGCCTCTGTCCGATTCGATTCTTGCGGTACTATGTGAGAAGGTAATTATCTCGGAATTTCACCGATGCGAGGATATGTCCTTCCTTTCTTTTTTTCTTTTTCTGGATTGCTATCCTCTCTTTCCCTGTTTTTCTCCTTTTCCAGGTCATCCGGCATGATTGATTCTCCCATATTTCTACCTCCTTTTTTTTGTCTCGGATTTTCATTGGTGGAGGCTTGAAATCTCCACGACAGATAGGTTTATAAGCGAGAGCTAGATAACAGTTACGGTGATTTAACATGCCGAAGTGGTCGAGGGTACAAATAGAAGACTATTACCACTCTTTGTATCTCTTATTATTGAATGATGCGAGGCAGAATTTCTCTAAAATCGGAAGAAACCTCAATATCAATGATAAGAGTGCTGCAAAGCTTTACAGGTGGACTTTAGCTGAAGGAGTATTGTCTCCACCATTTCTCAGATTAAATACGTTCCTGAACTATCAGGAGTACACATACTTCATGAAGTTTAAGGATGCACAATCAGTCTTCATGAAAATGATTGACGATCCACGCATTATTTATATGGCGCATTGCTCTGGTGCATTCGATCTCATGGTGATGTCTCGTGAAAAGATTGATTTCTCCATGGAAAAGGGTTTTGATGGATTCGTTCTGAGTGGACCTAGAAGCGATTTCATATATAACAAAGTAGAAAGAAGGTCTATGGATGAGTACTACACCATGTTTCAAGATTTCTTAAATACGGGGGAGTTCATTGGATCAGAATTAACATTCTCAGTGAGGAATGAATTGGTATGGGATGAACAAGACCTCTCTTTGTTTAGATTGTTGAAAAATGACTTGAGAATGAAATATATTGAGATTATTCGCTGCTTCGGTTTTTCTAAATCGGTATTCTATGACCACCTTCATAATGTCATGAATACGTGTACAGCATGGATACCATATTATCCACGCGGATATTCAAATTACAATGGTTATTTCATATTGTTCAAAACAGATTTTGAGGGGCAGTTAGTAGACATGCTGAGGAAAATGCCTGTGCACTGCCCCATCCTCAAAGTTGATAAGTGGATTTATGCCTATATCTTACTAGAACGGAACTTCCTGCAAAATGCCTTTTTTGACTTTCTCAACCTCATGAGTACGTCTGGGTTTGTAGAGGAGTATAAGTATTCTGTTCCAATTTCCAACTTTACTAGGAAATGGACTACCCAGGATTTCCCCCACCGTTCCCGATACCTGAGAGAGTAAGTGGAGAATCTAGGATTGATGCAGGTAACACAACTGTGTCGCGACTATTCTCAATTGGGCTATCTAGTGTTTCAGCCAGCAAGTTGGACACTCCCCCCAATAAGAGGAGGGTAGCAAACACCATGGCAAGTATGTTCTTATTCATCTTTTCACCTCTTCTATTAATCCAAAGTAGTTTTTAAAAGGTTATGTTTTCTTTGGAGATAAAAGATTTCTGGTACGTAAGTAAATGTTTGCCAACATGTGGGTCTGGTCTGTTTACAGACTCCTGAGATAGTCTCCTTTCATTTACTGTCTGATGAAATCATGGCAAAGAATGCCAACAAGGACTCAGGATAGCCACTCATGGTAAGGGGGCACCAGCATAACATTAATAACCTCAAAAAGCGTATGACTGATGACCTCTATATGAAAGGTTTCACCTAGGTGGTTGTATGCTGGATAACCTGAGAGCTGTAATCAGAAGGCGGACAGAAAATCCGTATCTGGAAACCCGGTCTGACACAGGAGGGTTTATACTCATGACACTGTTGAGAGAAGGTCCAATGAGTCTGCGGGAACTGGAAGAAAAGTCCTTCATTCTCATTTCTCAAGTGGGGTTTCACGGAAGTAAACATGAAAAGAACCACCCTTTTGATATTCCTCTGGAGATGGAAACTCTCTTGAAAGAAGGGCTCGTGACAGTGAGAGAGGAGTGTTACGAGCTGACAGATCAAGGCAGATCAACCGCTGAAAAGAGTGCAGAAACGATTGAAAGAGGTGCACAGTGGGTCAAAGCCAATATTGTGAATCCTAAAGCAGCTGCCCGAAATACGGTGGTTGCCGATCTCTTTTTGGCTATAATAAAATTGGGAGCTGCCCTCCTCAGTGGCAGCGTAGGGTTACTGGCTGATGGGGCGGATGCAGCAGTGGACACAGGGTCAGCTGTTGCTGTGTGGCTGGGTATGAAGGCAAACAGGGAAGTCCTATCAACCGCGGTCATTGTGTGTATGATGGAAGTAACGGGGGTCACTGTAGGATATGAATCAGTCACCAAAATCATGGACATACCTCGAGGAATGGTTCAACCCCTGGCTCGACCGTATCTGGTGATTATGGTGGAAGGGGTAGCTTTGGTCTTTGCTGCTCTTCTGTGTTTCTACCAGGGGTTCACAGGAAAGCGGTTTGGGAGTCTTGCTCTCATATCTCAGTCAATTGATTCAAGGAACCATATGTATGTGGCCACAGCTGTTATTGCAGGAGCGGTGTTTTCGCTTGTAGGTATCCACTTTGTGGATGCTCTCATTGGGCTGTATGTTTCCTTCAAGATAATAAGAGATGGGCTTGGCCTTTCCAGAGAAGTGATTTCTTCATTCAAAGGTGAACCCGTGGATTTCTCCAAGTACGAGGTGCTCCTGGAGAGGCGCTGGAAGGCTGGGCATGAAGATGCAGTCAGAACCTGGATTCTGTACCTCTTGAGAGATGGTGGACTAACCAGAGAAGAGCTCATTAATGCTCTGGAAAGAACGCTCAAGCGTGCCTATGTCCCACTGGTTTCAGAGTTTGGATTTGCTCCTGGAACGGGTTATGACTTTAAAGAGCAGTTTGAACAGCTTGTCACTCCGTTGTTGGCTGGAGACGCCCTGAAGGTGGAAGGTGATACCTTCCTCTTGACTGAAACAGGTTCGTCCAGCCTGAAAAGCACCCTGAAGAATCTCAGGTTCTTTCAACTGGATTGATGTTCAGGATGGACTGCTTCACTCCATCAATCCTTATATTTGGAGAAAAATGCAATATATCCTGAACATTCTTCTCCCAAAGTACTTGAGAAAGACTATACTGCCACGAATAGAATCCCCGAGAGTGCACTGTTCAACAGTGGCAACGACGGTATCCAAGCTTCTGCTCAGAAATCCCATGTATTTGCAGAAAGGGAAAGTTTTATATGTACTGTAATATTCCGGTCAAAGTAGTAATAATACAGGAGATGAATGACATGTGTGAGAGCAAATGCAAGACTGAAGGTCGCTGCGAACATGCAGAGGATGCACGAGGTTGTGCTTTGAAGCACATAGCAAAGGCACGAGAAATGCTGGCTGAATCCCGATATGAAGAAGCAGACGTCCTGCTGCGTGCTGCTGAGGATCATCTCAAAGACGTGTAGTGGGTGCAGCCTGTGTGTCAGAACAACTGCAGGAAAGCAGTACCAGAAGAATCAGAACGATTTACCACGTTCCTAGAATATGCAAGGGCACTCCATTGTCCCACGAGGTGGGTTATCATTCGCATCATTGGAGACGACCAGGTGAGCACACATGAGATATTTGAAGCTCTCCAGAATGAAGGGGAGTCCCTTTCAAAGTCAGGGCTATACTACCATTTATCTGAGCTGGAGAAAACAGGCATTATTGAGTTGGCAGAATATCGCGAAGCGGGTGGGGGAGCTCCTGAAAAGGTGTGGAGGCTGAAAACCAAGACGCTGACCATCCACCTAGTAGAAGAGGAGACCTGAATGATTGAAGTCACGCAGTTGACAAAAGTATTTGACACAACCCGCGCCGTGGATGCAGTTTCATTCACCGTATCAAGAGAGGAAATATTCGGTCTTCTAGGACCTAATGGAGCCGGTAAGACAACCACGATACGGATGCTTACTGGTATTCTGAAGCCCACTGAAGGGCATGCACGTATTGGCGGATACGATATTCAAGAGCACCCTCTGGAGGCCAAGCAACTCATGGGGATTGTCCCTGAAATGGCTAACGCTTACGTTGATTTGTCTCCCTGGAGAAATCTCCTCCTGATGGGGGAGCTGTATGGAATACCCAGAAAAGAAAGAGAAAAGAAAGCTGGATCACTTATTGACCTTTTTGCTCTGAGTGAAAAGATGCATCACAGGGTCAGGACCCTATCCAAGGGAATGCATCAAAGGGTTACTGTGGCCATGGCCCTCATGAATACGGCCCAGGTTCTCCTTCTGGATGAACCAACGTCGGGACTGGATGTGGAGAGTGCTCGTCTCATCAGGGATATCATCAGAACATCCAGAGAAGAGGGGACAGCCGTCTTACTCACGACTCACAACCTTCAAGAGGCTGACGAATTATGCAGCAGGATCGCCATCATGAATCATGGGAAGATCATGGCCGTAGAGCGCCCTGAGAACTTGAAGCGGGCCATCAAGTGTTCTACCTCAGTGGAAGTGGCCTTTGCTCAGGAGGTTGGAGAGCATGAGGTATGGTTTGAGTCAGTTAACAGGGTCGAGCGAAAAGGTGATCGATTACGACTCTATACTGAAGCCCCTGAACTCGTTATACCTTTGGTGGTGGACTACTCTAGGAGCACCCAGAACCTCATTCTCTCCCTCAGCACGATAGGGCCAGATCTTGAAGATGTGTTCCTGCAAGTGACAGGTGGTGGACAATGAAAGTGATCGGACAACTGGAAAGATCATTGGCAGTGGCAAAAAAAGACCTGCTCGTTTATTTTTTGAAGGGTCCCACACTCATATTTGGACTACTGCTTCCGTCCTTCTTGTTCATCGCATTTGCCATTGGCAGAGATTTATCCGTGGAATTTCTCATGCCCGGGCTCCTGGGAATGACAGTATTCTTTACTACATCTGCAGTGGGACCAGTGATTGCTCCCTGGGAAACGCGAATGAGAACATTTGAACGGCTAGTTTCCTCGCCCATTGCCTTCTGGGGAATTATCTTGGGTGACGTTATCGCCTCTTCTGCATTCGGTCTTTTCATCACGGTAATCGTTCTCACACTTGGGGCTCTTGTTGAAGGTGTGGGAATAATCACCGGCTATCTCGTTGTTGCAACAGTGCTGTCCTCATTTTGCTTTTCCTCGCTGGGGTTGATGCTGTCTTCTCACCCCACCAGTGACCCATCCCGGATCATGATGCTGTCTACCTTGATCAAGTTCCCTCTCTTCTTAATCAGTGGTGTCTTTATCCCACTGAGTGAAATGACCAGTGCACGGTTTATTTCCATGCTTTCTCCCCTAACATACTACGTGGATCTTGCCCGGCTCTCAATAGAGGGAACCGGGTACTTGAACCCTGGACTAAATGTGGTAGCGCTTGCGCTATGGGGTAGTGCATTCTTTGCCATTGCAGTACTCCTGCATGAGAAGAACCTGGATAAGCGTTTCTAGTGTAGTAGAATCCTATGAGAAGACATTTGGACGTGTCAGGGGGTACTGACTATCATCTGCTGTACGTGACGCTAAGGTACACATCCCAGACATACAATGCCTTTTTGGGACATCCATCACTCCGCTGCAGCCCTGTATACGCCCATATCATGCCTAATTCTCTCAGATCATCTGGAAATACCTCTAGCAGATCAACAAAATCAACAGGGACCCAGTTAACCACGAACACAAACTCGTAGTCACACGCTTTCTTCAACAACAAGGTCATGTAATCTTTCTGGTACTCTTCGTCGAACTCAAAGTCAGAGTCCAGTGCATGGAAATCCTGGGAAGGAGCTCCTGTCTCCGTTATGGCAATGGGTTTTCCGAACTGGAGAGCACTGTCAAAGTAATCCTCAGGGACAGGATCCATTCTGTGGGAAGGATCTGCCCATAAAAACGGGTAAACGCTCAGCCCTAGAATATCATTGTATAGCATGAGCTCTTTCAGTTCCTGCACCTGGACAGCACTATCTGCACCAGCCAACCCCTTAATGTGAGCCAGCGTAAAGGATGCGAACACAGGGAGATC
>JACVGW010000107.1:0-2237 GCA_018992565.1 Theionarchaea archaeon
AGTGCGGGGGAAGGGATTTGAACCCTCGAACTCCTACAAGACTAGGCCCTGAACCTAGCGCCTTTGACCAATCTCGGCAACCCCCGCATGGTCACACTGTCTAACATAACACACCTTAAAAAAGGTTTCTATCACTCAGCAACCCATAACCATACTATCCTCAATCCTCCCGAATCACCCACAGTACATTACTAATGCTCACCAGAAGTTCTTTCCCTTTATTGCCTCTACTATCCACAATGTCATTCAAAACCAGAACATCACCGTCAAATGTCAGCAGCTGACCTGTAAAGACTTCCCCACCATCCACCATTACGGAAATGTGATGTCCTGTATACTCCTGCAGTTTGTCCATCATCAGCTTACTCATAGTCAAGAATCCAAAAAAGCATATATAAACCTATTTTCAGCTGACGGCAAAACTCATTTAAATCCACCTCAGAAATGTACTACATGAAGAAATTTGTGAGTGGATTCCTCCTGGGAATTGGCATTGGCATTTTGGTGTCAGGGCTACTGGTAGGCACTATTGTAACAGATGTCCAGAGCACTCTAACCACGTACGAAACCCACATTGACAATTTCTACTCATTTACCCATTCTTACAGTTTTCAGACCCTTCAGAACGTCATGAGCCAGACTGTTACCTTCTATACCAATAATACAACCATCAGAGAGGCTCTGGAGACTCTGGGCATGGGACAACTGGGCCAAATGCTCCTAGATATTGATGATGGCTTTCAGGTGGTGACAGGATTTTCAGAAGACCTGTACAACACGCGATCCACTGTAGAGAAAGCTTCTACCTGGGTTACATACATGAAAGCAGCAGGCATACTCTTGATTGCCGCAGGGGGCCTCCTTGGCATTCTGATCTACTATCAGAGCCGTACATCTGAAAGAGAACAACCCTTGAAATAAATTAAAAAGAAGTCAAGAACTGCTTCATATGAATCGGTAAATGTCTCCTTTGAACTGTCCTCTGCCCAGCTCTTCCTCTATCTTTTTCAGCAAGAGCAGTCTCTTGAAGGTAGAAGGATGAGTAGAAAAGAGATCATTGGCGCCACCGAAAGGAGACCGTTTTGCCTCTTTCTGGATAGCCAGTTCCAGTTCATGCTCGTCCAGGATGCCATCTCGGTCAAGGTCATACTCCACTTTTCTCCTGATGATAGTCTGGATCTCATCTTTTGATTCCTGAGGATCACCAATGTAGAAGGCACGCAGTCCTGAGGACTCCTTCTGGGATAGGGACAGCCCGTAGGCGATCTTCGTCAAGGCTGATCGCAAATTGTGCGGTTCTGACGTCAGATAAGCAGAATATGTATCGGCAAAGTACTCTCTGGACCTGGAAAGGTACAGTACCAGGAGTTCAGAGACAAAATACACCACATACGACAGTACTGCTACTGCAAGGAGTGAAGCTGCATCTTTTCTTCTGCTTCCTCTGGTCCAGAAAAACCCCCTGGCCAGAACATAAGCAACGAGGGGGACAGCAGAAGCTGCAGTCATGATCATCATGTCTTTATGCTTGATGTGTCCCAGTTCGTGGGCTATCACAGCTTCAATTTCCTCAGGCCGGAAATTCCTCAACAATCCCTCATGGACGGCCAGCGTAGCAGAGGAGGCTGAAGTTCCGAAAACAAAGGCATTTGGGGTCTTATCAGGGACAACAGCAACCTTGGGCGTGGGAATACCTGCTTTCTGGGCCATGCTGGAGACAGCAGATTCCAGAAAGGCGTTTTCCCCTGTCTTAAGATATTGAAGTCTAGTTGAGGCTTTGATTATGGTGGGAGACAACAACCACTGGGCAAGGACAACCAGCAGAACAAGAAAGACTGTGATGATGACCCCGAGGTCAAAAATGTATGTAAACAGCGAGACAATGACAAATACCGTTCCAAAGATCAGTATCATTGTGATAATCATATTTCGTCGGAGCACTGCAAGTGACATAGGCAGAAATTGGATTGGAGAATTTAAAGGTTTTCCATACTGGTTCCAGATGCGCCTCTATCTACCATCCAGATTTTCACCTATGAAAAGGGTTATTAGGAGACAGGAGCAATAAGTCCCATGGTAGAAATCGTCGAAAAAGTGGACTGCCCAAACTGTGGGGCTCCCCTCAAGATAAAGGCAGGGGAGATTGTTGTCACCTGCGAATACTGTGGGACTGCTGTCAACTTGAAAGCTGACAAACCCTTTGTTCTCAGCCATTCTATCATCCCAAATAAGTACTC
>JACVGW010000107.1:2337-5806 GCA_018992565.1 Theionarchaea archaeon
CATTTCCCGAGAGAGAGTATAAGATACCTTTATCCGGGAAGAGTAGCTTCGACCTGTCTCTGGTGCAGGGAGAATTTCTCAATGCAGAACTGGACGAGAATGAGGCGAGAACACTGGCAGAGAAAGGTATTGAGGCCAACCAGATGTACCGGATACGGGAGAAGGTAGATACTGTTGAAGAGAGTCAAACAGACATTGAGATCAAGGATAGTGAATTCCTGCATGCCCCCATCTGGTTCATAGAATACCAGTACCAGGGCAGTACATATCGCGTGCTGCTGGACGGGTGTACTGGTCAGATCATCACGGGCGATATCCCCTTTGGTGAAAGCACATTCCCCTGGGTATGGCTGGCTGCAGGAGCAGCTATTGTAATAGGAATACTCCTGATTCTCCTGTTATGAACGAGATAAGAACGCATGTCTCTGGAAGGAAACACAACACATTTAAGCACCACAGAAGAAGAGGATGTGCTCAGCGTGATTCATCCAGGAGCTCTATAACTCTTGAAAGGTAAGGTCGATCCTGTGGACGTGATTGTGGTCGGAGCGGGCCCTGCTGGCACAATGGCGGCAGAGGCTGTGGCCAAGGAAGGATATTCTGTCACCGTTTTTGAGAAAGGACCTTTGAGAAGAGAAAAACCCTGCGGCGGTGGAGTCTCTTACCGTGTGATGGAAGAATTCAACCTGGACATGACTGCAGATTTCTATGATAGGAGATGTCTCGGCATTTTTCTGTGTTCTCCCAAGCATGATACCATCCGTCTCACTGACAAGGAGGAGGATGCCGGGTATCTCGTTATGCGAGAGAAGTTTGATTACTGCCTGGTAGAACGGGCCAGGAAGACAGGAGCCCAGTTCAGAGAGAAAACGTATGCTCACCCGTATGTAGAGAACGGGAAAATACGGGGCGTGAAAACCACAGAACCCACAGATATGGAAGAAGGTGTCGAAGAATGTGATATTGTTATAGCCTGTGATGGGACGCCTTCTCATTTTGCTCGAACCCTGAATATTTATAGAGGAAATGATTACAATCAGGCCACAACCTACCAGTACCAGATGCGCATGGACAACGCAGAGATTGATGAGATAATCGGGAATAACATGGAAATCTATTTTGGCCATGAGTGGACACCCTACGGGTATTCCTGGATTTTTCCCAAGAAAGGCGTACTCACTGTGGGGAACGGGACCTGGCTGTATGCTATTAAGAAGAAAAAGACAAACCTGAAACGCTGCCTGGACAGGTTTATAAGAGAACACCCGGTGGCCTCAAAGAAGCTGGAACACGCTGAGATCATGTATGCCCAGTCCGCCATGATGGGATTCACCGGTATCGCTTCCCCCATATATCTGGACAATTTCATGCTGGCAGGGGATGCAGCAGGATTTGTCTCTGTCCCCACGGGAGAAGGAATATATTATTCTATGGTATCAGGACGAATAGCTGGGGAAGTGGCTGTGGAAGCTTTGAAAGCACATGATACGTCTCACCGCTTCCTGAAGAAGTATAAGAAGAGGACAGATAAGAAAATGGGGGCAGACATGACCTGGGGATACTGGCTGAGACGGCTTGTCATGGACAAGGAGAGAAGCCAGAATAAATTGGTGGAGGCCTCTTTAAAAGATAAATGGATTTATGACATGACAGGGAGGCTGATTGGTGGAGAAATTGGGTATAGGACCTTTCTGATGAAGTATCTAGTGCGGCCTGATAAGTTGATCAAGCTGATGTGATAGTGAATGAAGGCTGTTCAGTCATGCGTGTGAGTGCGGATATCAGGGTTCTTCATAGGACAGGCCCACCTTCAGTCTCGAGAGGTATGTCTTGAGCTCTTCTTCTCCTGCTGTGGTGATCTCCACAATAGTCCGTGGACCTTTAGAGAGCAGCCCCTTTTTCATTGATATGTACCCGGACCGTTCCAGGTGGTTCAGGTGGCTGTTCAGGTTCCCCGAGGTTAGCTGTAAGACTTTCTGGATCTCACTGAATATCATCCGGGGCTTCCTCTTCAACAGGATCATAATCCCCAATCGCACGGGATTGGAGAGCTTTGATTTCGAAGAGAAGAGTGTTCCAAATTCCCTGGCAACGCTCTCTTCCAGCATCCTCTCTGCATCACGATGTATATGAAAGGAAGCAGCAGCATATGATCCCAGGAAGACGAAAGCAACAAAAAGTGAGGAGATCTGTCCGGGGATGAAAAGTGCCACAACTCCAGAACCCAGAAGCACCACTCCCAGCCAGAGCAGTTCCTCATGGTGGTGAGGATTTCCATAAATTTTCTTCACCGATACGAAGATCAGGATATTACCTGCTGCCATTCCCAGGCAGAACAGCACATGAAAGGGGATCTCAATGGAAGGCGATGCAAGAAAGAGGAACCCGAACAGGAATCCGAGTATACCCACAATTGACAGGTAGGAGATCCTCTCTCTTTCCCTGAAGGATGCTCTCTCTTCTTCCTCCATTTTTTCGAGCCCTGTCTTGTGAGCAAGATGAAACCCGCTTCCAACAAAAATGATGTAGGATACAACAAAGAGGACCAACAATCCGCCACTGATCACGTATACAGGTATATCAACAACTTCCATGATCTGTGAAGAAAAGGATGTAAAGAGAAACAGAACAAAAAAATAGATTCCCAGCAATAGGAAGAGAGTTCCGTGGCTTTTTCTATACCGATACTCTATGTACCGTTCCACCTTTTCAAAGGCTTCAACTAGTTCTTGATCTCTCATTCCATACACTTTGCATTACAGAGTTTCTCTTCCTTTTATAACCAGACCCTAAAAGGTTAACTTGTGATACTATGCATGCACTTGACGTAAGAGATGTGAGCAAATCCTATGGGAATAATCCAGTTCTATCTCACGTGAACCTGGCCATTGAGGACGGAGAGTTCTATGCGTTAATGGGACCGAATGGATCAGGAAAAACGACCCTTATTTCAGTTATCGCCTCTGTATGTGCCCCCAGCAAAGGGGCTGTCACCGTGTACGGGCGACGCAATGCTAAAGAGGTGATCAGTTACGTCCCTCAAGACAACTTCTCTTCTCCTCGGCTCACCGGCAGGGAGAACCTCATGTACTTTGCCCAGTTATACGGATTCTCCCGAAGAAAGGCCTCTTCTCTGGCTGTATCCATACTGGAGAAGATCAGACTGTCTGCAGTGGCCCAGGCACAGGTATCCACCTACTCTGGAGGGATGCGGAAGAGGCTGGAAGTGGGGACAGGGCTCTTTCCCGGAACAAAACTCCTCCTCCTGGACGAACCCACGACTGGATTGGATCCTTCAGCCCGGAGGGAGTTTCTGGGCATGATCAAGGAAATGAATGAGAATGGAATGACCATCTTCCTTATCACCCACATTGGTGAAGATGCTGAATTGGCCTCACGGGTGGGGTTCATTGACGAGGGCGTTATCATAGCAGAAGGCACACCAGACACCTTGAAGAAGAGGAGTGGG
>JACVGW010000107.1:5906-7280 GCA_018992565.1 Theionarchaea archaeon
TTACTGCTGTTCTGGAAAAAATCGTGAAAGAATCTCTGAGAGACAGAGTTATCTTGTTTTTCACCTTTGCCATACCCATGTTCTTCGTGTTGATAATGCCCTTCATGTGGGGGGATGCCCCTCAGGAACTCATGCCGCCATTGAAGGGGGGGTTGTGCCTGACCATGATCACTTTCATGATGATGGTTGCAGGGCAGTCCAATCTGGCGGGGTTCATTGCAAGCGATAGAGAACGGGGATTGTACCTCAGGATAATTTCAATGCCTGTCACCCCTCTGAAGGAAGCACTTGGAAGGATTTCCGGGATCGTTGTCTTCTCTCTACTAGGAGCAGGGTTAGTGTTCATTGTTGGAATCCTGTATGGAGCTGAATTCACAGGAGGGACAACTGATGTGGTGGAGTCACTGGGATTTTTTGTGCTGATTATGGTGGCATCCACAGGTATCGGTCTCATCATTGCTTCTGTTGTCAAGGGAGAATCTGCTGCAACACATACCGGGATCGCGTTGACATTGTTGACAGCCTTTGTGGGTGGCATGTTTGCGCCCTATCCAATGCTTCCCTCGTTCCTGCAGGTAGTTGCCAGGATTCATCCTGTCGCTTCAGCCAATGCAAGTATTGTCTATCTGCTCCAGGGGGAACTGGTTTCATACTACAACCCTCTTACTCAGTGGCAGGTGATCCTGACAATTATGGGATCATGTGCTCTCTTTGCAGCAGGGGTGGCTATGTATTCGAAATTATGCTGGAGGAGAAGGTAATGATAGCAAGGAAGAAGCTTCAATGCAGTGTTTTTGAGGATGAAGAAAGAGCACGGAAGTACAGTAAGGAGAGTGGGAAGTGGATGGAAGGCATGGCGAGAGAATTCATTGCTGCAGCACACGAGTGGGGAATTTCACGTGGCAGGATCCTGGATGTTGGTACGGGACCCGGAGTTCTGGCTATTGCATTCGCCAGGAACATGCCCGAGGTTGAGGTAGTGGGGCTTGACCTATCGGAAGTGGTGCTTGCTGTAGCAGAGGAAAATGCCCAGAAAAACGGTGTGTCTTCAAGGGTATCGTTCGAACGAGGAGATGCCCAGGACATGCCTTTTGACAGTGTATTTGATCTGGTGATCAGCAGCAATACGCTCCATTTAGTGGAGAATCCTGTGAACATGTTCAATGAAATTCAGCGGGTTCTCAAACCCGGAGGCAAGTTTTTCATGAGTGATTTCAGGAGGTCTTTCCTGGGGCTCTTGACGGCACACATCAGAGCCTCATATTCTCTGGGGGAAGTGAGTGCGTTACTGGCTCAATCGGATCTGGAGGACTGGCAGATCAAGGATTCTTTTCTCTGGTTGAAGATACTGTCAGCAGTGTGAAAGGGATGTCC
>JACVGW010000108.1 GCA_018992565.1 Theionarchaea archaeon
GCTGCGCGTGATAAAGGTATCTGCTGGACAAAGGTGAGGTCATGATTGACAATTGGTTATTATGGCTGATTCTTGCTGGCATCCTCGCCATTGGAGAGATATTTACCGAAGGATTCTTCCTGTTCTGGTTTGCTGTGGGAGCAGCACTGGCGTGCGTTGCAGGATACCTTGGTGTCAGTCCAGTCTGGCAGTGGGGTCTCTTCCTGGTGAGCACTGGCATTCTGCTCTTGATATCTCGACGGTTTGCCGATCATTTTACTGGCCAACAGCCTCCTGGAATAGGAGCTGATCGGTATGTCGGCAAGACTGGTATAGTCCTGGTGCGAGTGGACAATGCCGGCAACGAGGGGCTGGTGAGAATTGGAAAGGAAGAATGGAGGGCGGACAGCGAAACAGGGGAAATAATACCCGAAGGCACGAAAGTGCATGCTGTCAGGCTGGATGGAACCCATCTGGTGGTTGCCCCCGCACGGGAGGATGAGTAAATGATAGAATATCTAGTATTGGGTGTAGTCCTATTTGTGGTTGCAGCGGCGGCTGTCAAGATTATCAGGCCGTGGCAGAAAGGACTCATTGAGAGACTGGGTAGATATCAGCGGACAGCAGACAGTGGACTGACAATGGTTTTCCCCTTTGTTGAACGGTTGATAAAAGTTGACATGCGAGAACAGGTGGTGGATGTCCCGCCTCAGGGCGTCATCACCAAGGATAACGTGGTTGTAGAAGTCGATGCAGTCATTTACTATGAAGTCACTGACCCTGTAAAGGTCACGTACAATGTAGCCAATTTCTACACTGCAGCTACCAAACTGGCTCAGACGAATCTGAGGAACCTGGTAGGAGATCTATCTCTGGATGAATCGCTTACCTCAAGAGAGGTTATCAACACCAAGCTGAGGCAGATTCTTGACGACGCTACTGACAAGTGGGGCGTCAGAGTATCCCGGGTGGAACTGCAGCGGATTGAACCCCCCAGGGATGTCACTGAAGCCATGCACCGCCAGATGAAGGCGGAACGAGACAAGAGAGCCATGATTCTTGAGGCAGAAGGTCAGAAGCAGTCTGCGATCCTGAAGGCCGAAGGACAAGCAGAAGCCATCATGAGAGTGGCAGATGCAAACAAGTACGAGCGAATGACGGTGGCAGAGGGAGAGGCACGGGCTATAAATACTGTATTCGGTGCCATCCACAAAGGAAACCCTACCAATGATTTGATAGCCATCAAGTATCTGGAGGCTCTCCAGAAGATTGCAGACGGAAAAGCCTCAAAAGTATTTCTGCCATACGAAGCCAGTGGAATCCTGGCGAGCATTGCTGGAGTCGGAGAGCTTTTAAAAGAAAAGGTGTCCACTGAAGAACAAGAGAAGACTTAATCTTTTTTCTCTTCTATTTTTTTGCCACGTTCCGCTTTTTGAGTGTCGTGAGATATCTCTCCATGAACAGGGGCGTGCAACCAGTACTCTCTTCATGCACTCCTTCTCTTCTGTCAGCACGTATCGAATATTTCATGGCCTGAAGTTCCTCCTTTTAAGAGAACCTTTATAAAGCCGAGGTTCCTTCTCTAAAAGAGAGGTGAATAGATGGAGAACGTCAAGATACAAAACGTTGTTACATCGGCCACCCTGAATGAAACCATTGATCTGGAACGAATAGCCACTGCTGTGGAAGATATTGAATACGAACCTGAGCAGTTTCCAGGTTTGGTCCTGCGGCTTGATGATCCGAAGACTGCTACCCTTGTGTTTGGTTCTGGAAAACTAGTGTGCACAGGGGCAAAGTCACCGGAGGAGTCCAGAAGGGCCATCTACAAGATCATTGATCTACTCAAGAAGGAAGACACCCCTATTCCTGATCCGGTGTGGCAGGTGCGATGGAGTGGTGACGGCGCTGAACACGCATTCGAGGGAACAATAACCGCTCAGTCCATCAAGAATGTAAAGTACGTAGATGAAGAGCAGAGAAAAAAAGAGCTCAAGAAAGACAAGATAAAAAACGATAAGAATACTATCACCTTTACAGGGTCTGCATTGGAGGGTCAAAGAGGTATTAATTTTGAAGCTGAAGGTGTTATTACCTTTGATATCAAGGTGGACTCCGAGTACAAGCCTGAATCTGTCTTTGTGGGTAAGAATAAGACCAACCCTCCTGAAATCCCCTTTGAACTGAGAGAACAGCCCACGCTGTCGGGACTGGATTCCATAAATCCCGCTCGTGAACCTCGCCACATTCCCGGGGAAGATGCAGGGGTATTCGTGTGGTTCAGAGGACCTGAGATTGTTGTTCAAAATATTGTGGCTTCTGCAGACCTGGGTGTTGAATTAAACTTAGATGCAATTGTCTTTGGTCTTCCCAACTGTGAATATGAGCCTGAACAATTTCCAGGGCTAATCTACAGGTTGAAAAAACCCAAAGTAGTTCTCTTGTTGTTTGGTTCAGGTAAGATTGTGTGTACTGGTGCAAAGACTAGAGAAGACGTGGAGAATGCAATAGTTGAAGTCAGGAGAGCACTCAGAAAGATAGGCGTGAAAATGTGATCGGATGCAGATACCGTATGCATTCATAGGAAAACTCCTCATTTTCTCTCTTGTTTTCCTTTTCATTGCTGCAGCTATTTCGCTGGTGCTGGGATTCATTTTACTGCGAAAAGGAGTCATGATTTTACCCAGATTCGTCCTGTATGTTATCGACAGTCTGTATTTTCTGCTGAAGAAGCTAGTCCGCCTTGTGGGACTGAGTGAACGGTTTGTTGACGAAATAGGTATTGAAATACGCAACAGAACCTATGAGAAAGGATTCACCAAATCACGAGCAGACGGAAGGATTCTGGTCTTCCCTCAGTGCCTTCGCAGCCCCAAGTGTCCTGGTCCTCTGACCCAGTACGGGATTCAATGCAAGATGTGCGGACAGTGTGTCATAGGGGACTTGAAGAAGAAAGCGGAAGCTGTGGGGTATAAGGTGTACATTGTACCAGGAGGAAGTTTTGTAAAGCGTATCGCGAAAAAAGACAGGCCCACAGGAGCTCTGGGTGTGGCCTGTGGATATGAGCTCAACTATAGTATGATGGAGATTTCAGCTCTCTGCCCCGTACAGGGTGTTCCTCTCTTAAAAGATGGATGCTACTGCACCAAAGTGGATGAAGAACTGGTTCTGGAAAAGCTGTTGCTGGGCATCACCGAGACATCTGCAGAAAGAGAAGAACCTGAGGAAGAAGGAAGAGAAGAGGGAGAGAGGCACAAGGCTCCCAAGGTGACAGTATGACGGTGATAACTGATAACCACATGCACCTGGACAAGAAAGGGTTATACCTGGAGGCTGTGCACCAGTTCAAGAGAGCGGGAGGAGGACGGATTATCCTGGTTCAGAAACCAGGGTTTCCCCAGACTATAGAAGAATTTGTACAGCAGGTTGAACAGACACTGACCATGTGTCAGGAAGTGAGGCAAATTGTGGAATGTTACCCTGTGGTGGGGTTGCATCCGGCTGAATTTGACAGGTTGTTCAACAAGGGGAAAGAGGACGTATGTTATCAGGCCCTGGATACTGTAGAATTGTATATACAGGAAAAAAAGGTTGTGGGTATGGGAGAATTCGGGAGACCACATTATCCTGTCTCAGAGCAGACCTATCAGGCTTCCCATGAATACATGATCCAAGCGTTGATACGTTCCCGGGAACTTGACTGTCCCATCCAGCTGCACACTGAATCACTGGATAGTGCTGGCATTGAAGCTCTTGACAGATTGATTAAGGAACTGGGCTGCTCACGCGTTATTAAGCATTTTGCTCCTCCCATTCCTGAGTATGACAGCATGACCCCTTCCATTCTGGCCACTGAGTCCAATATCACCCAGGCTGTAACCTCCGGGATGAAGTTCTTCATGGAGACTGATTACATAGATGACCCACGGAGACCGGGTGCAGTGCTGGGTCCAAAGACTGTTCCCAGGACCACATTGAAGCTTCTGGCTGAAGGCGTTCTCACTGAGGACATGGTGGTCCGAATCCACGACCAGGATATACCCTCGCTGTACAACCTGTGAACTAGCCCAGGGAAATTACCACGGTCGCACTGGGTCCCAGTCCTGTGGCAGTCTTGGCACTGATGGCAACCATGAAGTCCCCTGAATTGAGGATACACTTGCCGTAAGAATCGCCCGGCTCATCCCAGTCTTTGGCAAATACTTCGCTCATGTCCAGTCGATACACTCCTTCATTGAACTTCGCGGGATACACGATGGCCGAACACGAATACGTGCATCCGCTCCCGGATGTGAAGGTCCATTCAACATAAAAGTATTCTACAGGAAATGGATACGTTGTATGAAAGTAGATGTCTGCATACTGGACAGGATCCACTCCAAGAGAGAAGGTCATGGGCGGAGTATCAATAATGACTTCTGGCTGGCTGGAGATGGGAGACTCTTCATCAGTTGACCCTGCAGCATCCTCACCTCCCGGAAACAAGGAAATGACACTTCCACGTTCATTGTTCTTGACAACTCTGATGTAGTGCCATGGACTCTGGGCTCCAGATCCGTCAAAAGCCATGATACCAATAGTGTGGATGCCATCGCGCAGCCCTGGAGATGTCCAGGTACCTGCACAGCCCTCTGATGTGATGGTGGTGGTGGTCATATATCCTTCCATGACATATAAGGAGGGATCTTCCAGAAAATTCGCAGGCCGGACTCTTCGATAGGTATAGGAAATGTAGAAACTCAAATCCTGGTTAGGACACTCGAATCCTGATGCGTAGAACTCCACGAGAAGGGGAGCACCAGAAAAAGTTGCATATCGCTGGCCTGAAAGCGTAATATTCTGCAAAACCGGTGGTCTACTATCCGGCTGGCTGATGCCCAGGATATTTATTGTGTATGTTCTGGGCTGGCTGTAGGTTGGGGCTAGCAGTAGAAGCCCTACCAACACAAGGATTGGAACTGTTCTCTGTATCATTTTTACCTCCTACCACAATAGTATCTTTCCTGAGGTATATAAAGATTGCGGTACTGCTTCCTGTAGAGTCGCGATATTGTTTCACGGACTCATCCGTGGACAATACGTATTATCAGACCAGATATATACTACGCCCAAGAAAAGACATGAGAACTTCAACAGAAAAATAGAAGAAGTGGCTTTCCCGAAAAGGCGGACAACCAGGCTGTTCAGTACTGCTGGTTCTTGCCTCCGAAAATCATGTAAGCTTTTCTGCTTCATCAATAAGCATTACAGGTATACCGTCCCGCACGGGATACGCCAGCTTGCAGGCATCACAAATCAGTCTGTCTCCCTCCAACCTGATATCTCCCTTGCACTTGGGACAGGCCAGAATCTCAAGCAGTTTTTCATCAATCATGGACTTTCTATGGCATGATCCCTTAAAAGATTTTGCAGGTTCACTTGAAAAAGAGTACTCTCACCCCAGTGGAAAGAAATCTCTTCTTTTCATCCCACGAGCAGGGTGATCCAGGCATCCAGCCCTTCGCCCGTCTTGCAACTGGTCTTGATAGCTTCAATCCTGGGATTGATGCGCCTTGCATCCCCAATCATCTTATCGGGATCAGCGTCCACAAACTGTGCAATGTCGATCTTGTTCACCACTGCGGCATCTGAAATTCGGAATATCATAGGATGTTTGGCGATTGTATCATCACCCTCTGTCACAGAGACCACCACGATCCGCTTGTGCTCTCCCAGGACAAAATCTGAAGGACATATCAAGTTACCTACATTCTCAATAAACAGAAGATCAATATTGTGTAGGTTTATCTTCTCCAGTGCATGTCCCACCATATGGGCATCTAAATGGCATTCTTTTCCCGTGTTGAGAGGCACAGTCAAAGCACCTTTCTTCTCAAATCGTTGCGCATCATAGCGTGCAATGACATCTCCAGCAAAAACAGCACACTTATACTGTCCTTCCAGACGTTCAATAGCATGTTCGATAAGCATGGTCTTGCCTGAGCCAATGGCTCCCATAATACTAAACGCTCTCACATCATGATTATCAAGGAGTTCTCTATTCCTCAGGGCAAGTTCTTCATTCTTCTGAATCAGATCTGCCCCGATGGTAACTTCGGTGAAGTGCATACTGTAAAGAATATAGATGGGTTTAAAAGCTTTTGGGTAACACGAATTCCAAGTTTCGTGACATCAAAAAACCATTTCCCTGTTGAGACGATACTATCAACCCAAAATCCCAAGAAAATTCTGGACATCTCAGCTCAAGAAGAAAGATTCATAAGGAAAAGGATTCTCTTAGGACATAGAGGTAGTATGGAAAGAGTCTTGGAAAGGTGGAACCCCTGTAAGGACTGTCAATTCCTGAGTTGACCAGGTACACGAAGAATTCGTGGTGACATCAAAAACAGGGAGATTCTTGTTTCAAGATATCCTGAAAGAGGTGGGAAAAATGTGGGAGCGCATCATTCTTGACGGACTCAAGAAGCAAGACGAACTTGATTTAGAAAAAGCGGCCAGAGAGGCCCCCGATGAAGAAAAAGCTGAGATTTTACGGAATCTTCCCAAGCACATCCAAGAGATCACTAAGAACCCAGAGGAGTACCCGGATGTCATTTCCCTTCTATGTCTCCACATGGTTGCCATGAAGGGGGAGCTTTTTGCCAGTTATTCCCCCAAAGAGCAACCTATCATTCTCGAGAATGGAGCATACGCTTCACTCAAGGCTGTTTCTCTTGCAGAAAAGCTAGGGGATAGAGAATTGAAAGCTCTGTATTTCGGAATGGCTGGAAACGCATTCTTCAGAATTCGGAGACCAGTGGAAGCAGAAAAGGCCTACAGGGAAGCCCTGAACGTATACCAGGACCTTGCAAGAGAAACTCCAAGGCACAGACTCAGCGTTGTCATAACGCTTGACAACATCGGAACCTTCTATTGCAGTATGGGAAGGCTTTCTGAAGCCGAAGGAATGTATAATGAATCTTTGAAAACCATGCGAGAGATCGAGAAGGACATGCCCGACCTACGTTCTCATACGGCTACCACGTTGAACAACCTCGGGGACTTCTATAAAAATACAGGGAAGTCCTTTGAGGCAGAAAATGCATACAAAGAAGCCTTGGAGACAAGAAAGCAGCTTTCAAAAGAGAATGGGAATCCAGAAATGAATGAACCTGTTGCAGCGACCCTGAACTGCCTTGGGCTTCTCTACTTCGATATGGCAAAGTTTTCTGAAGCACTGGAAAAGTACAAAGAAGCACTGAAAATGTATAAGCAGCTTGAAAGCGATAAAAGAAGTCAGACAT
>JACVGW010000109.1 GCA_018992565.1 Theionarchaea archaeon
GTGAATGCTGCGTATTCTGTGGGCAGAGAGAATATCGGATCCCTGGAGGTGGGAAACCAGGCAGACATCATTGTCCTTGATATACCCAATTACAAACACCTGGGGTATCACTTCGGGGTCAACCTAGTGGAATTGGTAGTAAAGAAAGGTGAAATAGTATATCAAAGGTAGGTGGGTGAGGGTATGGTAAACCCATCTCTGAGCAGTTCACCAATGGGTACTGATTTCACCTGTTCTCTGACCTGATATATGACTGGAGTCTTGTTGCTTTCAGCAAATTCCAGGATAACCTGCCTGCAAGCTCCACAGGGAGGACAGGATTGCCATTGATCGCCCACGGTTTTTCCCGCCACCGCAATCTTCGAGAGCTCTCCGGGTTTCATTCCATGCAGGACTGCTGTGAAGATGGCAACCCTTTCTGCACACATCGAAAGCGAGTAAGAGGCATTCTCGATGTTACACCCGATGAAAACTTGGTTATTCTTAGTTGTTAGAGCCGCACCTACCTGAACCCTGCTGTATGGGGAGTAGGAGGTTTCTGCTGCCTTTCTTGCTGCTTCCATCAATTCCTGATCATTCATGGTATCACCTCTACCTGGTGAGTATTTAAAAAAAGGGTTTGGGATAATTCGGGTATACGCCTGAGTGCTTTCTTCGAGAAAGTGAAGACTCCCCAACTTCACAGACAAGAGTCTCAGGGTTTCAACGACCGTACTACTTTTCCTCGTACGTTGGTTGGGGGCACCTGACCATGGCAGTATGCGTTATCTATGCATACTATTATATAGTATTGCTTGTCAGTGAGCCCGCTGCAAGCAAGCGACAGGAGGATGTACTATGGATGTTTTTGAAGCTGTCAGAACAAGAAGGAGTATTCGTGACTTCACGGGAGAAAGAATCCCTGATGAAGATTTGGAGAAGATCCTGGATACTGCTCGATATGCTCCCAGTCCAGAAAACATGCAAATGTGGCGGTATGTTGTAATAAGAGAAGACCAGGAGTTAAAGAAATTTATAGCGGATGTATCCAGGCAGGCAGCCAGCGAATTATTCGGTTCAGCACCGTATGAGATAACCCAGGGGCGTATCTGGTATGTACCAGATCATAACAGGCCCGCTACGTTTGAAGACATGCGTCTGGGGGACCTCTTCGAATATCCCAGAGATGCAGACGTCGTCATCATCGGGTGTGGAAGTGAGACCTTCCATGATTCACCGTTAATTTACGAGCTGGAGTACTTCGGGTCCATTGTGGTGGCTATGGGGATTCTGAACATGTGGTATGCTGCCCACGCACTGGGATATGGTGCTGGATATCAGGCTCTTCCTGTCATGGAACCCAGGCGATGTGAATTACTGTGTGAGAAGATCGGTATCCCTCGCTCCTGGATACCTGTGGCCACCTTATCCATTGGTGTTCCCAGGAGCCCGAGAATGCTGGGCCCTTCCCGATTTCCCCTAGAATCAGTGTTCTACAGTGAACGATGGGGGAACCCGTACAAGAGGATTGCTTTCAGGAACGAGTAAGTTGAAGGTTCTGCACGAATTCCTGACCACTGCTGCCGTGGAGAATGTCACATAGGGTAGGCTTTGTCATGTCTCCCTACAGGAAGATAATCCGATGCATGAAGATCTTTCAGGATGTGCTCTTGTGCAAATTCCACTACTCCCTTGATGTCCTCATTAGAAATATCACCCTCTTGATGAAGCTCTTCCTGTATCTTACTGGTTACAGTCTCAGTATTAGGGGCGGCTTTGATCACAGGTATATCTTCTGTTAACCTGAAGGTAACGTCAAAGATTTTCCCGAGCCAACTTCCGACGTCACGGAACGTGGTAATCTCCTGGAATGGGTTGCGAAGTTTCTCTTTGATAATGAGCTTTGCAGCCTCTTGAAATGATCCGGAAGCAGTAAGCCCTTGCCACCAGTCTTCAAGACGCTCCTGGCTCAAAGGATGGGGGACATAGCTTTCTTGGAGGTATGTAAGGTTTCCTGTCCCTGGCAATGGCCGGAGTCCCCTGTAGAAATTCGTTATCTGGAATTGTGGCTTTGATTCATGAGGAAGAAATCTGGAACCTCCGGTCAGGACCCCCACGGCCTCATAATGGCAAACGTCGAATACTGCTCTGACTGGATGCCCATCCTTGAAGTAGAGAAAAATGGGCGCATAGTCATTGGGGTGACCACCTAGCCATCTTTCCCCTTTTTCCAGAAGCTTCTTCAAAATTCCATCAAGGGAACTGGGAACCCAGTGCTGCTCTTTGAAGTAGATCAAGTACTGGATACATACATCGGCCCACTGCGCAGGGCTTTCTTCAACTCTCCAGTAGATTCCTCCAAAATCCTCCGGGTAGACATTCTTGAAAGGGATCTTGGTTTCTGCATAGTACAGCTCGGGCGAGTACTTGAGAGCCAGCATGTCGTGCTGTGACGGTGAAGATTTTCCAGTCATAATGGTATCTTTGATTCCTGCTTGAAAAGAGTTTCCAGTGAGTACTGGAGAATAGGGCGATATCGTATTGGAATTATTATATATACTTGAGGATACTGTCAGGATGGGCTCTCTGCAATGCCTGGTACCGTCTGCAGAGGATAGTCATGACCATCAATCCTATGAGCCATGCCACATATCCTGCTGTGAGAGAACCTCTGAGAACTGGTATCAGGGAAAGCATCCTGTAAAGGTACAGATGGACCACATAGAAAAACAAAGGTGTTTGCCCAAGAAGAACAATACTATCCCACAATCTCTTGAAGGGGAGTCTCATCTTGAAGTAGTTGTGTCCCGCAATCGCCAGGGACATACCACCCAGATTCCAGAATAGGAAAACGAGGCTGGGGGGATACTTTGACATGAGCATGAAATCCCTCCAATCTCTGCCCTGATATACAGTGAGATTTCCGTAGCCACCTCCTGACCGCAGGAGAAGCCAGAACACTAACAAGATTATCCCCAGTGCTAGGAACAGCCTGGTGGTCTTTTCTGGCCTTCTGCCTACCACCACTCCACATGCATACCCCAATCCCATGACCCCAAGCCAAGGGAGAACTGGGTAATATGAACTCAGCCATCCTTCGCTATCAGGCTGCAGGAAGATTTCGAGAACTGGCTGGTCTACTCCTGGCTGCACGGTGAAGGTATTGAGCAGCAAAGGTGTCACCAGCAGCAGCGTCACAGAGCCAATGACCACCAGAGGATAGGGAATACGTCTCGCAAAGGCCAGTATGATTAACCCTGATCCAATGCAAGCCAGGACACCAAAGTATATGAGACTCCATCCTGTCTTCGTGGCAAATCCCCATACCCAGTTCACGATCACCATCTGGAGGACGATGAGAAGAACCCCCCTGGTCGCCAGGGTTTTCGTAATCTGCCTTTCTGTCAGGTAAGGTTTGCGTGAAATAGCATAGAGGGCCACACTTGTACCAGCCAGGAAAATGAATGTGGGTGAACAATAATGAGTTACAAATCGAGTCAGGTAGTGGAGAGTATCTGGCATGGGGTCTGGACGAAGGTTCTGGAATCCTTCAGCAAAAATATGCACATAGCAGAAATACATTGCGTGGTCCAGGGCCATGAAGACCATTACCCATCCACGCACTGCATCAATAGCAAATATCCTGCCTTTCTCTTCTCCCTGTTCTGGTGAAGAGTCTGTGAGCATACCTGTTTTCCGAAATGAGTCAGACAGAGAGAGCAGTCCACGCACTGTAAAGAAGGGAATGAACATCGTCACCATGAGAGAAAATACAGTATTGCTGAAAGCAGCCCATGAAGGCGGCTCTGAAATCGCCCCGGCTGTATAGAAGATGAACCCGGCTGCATAGATCACCACAAGCATCGCAGTGATATGGGCCAGACAGAATTTGAAGGTGTATTCCAGCTGCGCCAAGAATGGGATATCGGGCTGATTAAGACGCAGAGCGCCCCATAGGGGGATGAAAAAGACAAAAATCTGAGACAATCCTCGTTCGTTTCCCTGAAGAACAATCATTACAATAGTAAGTAACCAGACAGGCGGTCCTGTTTCCAAGAAAGCACGGGTAAATGATGCTGTGCGTATCATGTGATTCCTCTTGCAGGTGAAGGTAACTTTGGCGTATACTGTTCTTTCACCATCTGTTTTTAACTTATCGCTGGCAAGAGAATCTTCACAGGCTGGTGTCTTCCAGCAGATATGAATTCCATGCCATGTATCTCAGCCCTGAGACTAAACCTTTTAAGAGGGAAGCGCAGAAGTGGGTGTCATGAAGGATAGTGAAAGAACCATGGACCTCACAGCCCGCGTTTGTCATCACATTAGTGAAATCCCCCAGGAGGAGTGGGACGAATTGGTTAACCACAGGCTATTACATACCTATAAATGGATGGAGCTCCTAGAGTACTCTCTTCGAGAAGGGATTTCTCCCTATTACATCACTGTTACCAGGGATAACCAGCTTGTGGGAGGTACAGTCTGTTTCCCATCCTACAGAATATTTTTTGGGACGTACGTACCAAGTATTGCCTGTTTGTGCCCGTTCTCCGACGAAATAGGCATTTATGTAAAACAGGGGGAGCCTATAGAACCAATCCTTTTGCTTCTGTACAGAACTATGGAGGATGTAGCACGGCAGGAAAAAGCGAGGATAATAGTAATTACCAATGTAAAAGAAGATGAGTATGTAAATTTTTTCAGGAAAAAAACCTCTCTCATGCAGGTATTACCCTCAACACACCTGAATATCCAGTGGAAGACATTCAAGGACTACTTGAGATCATTACCCAGGAAGTCAAAGAAGAATATTAGACATACTTTAAACCAGGGAGAGAGACGAGGGCTTCAACTGAACCATTCCCACGACTTCTCAGATGCTGAATTCCTGTTTCATTTCTACAAGGAAAACCTACTGGAACATGGACACGGCTATCCACTCTCCTTCACGTCGGATTTCTATAAGGGGCTTGAGAAGTATGTCAGTGAGTACGCGTATATTCTGCGCTGTTACCATGAGGACAGATTGCTTGGATACTGGGTCTACTTCTTTGATGGTAAAACAGCTTGCATGGCTATTTCTGGTTCTGAAAAGAACTATGCAAAAGAATACAACGCCTACTTTAATATTTGTTATGACGCTGTACGGGAAATGATCGAAAAGGGGTGCAGCAGGATATTTTTCGGTCCAACGACATATACGGTGAAGCGCCGTATTGGGTGCACTCTCGAGGAAAAGAAAGTGGCAATAAAATTCTTGAATCCAGCTCTGGATGTTGCATTTCGACTTCTGATTCCTCTGTGGAATCTTCAGGTGAGAAGAACGTACGCTACTGACAGTGCTACGGAAGAAAAGGAAAAATAACTGGTTGTTCTTGCGGGATGGGAGATCTTGCTGCAAGATAGCGATCATACTGACACCAGATAGCAGGAGCAAAGAAATTACTGAAAATACTGGTTAGATTCCCTAATATATTCCTGATGAATCTCATTATCTCAAGGTAAAGTGCCCTTTCTGTATTCTCTTCCAGAGCACATACGCTGAAGAAAAGGAGAGAACCGAAAATTTTAAGAACCTCTCTGAACGTAGTATATACAATCAAAGAGAAAGGAGGTGAAAGACTTGAAAGCACAATATGGTTCATCACTGATCTTGGTACTCATACTGAGTGCAAGCGTTGCTGCGACTGCTCTTGAACCTGATAGCTTCAGCGTGGACTATGAATTCACAGCAGTGGAAGCGGGAGGTCAATGGACCATCGAGGACACATTGCTGCGGGAAGTACCTGGAGAGCCGCTGATGCCCTATAGGCCGGCACAGATTCTGCTTCCCCAGGGTTCCACAGTGACAGATATTACTATCATTTCCAGCGAACCAGTAATCCAGGTGGGGTACGAAATTCCCTGGGGTCAAGTGCCTGCAACCTTCACTGATGCAGAATCATCTCAAATGGTTGAGAAGAAGGCGGAGGTCTACGATTTAGATGAGTGGTATCTTGACAGACTCTACGAGTTTGTATCAGTGGAATCCTTCAGAGGATATGATATCCTGTATCTCAATTTGTTTCCTGTGGATTATAGACCGAGGTCTGGCACTGTGAAATTCTATGAAAAACTGACCGTTGTGGTTCACATTTCAGAGGGTGTTCCCAACAATATGTGTAGAAATGGTGATGAAGATAGGGCAGCTATTGCAGGCATGGTGGACAACATGATCAACCTTGAAACGTATGATGAGGTGACTGACCAATGCGCACCATATCTGCCAGGCGGGCCCTACGAGTACGTCATAATCACCAATGACACACTGGAACCCACTTTCCAGCAGCTGGCCAACCACAAAGCTCCCTATGTAAACGGGGCAAAGGTTGTCACTCTCAACTGGATCTACAATACGTTCACAGGAGCAGACAATCAAGAAAAGATACGGAAGTTCGTCAGAGCTGCATACTTCAGCTGGAATACCACGTATTGTCTCCTGGGTGGAGATGTCTTCGTGGTTCCCTACAGAGGGTTTTACGTCAAGGTAGATCAGTACGAGGATTGTGACATGGCAGCTGACATGTACTATGGATGTCTGGATGGCACATTCAATGCAGATGGTGACTGCCGATGGGCAGAGCCAGAAGACGGTGTGGACTGGTTGGAAGAGGTCTTTGTGGGGAGGGCACCTGTGTGGTCGGTGTCTGAAGCACAGAACTTTGTCAGCAAGTGTATTGCGTATGAGCAGGCTGACAGGCAGAAGACCATTCAATTCCATACCTCATACCTCAAGACGGGTAACATCCCTGAATCCAGGACAATTGCCTGGGATTGCTACCAATGGGTGCCGCCTGACTACACCAAAAAAGAGCTGTTTGAAGCCGATGGAAAGGTTACCAAGGCGCTCTGGAGATCAGCCTGGAACGGCTCCTATGGTGGCTCGCCTGCCTATCCTCCCTTGATACTCCAGCACGCAGGACATGGATCCACCAGAGGATACTACATCAACTTTGAGGTAGGTGGCACAGAAAACTGGGGCAACCTGGATGTTCTCAGTCTCACTAATGACAACTTCTGGCCACTGCATACCAGCATAGCCTGCCTTTCAGGACAGATTGAAGTCAATGACTGCCTGGCAGAAGCATACGTCAAGGATGATTGTGGTGCTATTGCCTGTTTCATGAACGACAACTACGGCTGGTTTTCCACTTTGGATGCCTCCATGTACTCTGGTGAATTCCTGGAAAACCAATTCAGAGCA
>JACVGW010000110.1:0-1702 GCA_018992565.1 Theionarchaea archaeon
GGGTTGGTGTCATCAAATCGCAGAATGACAGTGCCATTATACCTCCTGGCATAGTAGTAGTTGAAGTAGAAAGACAGCCCGTGCCCAATGTGGGGCAACCCGTTGGGTTCTGGAGGTAACCTGGTCACGACGTAATCTACATCGGGCAAAGGAGGCAGTTCCCTCTTTTCCTTGACCTCTTTTTCCTGAAAATACTCTGGATATATCTTGTTTAATTCCGCCTCTTGTTGCTGTTTATTCAACTGGTTAATCTTGGAGACTTCTTCCTGTATTAATTGCACGGTCTTTTTGGGATCTTTTCGAAGTTCTTCACTCTCGCCCATGACTTTCCCCATGACAGCTTTGACAGATGCTGTTCCCTGGTATTCTAAAGCATTCATTAAGGTATATTTCCTGATAATGGTAAGGGGTTCCATGAGAATTCTTCTAAGTAAATCTTAAATATGTTACTGTAGGTGCAAATTCAGATGTACCACAAAGAGCTTCAGAGCGCATCCAGGTTTGATAGGGGGCTTCCAGAATTCCAGCAGTACGTGAAGCCTCTAGGAGTCAGATTCAATTAAGTGAAATCATCACACCCATCTGTGACAAGAACATGATTCTGAAATCCGAGAGAAGTCAGAAGTCAATCCAGGGCACAACTCTCTAGAAAAGCCAAATCCATCCTGACTCTATCGGATGCCACATCACACAGTTTCTTGCTACCATATATTTTCTGTTCTCGATCAGAAACATAGTAGACGACTACATTACAGAGTTCTTCTTGTGCCATTTCAACGGCAGCAGTCAGATCTTCATCTCCACATACCAATACGAACTTGTCCGCAACTTTTTTCCTAGCCATCTTGACCAAGTCTAGTGCCAGACCAACATCGACACCTTTCTGTTCAGGTTTCAGGAATTCTTTCTTGCAGTGTGGGCATTCACAGGGTTTCGCTTTCACTCTGCCAACATTAAAGAACTCATGATTTCTGAATCTATTGATCGTGTAGAAAAATCGTTGGGCTCCTTTGTAGTTTTCTTTTTCTTTTTGCGTAGGATTGTCGCCTTGGTAAGGGTAGGCATTGTAGAACTTCGTCCTCAAGTGTATGTCGCTGCCAACTATTTTTCCAGATAGCTTTTCTAAGCTCAATTTCTTACCTGTTCTATTTCTAAGATAGTAATTCAGATTATCAAAATATCCTCCATCTACAAGGATAACTACCTTTGATGTCATGACAAATCTCCCTCCATAGACATACCACCGTTCTTTTGGAACGGTGGGTAACAAACCACACTCGCTAATATTGGGTTAACGAGTGTCAACAATACATACTCAAAACGGCAATACAGTCTTTATAAGGTTTTCGGTTCAGAGTCAAGTTTAGGTCTAGGTTCAGAAAAAGGAAATCATCCTTCTATTATTCTGAGTCTTACAAGACACATCCGGCTTCGAGTAGTGTCCACCTTTCTTGTAACCTGATGAAGTCACTTTGCCGGTGATCTGGCGAATTCTGATAGAAGTTCCTCCTCTTGTTGTTGACCTAGAACGATGATTGACAGATTGAGGCGAAGTATTTCCCTTCATCATGTGGAAATCCTTCACTATCAAGAACATTTTTGATCTCTTTTATCAAATTATGTCATTGATGCCTCTTTCGAAGGGCACAGAATCAAATCCTGTAGGTGTGCTTCAATTCCAGATATTTGTTTAAGGTCGAAA
>JACVGW010000110.1:1802-7184 GCA_018992565.1 Theionarchaea archaeon
TCAGATTCGAAGGAATCTCCCTGGAGATTGTACAGTGATTTCAGAATAGTGGGGAAGTGGATTCGTCGTCCCTGGGGAGGAATGTATTCCTTTATCTCTGAAGAGAAGGTACATAACCCCACCCATTCCCCCAGCTGCAAAGCAACAAAAGAAACCAGCAGGGCAGAATTCACTGCATGCTCCAGTTTTGTCAGATCGCCCACATTGATCCCCATGATTCTCCCTGTATCCAGCATCAGCACTAATCTCTTGGTTCTTTCTACCTGGTACACTCTGGAAACAGGTTTTCCTTTCTTGGATGTTGCTTTCCAGTCTATGGCCCTGTACTCGTCATCCACCTGGTAGTCTCTGAGCATCTCGAATTCTGTCCCCTGTCCATAGATCTTGGCGGGTTTGATCCCGGCCAGGTTCAGCATCTGTTTTCTGGACAGAAGATCATACTTTTTCACAGTCTGGACATTGGGATACACCCTGGCATTTTCCTTCATTGGTATACTCTCGTCAAAAAGCCACAGGCCCAGTCTGCTTCTTCTCCGGACAAAGCAGGTTCCAAACACGTACTCCCCCCGCTCATAGGGGGTGACCCTGTATCTGAGAGTCCGGGATTCAAAAGGGGGGATCCTGGCTGTGACGTCAGGATGATCACTGGTAAATCCGCAGGGGTACTCATCCTTAATAGTGAGAGTGAGGGGAGCTGATGAAGTATTCTCAACATCTAAGGAGACAGGGTTCTCAACCCCGATGGAAAGGACAGGATCGAACCTTCGCTTCACCACAAAGGGCTGTCGATGTGAAATCAGAAAATCTGCAATAATCACTGCAAGGACTGCAGCATTATAGTAGAGTGCCCCTCCCAGTACTGATATACAGCAACCGAAAGCAAACAGGATCACACATCTGAAAGAAGGAACCACTACCGGGGCACCTCCACCTTCTCCAGGCACTCTGCAATAACTCCATCTGCTGTCAACCCTTCAATTTCTGCTTCAGGTTTCAGGATGATACGGTGGCGCATCACAGGGAAGGCCATCTGCTTCACCGTGTCAGGAGTAACAAACTGTTCATCCTGCATGGCTGCAAAACTCTTTGATGTCTGGAACAGCACCACGGATGCTCTGGGGCTGGCACCCAGGATAACGTGAGGTGATTCTCTGGTGGCTCTGACAATCCTGGTAATGTACTCCATGACCTCAGGCTGGATTCTCACCTGGAAGATCTCTTTCCGTAAAGCTGCAATCTGTTCCGGGGTTAAAGTGTAATCAATATTGACTGTTTCCAGGTTGTGATAGTCAAACCCTCTCTGATAGAGCTGCAGTATGTCAACTTCTTCTTCAAGGTCAGGATAGGGGACTATCAGTTTCATCATGAAGCGGTCCAGCTGGGCCTCGGGCAGGGGATACGTCCCCTCATACTCTACAGGGTTCTGGGTAGCGCACACCATGAACTCGCAGAGAGGATGAGTCACGCCATCAATGGTCACCTGCCGTTCTTCCATAGCTTCCAGCAGGGCAGCCTGGGTTTTTGGAGGGGCCCTGTTGATCTCATCTGCAAGAAGCAAGTTGGTGAAGATGGGCCCTTTCTTCAGGTGGAAGGTCCCCGTGTCAAGATCGAAGACATTGGTTCCAATAATATCTGAAGGCATCAAGTCTGGCGTGAATTGAATTCTGCAGAAATCAAGACTCAATATCCGGGACAGAACCCTCACCATCAGTGTCTTGGCCGTCCCTGGCACTCCTTCCAGGAGACAGTGTCCCGAAGAAAAGAAGGAAACCAGCAGCAATTCCAGAAGCGAATCATATCCCACAATGACTTTATGAAGTTCCTTTTTCATCTGGGTTACCACATCATTAAACACTTTTTTCACCTCTCACGGCTTCGTAGTGACGTTCTTATACCTATGGATTGGTGGGTGCTGACCCTCAATCAGGTCCAGAATCTCCTCCTTCTGTGCCCTGTAATACAGCTCTGCTGCAGAGATCACCAGCTGTGAAGATTGAACGCCCCTGGAAGGGCGCGGTCTCGGGTTCCCGAACCGTTTGCCGTAGCTCACCATAAATACAGTTATCACAATGATCAGCTGGATAAAAAAAGAGCTGTACCTGGAAGTAAATGCAGTCTTGAGCTTGCTGAGCGTTATCCCCCGCGACTGGTTCACCCGATATAGATGGTACTCGTCAAAATAGACCTTCTGAGAAAGGGATAGCCGGACCAGGAATATTTCATTATCAGAATGGTTGATGAAGATGTTTTCAACCAGTGAGGTAGCAGTGATGACAACAATTTCTCCCAGCCCGTAGGGCAGTTCTGCTGCCAGGATGTTGTCATTATCTGCCAGGATGACAGTGGCACCTTCTGCCTTGATGGACTCCCGATAATTCACCCAGAGTGAGCCGACATCTCTGGTTGACCAGTGATCTCTGGGTCTTATTGAAGATACCCTGCCCTGAGTTGGGGAGATGTCCATCCCGACATCTCGTACGATGTCAGGGGACTCGCTGAATATGACCAGCCTGTTCCCTTCTTTCACCCAGGTGAGCACATATTCCTTTTCTTCAGGAGCCAGCGGCCGAACAGGATAGATGAGAAGAAGAGTGCCAGGTTCTAACCTTTCAATCGTGGTTTCAGTCCGTTCCACTTCTGTGTATCGTTCCATGAGCAGGTAAAAGGCCAGAGTTCCCATCTCACCAGGATCTCTTGAAGAGTGCGTGCTGGCAGGATTGGAGGATCGTTCTGCAATGGTGGCCACTGATACGACACCCACTACAAAGACAAGGAGTGTCAGGACCTGTGCCCACTTCATGACAGTGCCTCCTGAATGTGAGTGAAGGCTTCCACACACTGTGAGAAGTCATTTCCAGTTGCTGGGGTACCGCCGTAGAACACAGTGTCAAAGATATGGGTTATCCTTTCAAACAGGTCGCTGAATGTATGAGGACGGACCTTCTGCCTGTATTCGTAGTTGGTGAGAGAAGGATGGTACGAAATGACGTCCCTGCTATCCAGGAATACAAGGAGTGCCATATACAGAATGCGCACTGCTTCTGCATACTCCTTCTTAGACCCCAGGGTTACCGCTCTCTTGTACAGCCCGTAGTAGTCCTTCTTTTTTACCAGGATATCTTCTTTTTTCTTCCGGGGAAGGATTATCTTTCCTGATGGCCGGGAAATCCAGGTTGTCACAAAATATATCAGGAGCAGGGACAGGACGAGAGCGACAATGATCAGCAGTGCTCTGGCAACGGGGAAGGAAAAGAAGGGTGGGTCTTCTGACGTCAGGTACCCGAGCTCTCTCAGAATCTCCTCCAGATCCTTCTCGATTTCTTCCGGGGTAGGACTACACCATACTTCCATGTACATCCTCTTCTCTTATCAGTTGATATCCTGTAGGTTACAGCACAGGTTGTGATAGTTGCTGTGTTCTCATCTCCAGATCATACCCCTCTTTTCTCGTCCGCAGGTCAAAGTAGATCAACACTCGAGCACAGTCTGCCATGGGAATGAGTAGTCCCTGGGCTACAAGGCCCAGTGCAATGGTCATGACAACCAGAGATCCTTTCATCAAAAACTCCGCGAAGAACGATGTGAGCTGAATGACACTGGGAATCAGAAAAATGATTATCAAGGCTGCATATATTCTGAAGGTATGCCCTTTTACCATGTTCCAGCTGCGGGTCATTGCTTCAACTATGAAAATCTTTTCATTGACCATGATGGGATAGGTCGCTGACAGACGAACCCACGCAAATCCCCCAATAAAAGCACCTATTCCTATTGATACTACAATCACGATGACTCCCACTATCAGTTCACCTGCGCTGCCTGTAGAAAGTGTGAATGCCACTACAGCGATGGCTGCAGTAACGGGGATTATCATGGCAAGAAGCAGGGCTATCGTTAGGGCTATGGTGATAAAAACATTGGTTACTCCCAGCCTGAACCAATTCCTCAGGGAGAACCTGTATGCATTTTTCACATCTGCCGTGCCCTCCAGGACGCTGTCGGAAGCGACTTTGGTGACTGCAGAGAGGGTTACCGGGTATATTATAGCTATCTGAAGAAACGAGAGAAGGATGATAATTGTAGAATACCAGGGAGATGGGGTCGGAGCGAACTGCTGCTGGACTTGGTAGGCAAAGGGGTCAGTGAACATCTGATACAGCTCCGTAATGCTGTCCTGTCCACCACTTGCAGAGTAGCTGTAAGCATTCTGCAACAGATAAAACACTGCTAGGGGAAGCTGAGCTGTCACCAGCAGGAGAAAATTCTTTTTATACAGTCTAACAGTGGAATCCAGGAGCTCACCCAGCCCCATGGGTCGTAAAAACTGATTGCGGTCCATAAAGTAAGAACCCTTTGAACCATTTAAACTTATGGTTTGTGCCTGTAGTACTTGATGCAGCTCTTGAGAAAGAGTATGCAGTTCTCTATTCCTCTGGGAGGCTCTATGTGAAGCTTCTCTGCAATTCCGGAGGTAATCTTCGTTGCAATTTCATATGCCTTGGAAAAGGGGATCTTCTCATATCGAAAAAGAAAGTCTCTCATCAGTTGATATTCTTCGGAGGTGATCTGGTTGAGATACGGGCTCCTGCTGACTGTGTCGTCATATGATGACTCTCCAAGCTCAAGCTTGTCCAGGCCAACTGCCCTCGTTCTCACAACAATGGTACCTGCTGCATAGTCTCCCAGTCTTTTGGACTTTGCGTTGAGCATCATGACCACAAATCCTACGAGACATGTACCTGGCCATAAGTCAATATACCGGACAAAATTGCGGGTGAGAGAATCCACAAGGTCTATGGGAGTGGCATCTTCCTTGATTACTCGCAGCCCTATCATCCTCTTTCCAATAGAGCTGCCATTCAGTGCCAGCTCACTGATGACGAAGTAGCCCCAGGTCAACGTTCCAACCACCACATAGATGAGTGCTATAGCGTAGGAAGAGAAGCTTGTGAACCCGAATTGTCTGAGCAAATCCACCGTCACAATCAACCCCATGGAGGCCAGCAGGATGATGCTATAGTCAACGAGAAAGGCCACACATCGAGAACCTGCCGTGGCAATATCGTAGTACACGGGGACATTCTCTGATGTGGACAGTGTGAAGTCTTCCATGAACCTGTTATGGTGTTCAGTTGAAAAAGGTTTTCCTGGCTGTGTGGGCTGGTCCGAATTGTGCATTGTGCAAAAGATACTTATAGGATTCAGTTGTTTTGCTCTACCATGAACATACAAATAGTCTGGGGTACAGGGAAGGGGACAACTCCCCTGAGCAGTTTTGACCTGGCACTGGCTGAGGCAGGTATCAGCAACTTTAACCTGATCCCTCTCACCTCTGTGATTCCCAGAGGGGCTACAGTTGAGAAGACTCATGAGTATGTCAAC
>JACVGW010000025.1:0-25865 GCA_018992565.1 Theionarchaea archaeon
GGTCCTTTCATCACAGAACCACGCTACCCACGCACGGGGGAATCCCCAGAAGCAGGTGAAATCAGTAGATTTCATCCTGCTCTTCAATCATGTTTCCAAAGGAAAGGATTTTGAGGTCAACAGGTTTCTTGACGATATTGCCTATTTTTATCCCCACCAGACGTTCAATCCCTCGTTCTGCAGCAACATCCACGAGCCTCTGAGTAACCACTCCATCAAACACCACTATCCTGACATCATCAGTTAGAGATATAGCATCGACCAGGTCTCTTACAGAGACCTTGATCTTTGGAGCATACTTCGCATCCAGGAGGTAGGCGTCCAGGGTCCCCGGCAGTTTGTCAATGAATTCTTTGAGCCCTTCAAGGCCTTCCGGCTGATTGGGAGGGGGTGGTTCCTCTTTCACTTCTTCTTTCTGGGATTCTTCTTTCAACTGCTTTTCGAACAGCTCCGTCATGGCCTGCTCTACCGGGATTTTGTTCCTCAGTGCTTTGATAGTCTCTTTCTTGGTCAGGTCTTCAACCTCTTTACCAGTGGGAGCTCTCGCCACGTAGTCAACTTCGGCAACCTGCATCAGCTCCTTGAAGATCAACTCACCACCTCGATCCCCATCCACGAAGCAGGTGACTGTCTTCTCTTTTGAAAGATCAATAATTGTCTTGGGGATGCTGGTGCCTTCCACTGCCACAGCATTTCTAATACCATACCTCAACATATTCAGAACATCTGCCCTTCCTTCAACCACAATAATTGCATCAGAATCATCAATGTTAGGCCCTGCTGGTAGGTTGTCCTTGCCGTATTTCGTAATCTCCTTTATTCGAATTGACTCCTTCACCTCTTCAGTGATCTCCTGAGATTCAGGCAGGACATCAGTAAACATGGACTTGACCAACTGTTTGGCTCTATCAACAACATAGTTTCTCTTAAGGGTCCGGACATCCTCAATCTTGGTGACAGTGATTTTAGCCTCGCAGGGGCCCACCCTGTCAATGGTCTCCAGTGAAGCTCCAAGAACTGCAGTCTCGATCTTATCCAGGCTGGATGGAATTGTTATAGAACCCCGGGAACGACCATTACGGGAGTTGACTGTTACACTGATTCTTCCGATTCTCCCTGTTCTTTGCAGTTCACGCAAATCCAGATCATCTCCCAGCAGCCCTTCTGTCTGCCCAAAAATGGCACCCACCACGTCTGGACGTTCAACAACACCATTTGCGTCAATTTGTGAGAAAATCAGGTACTTTGTGGTTCCAATATCTGTTCTGGTTCGTTCACCCCCTGCCTTCTTCCGAATAATCTCTCCAATTACAGTTTTTTGTCTTTTCATAGGATCACCAAATAAGCCAGAACTAGCCTTCTTGCATGGATGAATGATGAACATGAATGTCTGGCTTTTCCAACACTACATCAAAAAGGGTGGTTTATCTATATAAAGTTTTGCTCTTTTCGATAGGCGGGAAAAGGCGAGGTCTTGCCACAGAGGATTAGTGAGAGAAGCAGGCACTGGCTAGTGAGAGTTGTCATTCTAACGACAACAAATAGGCCTGCTGGAAAAACCAAACAAAATCATGACAACAAAGGAAGAAAAAGAAGATGAATGATCTATTGGATTTTAATACTGCCCATTTGAGTGCTGACTTCTATAGAGAGTTTCTCTATAGCTCCTTCCAGGTCAGCGCTCTTGACATGGATATGGTGTCTCCCTGTAGATAAAGAGGTTAGATCAGAGGCAACAGTGATGGCTCCCATCTGGGTTTCAGCCAGAATTTCATGTGGAATGTTCCTGTCTACATCAATGCTGATACTTCCCATTTCAGTGTGGGCTGTGTATGTCCCTGCACCTCTCGGGGAGATGTGGATGGATCCGTTTTCTGTTTCCAGAGTTGCTTTCTCAAAAGTCATCTTTCCTCGTATTGATCCATTTTCTGTTGCAAGAGTGATGGTAGTCCCTTGTGCATTGAGCAATTCAACTCTCCCATTCTCAGTTGACAGATTCCCTGTCTCTACCTCACTGTCCTCCACCAGAATCCTTCCATTCTCTGTTACTGCATCCAGGTGAGTGGCTGTCACTCCCTCGCACCCAACCCGCCCGTTCTCTGTCTGCAGGCTGGCTTCTCCAACTGTGAGTCCTGTGACTGACGCATGTCCATTCTCGCTGCTCACAGTTAGGTCATACACCACAGGATGGGCTCTGGAAAGCATCCCCCCACCAGTACTGGCAGGCAGGTAGGCAGATATTGAAATGACAGCATTGGTTTCAGGGGCATGCAACTTCAATATGTCCTTCCCATTCTTCAAGTGTTCAAATGGCACTACCACGTCTTCCAGTTTCTCTTCTGCCCGTTCCTTGGAGTAGGCGCGCACTTTTTTCGTGACCACGATCTTGTAGGTGTCATTGTCCCATTTTCTCAGATCGATATGGCCATTTTCAGTGGAGAACTCTATACCCACCGTGTCTGATTCGAATTCACCTTCAAACACTTCTTCTGCAGAATGGTACACCCCCGATTCAAAAGAGTCAGGAAATTGCATCGTAATGTGATGAACTTTGTCCATGGCCTTGGATACAGCTGACTCCACCTGGGCAGTGATTCTCTCACCCAGGTCACCCAGCTCTTCCAAATCCAGTTCCAGCTCCTTCTTGTCTTCAAAGTACTGCTCCTCCAGTTCCTTCAGTTTCTCCTCATATTTCTGTTTCATTTCCTCGAATGTCTCCTGGGAGATTTCCTGTTTTTCTCGCATCTGCTCCAGATCACGAAGCATAGTTTCATAGCGGTCCATATCCAGTTTTCTCTTGATTCTCATCAGGATCACCTTCAGTTACCTTAATTCTTGTTAGAAAAAAGACATATATAAACTTTTTTGAAAGAAAAACGAAAATATTCCTTTAGAAATGAATAAAGATTTGCAATTTAGCTCTTTTGCGATTTCGCGGTTTTGCATACGAGTCCTTATCTCTGTAATTTCCCGCATTCAACCCAGCACCAAAGACACAAAACCATATATAGGTGGATGAGGAGAATGAGCATGCTGGAGATTTTCAAAGCCCTATCAAACCCCTATAGACTGCAGATTGTGGAACTATTGTATGAGCAGGAGCGGAGACCAGATGAGCTTGAAACCGAACTGGAGATGACCAGGGGAGGGTTGGAGCGCCACCTCAAACAGCTGGTGGACTGTGGGCTGGTGGAAAAGATCAGTTTTATTGAGACAGGAAGGGCAAAAGTCAAGTATGTGCTTTCTGGTGAAGCACGAGAATTTTATGAAAAAGCACGAACGTTGGTTGAAAAATTCCTGAGAGAGAAGAAGACGCCGCAGAGCAGGAAAGAGCAGCTTAGAATCTTGGAGACCAGATTGAATACATTATATGAATCTATAGAAGAGATAAATAGACTGCACAAAGACAGTCAAATCACTGAGAAAGAGTACATCACAGTCAAAGAAGGGTACCTGAGAGAGTTAATAGAAATAGAAAAGGAGATGTCTCTCCTTCTGCAGTCAGTCAGTGGGGATACCCTCAGGTGAATCCCAGTCTTCTCTTTGCTTCGTCTGACATTCTTTCAGGGGTCCAGGGAGGATCCCATACCACGTTGACATTAGCTGTTTCCACTCCGGCGAGAGACTGCAATTTCTGCTTGACATCCCGGGCAATCAGAGAATGCATTGGACATCCGCGAGCTGTCAACGTCATGTCCACAGTTACTGTCTTATCTTGAATTTCTACGTCATATATGAGTCCCAAATCCACTATATTCACGGGAATTTCAGGATCATAACATTGCTTGAGAGTATTCATGACCTCTTCTTGGGTAACCATAGTGTTCACCTCCCTGGCAGATGTTTTTCAGTTTATAAAGGTATGGCCCATAAAGTATAAGTTCAAGAGGATAAGAGACCCTGAATTAACGGAAAACCTGTTGTGGAATCCTGGTTTGAAGCAGTGGGCACGTTTTGTCGTGCGATTTCTATCAGGAAGCCCCTGTGTGGGCATGCAGATCTTTTCCCCATGTGACTGCTGACTTTCTTGTCTTCTTATAGCTATATTTAAAACTGTTCCGGATTTCAAACTGATTTTAGAGGCCTTGTATCACCCTCGGTCATTTACAGTGACGAAAGGTTTATAAATGCTCTCTGTCAAAGAGAATACAATGTTGCACGCATTGCTCATTGGAGGAGTTGTTGCGTGTGTACTGGGTGTGAAAGTACTCTACAGAGAAAATGGAACCACATTCCGGATGAGATACGCATATCTCCTTAGAAAGAGAAAGGCAGCCTATGATGCCTTTGAAAAACTGACCTCCGGGTATGAGGGACTGTGTGTATGTCGGGCGCCTCCCAATGGGAAAACCTATCAGAATACCCTCATTCTGGATGAAAATGGTATATCGTCACATGATTTGGAGAAACTTCTTCATTTCATTAATGGATTCGTGAAACCTGGAAACAGGGTGGTGCTCCTGGATTGCCTTGACTATTTTATTGAGGAGAATGACTTTGAAGAGGCAGTGAGATTCCTTCACTCACTGAAGGATCAAATAGCCCTCAACCAAAGCATACTGCTGGCCACTCTGGACCTTGGCAAGTACCACAAGAGAGAGCAGAGCTTCATTAAGAGAGAGATGGACAGGATCATGTAAGAACGATATACTCTCTCCTGATGAGTTCTTCAATGTTCTCCTTTCCGAATCGCTTAACCATAGTTGCCGCTGGCACAGGTTCATGTTCTCTCAAGTGTTTTATCGCTTCTATCTGCTGGGCTGACATGTGAGTGAAGTCTCTGAGATATTCCAGTGATCGTTCTTTACCAGCAATGGAGAGCGTACACAGGGTCTTCTCTCTGGGCTGGTAGCCCTTCATCCTGAACAGGAGATGACTGATAGCAGCATATGCAACGATTGCAGCTATAATGAGAACGATATACAGTGGGTGGGCAGTGAAAAAGTCGAAAATACCTGTCAGTGTGTCCACAACTGTGTCGATAAAAGATTGGATATCCATACCATCATCAGGGAATCCAGAGATATAAAGGTTTCGAAAGCGGGAGGGATAAGAATCCTGGTTGCAGTACACAGGAAATGAGAGGAGAGGTCTTCTTCCTGACATTCAGGAGAGAGTGATGCTCACCTGCCTGCTGTCTGTTAGACGAATACCTTGACGATAACATCTTCTCCCTCATTGAGACCCAATTTCTGTCGTAAGTACACAGGAGCGATGATTTCAATGACATTCTTGGGATGGTGGGTCCTCAAGGGAGAGAGAATGGCACCCTGCACTCCGTCGATGGACACCAGATAGCACTTGACAGCGCCGAAGGTTCTTCCTTCATCTTGAAATCCCTCTATCTTGACATAGGGGCAGTTGTCCAGCATTTCTCTCACCACCAGATCATGTTCTCGTTCAAGGAGAAGGTTCAATGTTCCCGGGAAAGGGCGGAACCCCAGTTTCTCCTCAAATTGATCTGTATATCCCTTTCGAGAGATGTAGTAATGGCCCTCCCCCATTCCAGATACCAACTGTCCTTTGACTGTCACAGCCTCGCGCTCCTCAAAAATGCCACGCAGCTGGATATAGAACTCTCTGAGCAGGGTTAGCCCTTTTCTGGTCAGCCTGATTCTCTGTCCCTTAATAGTTCTCTGCCTCTTAATGAGTCCCTTTTTTTCCAGGTCAATGAGTTTCCGTGAGGCAGTCTGTTGAGAGCAGCCCAGTAACTGTCCTATCTTATGAGTGGTAATTGTTATTCCTTTTGGTCCATTGAGCTTTGCCAGCTCCATGAGGATTTCCAACATGGTGATACCCAATTATGAGTATATATAAAGATTCTGGATAGAGTGGGTGCGACTGTCTCTACAGACTTCTCCTTTGGAGTGGGTGGGTTCAGAATAGAGCAGGTTCAGTCCCTGCAGTCTCCAATAGTGAGAGAGAAGAAAGGGAGGAGAGACATGAGAGTTCTGCTTCAGTGGATTTATCCTGCAGAAACATTCAAGAGTGATAGATGCAAGGTAGTACATGGTATATTTGAGAATGATCTCCTTGTCAGTTGTGCACTGTGAGATGTTCCTGCAGATTCGGAAGTGGGATTATTCACAGGTGGAACCCTGGACAGAGGAGCATCACAGAACCCGAGACATGTCACAGAGAGTGATACTATGATGATGAACCCTCTTATGATATCTTCACAGGATGAGTATCCTCATGCGCCTTTTGAGAACCCACAATGGAGAGAAGGCTATCACTTCAACGCATATGATGAAGATTGCAGAAAGGCCCTGTCCATCAGCATTGGAATCCGTCCCGCCCTGGGGATCAGAGAAGAAGTGATCTCTCTGCATGGAGACCTTCGCCTGGTGTACGTGGGTGCCAGTACGCTTAAAGAGAACCCACTTGCCTCAGGGACATTCAACATGGAGCCTGTGGATCCTCTACGATCCTGGAACATTCATATCAATGACTCTTTCCACGACGTGGGGGGAGGCTCCGCAGATTCTCTGCAACAGATGAAGGTTGAGGTAGCGTTTGAATCAGGAGAGCCTGTCCTTGGGTATTCGACAGATAGAGGAGACCGCTATGAGCAGCCTGGATCTCTTTCAGGAGACATCCACCTGGGACATGAGGACATTCCTTTCCGTGGAAGAGGAATGAGAGACCATTCGTGGGAGGTCAGGGACATGTCTGTGTGGAAGGAATGGTATTCACTGATGAGTTGTGCCCCTGGTATCACGATGTTCCTCAGCCTATTCAAGAGTGACAGTACTACAACCTGGGAAGGATGGCTGAAAGAAAAAGACTACTCTTATGTGAAGACCCTTGATATGGTACCGACATTTTCCTCAGGACAGCTCACGCAGTGTCAGGTACAGGCAGGAACTTCAGAAACACAGGTGGATGTTCTCTCTACAGTGCTCTCGCATATCTTTTTGTCCACAGGAAAACCAGAGTCAACCCTGGAAGAGACTCTGGTCCAGGTGGATGGAGGGTATGGGGTCCTGTGGCACGGGCGAACGCATCTCGTGGACTAGCAGGAACAGGAGGCATACAATGCTGTCCCGGGACACGGTGTAACCACAGCCAGAGCAGCACCTCTCACCATCTCAAGGCTTAAAAAGATGGCTACAAAGAACTGTCATGAATACAGGTACTGTACTGGTGGATGGCATCCCCCTCTCTGTTGTCATGAACGGGAAAATCAAGAAGATTCTCATAGGGGTCCTTCCGGAGGGTCATCCGTTGACCCCTTCAGAAGAGGCGCAAGGTCTTGCTGAGAGGTTGAAGGCATGGGTTGAGAAAGGAGAAGTCTTCTCTTACCCCTTTGAGGTTTCAGGGACTCCTTTCCAGCAGGCTGTCTATGAAGCAATCCAAAAAATACCCCGGGGTAAAGTATCTACCTACAAGGGAGTGGCAGAAAAGATAGGGAGTAGAGCCTTCAGAGCTGTAGGACAGGCGCTGCACTCCAATCCTGTCCCTTTCCTGGTGCCCTGCCACAGAGTCATTGGCTCAGACCGCACCTTGACTGGGTTTGGAGGTGGGGTGGATCTCAAAAAAAGGATACTGGAACATGAAGGAGTGGAGTTTGAGGGTGGAAAAGTCAAGAAAGCCTACATACTGAAGACATTCTAGATAACCGGTCGATATAAGGGTGGGCTCTCAGACCCGATGGCAAATTTGAGAGTCCCGGGCCGCAGGATTGATTCAGTTCCTGCATCTGGAGGTCAGGCCATTTTCTTGGTAATGTCTATAGCTCCACCACACTGTTCACACTTTATGCGCAATGTTTCAACGCCCTTAATTTTCTTTCTCTTGTAAGGAGCAGTTGTTTCTCCCTGGGCTCCGCAGTGAGGGCAGGTATATCTGATCTCTGCAGTGAGAGTCTCCTCATACTGCTTCTTGTCCATGGTAAACCCACAGTCTGGACATACATACGTTCTTGCGCGAACTTTAATGTCGCCTGTTTTTTCGTTCCGGGGTTTTCCCATCAATCCCTTTCCGCACTTGGGGCATTCTCTCCTCCTCACCCAGCATGTAATCTTTCCTCCCTCTTCAAGCTCCCTGTTCGTGAAATACACCAACTCCTCCATACTGTCCGGGTCCTGTAAAGCCATTTCATAACACCTCTTTTTCGGCTGCAGCAGGGTAACTCCTGCTGATGCGCTCGCCTGTAGTGTTCCTTTTTTTCCACACTTTATTAATCTTTTCTTTGTTTTTTCTCTTCTCTTTCTATGGGAAGGAATGCACTGGTTGATATCACATGCCAGCAGATACCTTACTGGTATCCCACTAGTGTCATTCAGTTCACGGTGGATAACTATTTAGATCCTGGAAGATTTTGATGAAAGACTGAAGACTCTTGGTATTTATGATTTTCTGCATCAAGTGGGGGCTACACTGATGATTTAGAGAGAAGATCGGAGCCAGGAATTCGAAATATTTAAGTAGTCAGAACAAGAAGAGTGTTCATGTTCATTGTAGGGACATTATATCGTCGCCAGAGTCTACATGAGACATTTGGGGGACAGAAACAAGGTGGAATCAGCACTCCTTCGAATCGAAGTCTAGTTTTTCTCTTTTCTTCTCCACGAGCAAGGGAGTTTGGATATGAAGATGGCTGGTCTGAGGAAGAAGGAGTCTATCTTTATACTGGAGAAGGGCAGCGTGGGGATATGGCCTTTACTCGAGGCAATGCTGCTATTCGAGATCATCAGGACGAAGGAAGAGATTTACACCTCTTCGAAGCATCTTCCAAGAAGGGGTTCTACAGATATATTGGTCAGATGCTCTGCATTGGGTATCATGAGCGACAAGGGAAAGACATCACAGGAAAGGAACGGTCAAAGATTGTTTTTGAATTAATCTCCATTGATACATGTACCGAGGAAATGAATACTGAAATTGAGGAAACCCTCTGGCAAGGGTCTTTACAGAACCTTAGAAATCGCGCATTGTCATTTTCCTTCCCTTTAACAGTTAAGCAAAGGCAAATCGAAATATACAATAGAAGCCAAGCAGTCAGAATTTACGCATTGAAAAGAGCCAATGGAACCTGCGAGGGATGCGGAAAGAAGGCTCCTTTCCTCAAAGAAGATGGAACCCCGTATTTGGAGGTACATCATCTAAATCGTCTGTCAGATGGCGGTCCAGATCATCCGAACTCAGTTATTGCATTGTGTCCAAACTGCCATCGGCAAGCCCACTACTCTATCGATAGAACCCTCTTCAATGCTAGACTAAAGAGAATAGTAGCTGATATCGAAGAGAAATCGATTCGATCTCCTGAAGGATGATCAACAGGATGTGCAGGTCACAGACAACTGCAAGAGGCGCACGATTACGGATACACTACCTTTCCACCCACAATGGTCATTTCAACGTGTATAGATGAGATGTCTGCTTCTCTGGGATCATCTGACAGTACTACAAAGTCAGCCACTTTTCCCTCCTCTATAGTCCCCTTTATATCCTCCTCAAAAGAAGCATACGCCCCCTCCCGCGTGTACATGGCCAGAGCCTCCATCACTGTCAGTCTCTGCTCCTCAAAAGGTGCTCGTACTGCCTGTTCAATGCCGTAGAGGGGAGAGAAAGGCATACAATCTGATCCAAATACAATGGGAATTTTCGCCTCTCTGAGTGTTCTCATCCTATTATCCATTCCGGTGCCGAAGCGATCATCATATAGCCCCCCTGGATGCGACCACTGGAAGAAATTGGGCTGCATGGAAAGAAGCAATCCCTTCTCCTTAATCCGAGGTATCTGATCATCTCGTACCAGTTCTGCATGCTCAATACGATTCCGGCTTTCCTTTCCAGGCACTGAACATGCTATAACCTGTTCAATGGCTCTGTCTCCAATAGCATGAACAACAGTCTGGTTCGGATGCGCTTTCTGTAAAATAGAGGCCAATTCTTCATTTGAGTATACCAGGAGCCCCTTGTTGTCCTCATTTCTATAAGAGAAGGACAGTGCTGCCGTTTTTGCCCCAATAGACCCGTCAGTGAATATCTTGATTCCTCCCACCCGCAGCCATTCATTGCCGAATCCGGTCCTCAACTTAATCTGATTCACAGCATCAAGGACTGAAACGGGGAGGTTAACAGAGATGCGCAGCTCTTCACACCTCATCTTCTGATAGAGCAGAAAGGTTCCAATATCCATGGGGTTATCATGAATCGAGGTGACACCTTCTTTGTGGGCCAGAGCAAGGGCAGTCCTGAAGGCCTTCTCCGTATCCTGCTCCGCTTTTGTTTCATTGAGACGGAAGAGTTCCTCTTCAAAGAGATAACCCTCTTTTCTGTTGAGTGCCTTCTGTCCTGCAAGATTGAGGACAGCTACGTGCCCGTCCACCCGCCTGGCACACACAGGATTCTCAATTCCTGCCAGGTCCTCAGGGGACAGCCAGCGTCTCTCAGGCCACATGCTTTCGTCCCAGCTGTATCCCAGAACCCACTTGTGCTTTTCCGTTTCGGTGGCCCGCTTTTCCAGCCGCGAGACCGCTTCCTGCAGGTCCCTGGCGTCTGACAAATCCACATTGGCCAGTTTCATCCCCATGGATACAAAATGGGTGTGGCAGTCAATGAATCCAGGGATGAGGGTTCTCCCTTCCAGGTCAATTTCCTTTGCAGCAGGGACTTTCTCGAGGGTTTTGATTCTTCCGCTGCGCACAGCAACTGCTTTTGCGCTCTTATCTGTCATGGTGAGTATAGTCCCATTGTGAAGTACAAGGTCCATAGGTGGACTCTGGCGTACAGGAGATAAAGGTTTGTATCATTCATCAGTAGAGGAATTTCTGTTCTTGTTGTAGCTGGCCCCAGTCAACAACCCTTCTCTAAGGGAGCTCTGCCACCAGGAAAGCTTCCATGGAGTTTTCACAGGTGGTCAGTAGATCCCGGATTGAATAGAAACCTTTGAATTATTACTATGCACGCATACAGAATTTGATTTGCTTTACCGAAGTATTTAAATAATAGTTAGGACTAGTCAGTGTATGAACAACACGTCAGTCGGAATCTTGATAATTGGAATTGCCACACTGATAGGATTCATGATCTTCTCGTTTACGGAAGCCCTCTCAACGATTACCAACAGCATTTGCACTCATGGACCTGACTGCCCCATGTGGGATACCATTGATTATCAGACCAATGTCAGCACTGGAATCATGGTTTTCGTAGCTGCACTGGGCCTGTATCTGACTTTTTCTGGGAAAGAACCCCCAGTCCCCCGTGAGTTCCTTGAGAATCCAGCCACCAAAGGCTACTCAGCAGTGATGAACACACTCAGTAGCGATGAAAGAGCTCTTCTCCAGAAGATTATAGACGCCCGGGGTGCACTCTTCCAGTCAGACCTGGTGGATGAAACGCAGTTCAACAAGTCGAAAGTCAGTAGACTCCTTGACAGGCTGGAGGGGAAAGCTCTTGTTGAGAGGAGAAGACGAGGAATGAGTAATATCATCATCCTGAGACACTAGGTGATTGTACAGGTGATGGGGTCTCCTGCGTTCATGTGCAGGTTCCTACCAGGTTTTTCTCCCCTCGCCCATGGCTCACATGAGGGGCTGCAACTAGTTTCACACAAGAATTCAAGAGCTGTTTCAGCAGCACGAGTCTCATGAACCATGATGGACCATTCGTCTCGCAGGTTATAACCATTAACGGCATGCACTGTGCTGAATGCAAGAAGTCAATTGAATCAAAGATCAGGTTGTGCAAAGGTGTGAAGAGTGTAGAGGTGAACTTGGCTGAGAACAGCGCGTTGATAGTATTTGATGCTGAAGAGACTACTCTGGATGTACTCAGGTCTGAAATAACTTCTCTGGGTTATTCTGTTGCCGGGGCAGATCATGAGAAGAGTGGAGCAGCAAGAGGGATCGTCTATGGATTGCTCCCCCATACAGGATGTATAGCTTTCATTGCAGCGTCAGTGACTGGAGCAACAGCAGCCATGAACTTTCTCAGACCACTGCTGATGAACCCGTACTTCTTTCACCTCCTTGTGGTCATTTCGCTGGGAGCTGCAACCTTTTCTTCGATTCTGTATCTGAGAAAGAACGGTATTCTCTCCCTTTCAGGAATGAAGAGGAAGTGGAAATATCTCTCCATCATGTACTCATCCACTGCTGGTGTCAACATTCTCTTCTTTATGATTGTCTTTCCGCTGCTGGCGCATGCTTCTATCACCGGGCAGGGAATTGGACCAAACAGTGACATTCAGGCTCTCTCTTCTGTGCGATTCAGTGTCGACATCCCATGTCCGGGTCATGCACCTCTCGTATCTGAGGAGCTGAGCTCACTTCCAGGTGTGATTGCCATACAGTTCGGATTTCCCCACTATTTTGATGTCGTCTACGACAGTACCAGAACGAGTACTCGGGAACTGCTCTCTCTGGAAGTGTTTAAGGTATATGAAGCTACAGTGGTGGATGGGTTACAGGATGGGGGGGATACACAGGAATCTGATGAAGACATAATGGAATCATGGTACAGCAACTGAGGCTCACAAATAGAGTCTTTATAGAGAGGTGATGAAATGGAACCTGTTACACAAAAGAAGAACCAGACCCCCAAAGCCCTGAAGTACCTTCTGGGCACAGTCATATGTGCGGGTGTGATACTGCTGGTATATATACACCTGTTTGGATCACAGCTTTCACCTGTCACAGATGAATCAGTGAGAATTCCACTTTCCGAACTGTCGGAAGTCGCGCAATGGTATGAATACGATGCAGGAGGCGTAGTGGTGAAATACTTTGCGGTGAGAGCTGATGATGGGAGTTACAAGACGGGACTCGATGCATGTGACGTCTGCTATGAATCAGGAAAAGGATACATTCAGGCAGGATCGTACATGATCTGCAACACCTGTGGAACCCGATATGAGATTTCTGGTCTCGGAACCAGGAATGTGAATCCTGGAGGATGCTGGCCAGGGTATCTGCCAAGTTACAGAGAGGGAGACTTCCTGATCATCAAATTGCAGGATTTAGAAGAGAGAGCGAACTTCGCCCGGCAGAATTAGGAAAAGGATAAGAGAAGAAAAAAATAGAGGACTTTAATCAAAGTCTTCAGGTCCGCCTCCACCTGGAGGTCCTCTGCCGCCCTTCAGTTCTGAAGCAGCAATAATGTCGTCAATCCTGAGGATCATGACTGCAGCTTCGGAGGCTGACTTTATGGCCTGCTCTTTGACCTTTCGAGGCTCCAGCACTCCCTCACTGTACATGTCAGCAATGTCTCCCTTGAAAACATCCAGGCCGTAGGTTTCTCCTCCCTTTTTGCCGTGCTGTGTTCTCAATTTGACGATCATGTCCACAGGATCCAGTCCTGCATTTTCGGACAGACTTCGGGGAATTACTTCCATTGCCTCAGCAAACGCTTTGATAGCCAGCTGTTCTCTTCCGCCCACTGAATCAGCATACTCAGCCAGGTTCTTTTCAAGTTCCATCTCAGCTGCTCCGCCCCCGGCCATGACTCGCGGGTCTTTGGCAACAGCAGCAACCACACTGACAGCATCATGCATGGATCTCTCCAGGTCCTCTACCACATGCTTCGTGCCTCCACGCAGCAGGACGGTGATTGCCTTGGGGTTAACGCACTTCTCCACAAAGATGAGTTCATCCTTTGCAATCTTTCGTTCTTCTACCAGGCCTGCCTTGCCCAGGTCTTTCCCGGTTAATTCGTTGACATTGGTGACGACTCTGCTTCCTGTGGCCTTGGCCAGCTTCTCCATATCGCTCTTCTTGACTCTTCGCGCTGCCAGGATACCATTCTTGGCAAGATAGTGCTGGGCCAGATCGTCAATGCCTTTCTGGCAGAAGACGACGTTGGCTCCAGATGCCGCAATCTTGTCAGCCATCTCCTTGAGTATTTTCTCTTCCTGGTCCAGAAACATCTGCAGCTGGTCCGGGCTTGAAATATTAATCTTGGCGTCAGTCTCTGTCTTTTCCACTTCGATTGCTGCATTAATCAGAGCAATCTTTGCGTTCTCCACCTTCTTGGGCATGCCTGCGTGGACGACTTCCTTGTCAATGGTGATTCCTTCTATGATCTCAGAATCCTCAAGGCTCCCGCCTTCTTTCTTCTCCAGTTTGATGTCCTCAAGGTTCACTTTTCCGTTCTGTTCCACAGCTTTCACAGCTTTCACAGCCATCTCAGCCAGGTAGTCTCTTCCCACTTCGGCGCCCTTTCCTGTCAGGGTTGTTACAGCGACTTTCTTGTAGTCTGCATCAGTGGCCTTGATAGATATCTTGTCCAGGATTTCCTCAGCCTTATCAGCAGCCAGTCTGTACCCTTTGGCTATGACAGTGGCGTGAATCTTCTGGTCCAGGAGTTCCTCTGCTTTCTTCAGCAGTTCACCAGCCAGAATAGCAGCACTGGTGGTCCCGTCACCCACTTCATTGTCCACAGTCTTGGCCACTTCCACAATCATCTTGGCCGCAGGATGAGCTATATCCATCTCGTCCAGAATAGTGGCTCCATCATTGGTGATGACCACATCACCCAGTGAATCTACAAGCATTTTGTCCATTCCCTTGGGTCCCAGTGTGGTTCGCACCGTTTCTGCCACGATTCTGCCTGCCAGAATGTTTATTCTCTGCGCGTCTCTGGCCACAATACGTTGTGTGCCTTCTTTCATTATTTCGCCTTGTCGAATATCAGCCATTTTTTATCACCTCTAAAATGTCGTAAAATCGATTACCTTTACTTGTCGTTAGGGTAAGTTATTTATAAATCTTTCGGTTCCCCTCTGGTGCTGTTCAGTATGTTCAGTACTATCTCTCTTCTTACTCTGTGGTAGAAATAACTTCGTAAGCCTGCAATCTTCAATACCCCATGAATTGTTCTCTCTTGATATGCTGCAGGGGTACCTTCATCTCCCTGAGCAGCTGCTCCATGGCTTCCACCATGAGGGGTGGGCCGCACACGTACACCATTCGCTTCCTGTAGTCTGGAACCTCTTTCTCAATGATAGACACATCAATTCTGCCCGTATACCCTTTCCAGCCTGAGGTGGGGTCACTGAGGCAGTACACCACCTTCAGGTTACTGTTCTGCTTCTGGATAGTCTCGAAATCCTCCCTGAACACCAGGTCTTCCTCTGTCCTGCATGCATGGAGGAGCACAGTGTCTGAAAGTATACCTGTATCATAGCAGTATGTTACCATACTCCTCATGGGGGTGATCCCGATTCCTCCTGCAACCATAGCACTCTTTTCAAACCCCTTTTCAAAGGTGAACTTCCCAAAAGGCCCTTCTATTCTCACCCAGTCTCCCGGGGAACTGGTTCTCAATGTCGTTGAGTATTCACTGTCAGTCAGTTTCTTGGTGAACTCCAGGTAGTCTTCAGTGGGGCTGCTGGAGATGGTGAAATGCTTCCGCAGCTCGTCTTCTCCTTTCCGAATAGTGATGAACATGAACTGCCCTGCCTTGTAGGCGAACTCGGGAGGTTTCACAAATCTGAAGCTCCTGACGTCTGGAGCACGTGGAAGTACCTCTTTGACTTCAGTTTCAAATATCATGGTATCTTCTCCTTTATTTCATGCCAGGTCTTCATATACTATCAGTGAGAGATAGCACACGATCCATAAAAAGATATCTATGAATAGAACGGAGGAATATGCTCTGTATGTGTGCAGGGGGAGCCTTACCCGGTCCTGTGTGTAGCCCTGCCCTGAGGCTTTCAGTTATACAAAAGAATTTAATCTGTGGGCTCAAATCATCCTTCAACTTGAAATTCCAGATTCTGGCGAAGTTATCATTGCGTATCTTCCCGCTGTCGGATGAAAATTGCCCATTTCTGATCTTTTTTGACCAGTGTGAAGATTTCTAAAAAGTTATTATTGTCATATGTAAATATCTTTTCCGAAAGGTTTATATATTGATTCTTTGACCTTTAAACAGAAAATGACTCATAGGAAGGGAAAAACCATGTTCAACCCGATCTATGCGATAGCATACGTGATAGACCTGGTGTACAATATTATAAAGTCAGTGCTTGCAGTGTCTGTTCAGTGCTTGACAGGAAAAATCGACCCTGTCGTCATGGAAGTGCCCACTGAATTGAAACGGGAAATCTCTCAGGTTATTCTGGGGAACTCCATTACCCTGACCCCGGGGACCCTGACCCTTGATATCGACCACGAGAAACAGGTCCTGATTGTTGCTGTGTTATCTCCACGCGATCCAAAAGCTGTTATCCCCTTTGAGCCCTTCATCAAAGGGATGCTGGAGGGATAAAATGTACGAATTTGCTCTCTATTTTCTGCTGTTCTCTCTGGGTGTGTCTATCGTTACCGGCATACGTGTGGCTGCTCGTCAGGGATTATACAATTCTCTGGTGGGAGTGAGCATTGTCATTATTGCTCTGGCTACTGCATTGACAATCATCGGCAAGATTTACGACATACAGTTCTCCAAGGACATTGCACTGTACCTTCTGGCTCTGGCCACCATGGGTGCTCTCCTCATCAGTAAGATCATTAAAGGGGAGGGGATCTGATGGACTGGGAACTTGTACAGGCAATCCTGTTTGTCATTGCAGGTATCTTTATTCTCTTTGCCAGCCTGGGGCTGTGGCGATATGGACCGCGTAAGAACGTTGTCTATGCGAGAATACACATTGCAGGAATTATTGACCATGCCTGTATTCTCACCATGCTCGTTCTGTGGCAGCCCTTTACTGCCCTGGTGGCTCTGGTGTACTTCATACTGACCCCGGTGGCGTTCCACTCTATTGCCAATGCCCTGTATGACAAGGAGGTGACACCATGATACCTGGATATATGCTCATGGGATATATCTTTATGTTTACTGCCCTTTTCGGCTCTGTACTGGCTCTGATTCAGCGGGACTTGATGAAATCAGTGATCCTGATTGGACTGGAAGGTCTTGCAGTTGCATTCCTCTTCCAGACATTGAGAGCTCCCGATGTGGGAATTACCCAGGCAATTCTTGGAGCCGCGCTGCTTCCTGGTATCTTTGCCATAACAGTCTACAAGACAAGGAGGGAGGAAGAATGAGCCTGGAGACTCTGTTTCAACCCATGTGCTTTCTGACTGCTGCTGGACTGGTGGTAGTTGGACTGTACGCAGTGATTTTCATGGACAACCTGTTGAAGAAGATCATTGGAGTGACCCTCATTTCAGACGGTGTCAACCTTGTCCTGATTACTGGAGGGTTCAACAAGATCGTGGCCATCATCTCTCCTGAACAGGCGGAGAACGGAGTGACAAGCGTCATATACGAAGGTCTCAAAGAGTATCCAGAGTTTGCAGCCCAGGCAGCGTATCCTCTGCCTTCTGCCCTGGTGCTCACCAGCATTGTTATCTCAGTGTCTATCTTTGCCATTATGCTGGCTATCGCTATTAAGCTCTACAACCACTACAACTCAATGAGCTGTTCTGTCATCTTCAAGGAGGTGGATGAATGAACCTTGATACTATCTTTGTCCCTGCACTACTGGTGGCATTTCCTCTGATTGCAGCCATCTGTCTCAATTTCCTGCACGGAAAGGATAGAGTAGTGAAAGCGGTTGCTATCATCTCCGTTGTGGTAGTCCTGGTGTTACCCTGGATAACCGATGCTGCAGTGTACTGGTTTGGAGGACATCCCCAGGTGGAGAATGTGACAGGAGGAACGAATATTGTCCTGTCAAAGCTCAACCTGGCCATTGTCTACAAGTACGCTGCCATACAGAAGCTGTTTATTGCAATCCTGGCTATTCTGGCATCTGCCGCTGTGTTGATTCACTTCACAGAACGTGTATCAGGCGTGTATGTAGCCATGATCATGCTGGGAGTAGCGTCAACATCTGCTGTCATCATGGCAGACGATATATTCAACATCTTCGTCTTCCTGGAGATCCTCACCATATCTCAGGCAGCGCTGGTGATTGCCATCGGGAGTATTCAGGCGTATAAGACTGCCATCAAGTACCTGATCTTCGGAGGAATAGCAGGTTCTTCAATCCTTCTGGGGATAGCGATTCTCCTGAACAACTACGGTCTCCTGAATGTCAGTGACCTCAACAGGGCCATCACCCTGGATATTGAAGCAGGCATACCCCATGCTCTGATTGTCGCCTGCGCGTTGATCTTTGTGGGCTGGCTCTTTGAGTCCGGTATGGTCCCGTTCCACATCATCAAGTCAGATGTATACAGCAAAGCACGACCTTCTGTGGCAGCCTTCATGCAGACTCAGACAAAGTTCGTCCTGGTAGCCCTGTGGGTGGTCATTCTTCGACTGTTCTACGGGATATCGACCTTCAATGCACTGGTTCTGGGTGTTGGTATTCTGTCCATGGTGTTTGGTGTGATGATGGCTCTCAAGCAGACGGAAATCACCCGTCTCCTGGCATATGTGGCTGTTGCCCAGGCGGGACTGGTGGGAGTCGGTCTGGGAATTGGAACCAGAGCTGCAGTGACTGCGTCCATCTTCCATGCAGTCAATGATGCTCTTGCCATGGCCATTTTATTCCTGTCAGTTTCAGTTGTCCTGCACATCACCCATACGGTGGATATGCGCAAGATGGGAGGGCTCCTGTGGAAAACAGGGTATGTCCCCTTTTTGTGCCTGCTGGGCATCTTTGCTGTCAGTGGTATGCCGCCCTTCAACACCTACCAGAGTGAATTCAGGATCATTACTGCAGCCTCTACAGCAGGATATCCTGAGCTCTCAGTGCTGATCATTCTCACAAGCATTGCGACCCTGGTGGCCCTGATGAAAGGGTTCTACACCATCTATTTGAAGGAAGGTCAGGACTATCTCACAGACAAGGAACTGACACCTGTATCCTACTCCTGGGGAACTGAAGTATTCATGGTACTCCTCGTGGCCATATGCCTGGCAATTGGACTCACCCCACAGAACGTATTCCCCTATATCGAGCAATTTGTCCAGACCCTGGGGGTGATCTAGTGTACGAGAAGTTCTTTGAAAAGCTGAAGCAGGGAGAGGATATTGCAGGTGCCTTCACTGCTGACTTCCAGATGGTTTTACTGATATCTCTGGGCGTGCTCCTGTTCTTTAGGTTGTTTACCACAGTACGGCTGGCCATCGTGGCATCATTTATTGCATTGTTACTGGTCATACGCGCAATACCACTGGTCTTCAGGGTATCGAAGGAACATTCTGATACCTTTGACAGTATGCTGTTCTACTTTGCCCTGGCTATAGGCCTTGTTATCGTCCTACTGGGAGGGATCTAGATGAAGTTCAAAGAAGCCAACCAATACCGAAACCTTGCAGCGCTGGCAGCGTTCCTCATCTTCTCTGGAGTAATTCTGCACACATTCTACACTCTGAAGGTCATACCTGGAATTTCATACCTCTACAGCCTGATTGCACCGAACATAGCACCCAACGCAGTCACAACAATTGTCTTCGACTTTAGAGGATACGATACACTGGGAGAGACTCTGATTCTCATCACCTCTGTGATAACAGTCAGCGTGGTCTTTGGACGCGGAGCCTTCATTGAAGAGGAAAAGGCAGAACTCAAGCATGTTGTGCCCACCCCCATCCAATCAGTATTCGGTGCGCCTGTGATCCTGGTGCTCATGTGCTTTGGACTTCTCCTGATATTCGGAGGACATCTCACTCCAGGAGGAGGGTTCCAGGGTGGATCAGTGCTGGCAACAGCGTTCTTCATCTCCGTCGTGATCTACGGTGTCAGGAAGAACCCGTTCCACTACAGCCATGATTTCCTCATTGGTATGGAGACATTGGGTGCCCTCATCTTCCTGCTCCTGGGACTGGCAGGAGTGGCAGTATCAGGGTACTATCTGTACAATGTTGGGGCCAACATCTGGGGATACGGCCTTGTTGATTTCCTCAGGTACGCAGACCCCACCAATGCAGGAATAGTCCCGTACCTCAATGTGGCTGTTGGACTGGAGGTCTTTGGTTCTCTGAGCGTTGCAGCAGTCTTTCTTGCGGAGGCGAGAAAACATGATTGACTTCATTGGTGCAGTGGCAGCCTCTCTTGTCCTGGGATTCATCATTGGACTGAAAATCAGGCGACTTCCTGGAATCCTGTACGTTGTCCTGTTCCTGGTGATTCTGGTGCTGTCCTACTTCGTGGGTGACTACCCCTTCTACATCTTTCAGGTTGGAAAGGAATTGTTGCCCATAAACGCTGTGCTCATTACCTCGTACCTGGGGATTGTACTGGGTTCTGTTCTACCTGGAGGAGGTGGTTCTGAATGCGAGGATTGATTTCCATAGCTATTAGAGGTTCGTGGAAGAACCTGAAACGCATCCTCTTCCATTCAGAACGGGTGACCTCCATGGAGATGCGCTATAGAATTCTCTCAGGGCAGGTGACTCTGCCTAAAACGGTGAATGACCCCATGTGCATCGGGTGCGGTGCATGTGCCAGAATCTGCCCCACCAAAGCCATCACCATGATTGACCTTCCCGAACCCATTCATCTCACGGAGAAGTACACCAAAAAGCAGCGTCCAGAACTCGACCTGGAGAAGTGCTGCTTCTGTTTCAGATGTCACGACACGTGTCCCATATTCAAACGATACAACAGGCCTTCGGCCATACATCCCCGAGAGGTGGGTGACTACTACGAGGATGTTTCAAAATTGCTAGGAGGTGGCTAAGATGTTCAAGGAAGTCTCGCGAAAAAATGCTGTACATGTCATGCTTGTGTACTCTGGTGGCTGCAATGGATGCGACATTGAAGTGGTCAACTGTGTTCTGTCCCCCTACTACGACATTGAGCAGTACAAGGTTATGCTCACCTGGAACCCCAGAGAAGCTGATATCCTGCTGGTGACGGGTCCTGTCCTGAAACGAATTGAACCAGCACTCAAGAAGATATATGAATCAATTCCAGACCCCAAACTGGTGGCAGCTGTGGGTTCGTGTGCTATCAATGGCAACGTGTTCTTCAACCTGGGAGGGGACCTTGGACCGTCAGAGGAAGTTGCAGGCCCCCTGGACAAAGTGCTCCCGGTGGCAGCAAAGATACCGGGGTGTCCGCCCCGTCCTGAAGACATCATTTCAGCTGCAGCCTCTGCCATTCCCATACTGGCAGAGATGGAGGTGTAACCATGGAAAAAGACAGAGGAGAAGCTGATGTGGAAATTCCCGTTGGGTTAGTACACCCTGCCTTGCTGGAACCCTACAGACCCCGCTTTTTCCTGCAGGATGAAGTGGTTACAGACTGTGAAATAACACTGGATGCTCAGCACAGAGGCATTGAGAGGATTATGGAAGGAATACCGGTGGACAAGTGCAACATCATTACTGAGAGAATCTGCGGTATCTGCTCCTGTGTCCACCTGTGGAATTCAGTACGGGTGGTGGAAAAGGGGCTCAACATTGAGGTGCCGGAAAGAGCTCAGTACATGAGAGTGATCATCAATGAACTGGAGCGGTTGACCTCCCACCTGATCTTCTTTGGACACGCTCTGGAGATCATTGGTCATGAAACACTGGCCATGAGAGCCTTCATAGCCCGAGAACCCTTCATGATCATGCTGGGAGAGCTGTCTGGAAACAGGGTTCACTACGCCTGCCCCATTATCGGAGGGATCAGACCGCGGTGCAACCCCACAGATGACCTGTGCGCCAAGTCGCTGGCCCAGCTGCAGCCTGCAACAGAATACCTCAAAGACTATGCAGACCGTATTCTGCAGGACGCCATGGTCATGTCCAGGATCGAGGGAGTTGGAGTCCTCACCAAGGAGGAGGCCATCAAGTACCATGCTGTTGGACCGACTGCCCGTGCGTCTGGTGTGTCAAAGGACTGGAGAACAGACATTCCTGACTTCAAGCACTTCGACTGGGATGTTATCGTCCTGGATGACGGTGATGTGAAGACCAGGGTCGTACAGAGGGTCCTGGAATGCCTTGAGATGCTCAAGATTGTAGAACAGGGATTCAAGAACCTCCCCAAGGGTGAAGTGAGAACCACAGGCTGGAAACTGGGTAAAATGCCCATTACCACCTGTTACCATGAAGCACCCAGAGGGGAGCTCTATGACTCCTATGGCCTGGATGAAAAAGGAAATGTCAGACATTACAAGTGCAGAACCCCCACAGTCACCAACTTAGGGGCCATGGAAGTGGCCTGTCTTGGAGAACATCTCACTGATGCAGTATTGACTCTGGCTTCGTGCGATCCTTGTCTGTGCTGTACCAACAGGTGATATCATGGACTATGTTAATTTCATCATTTCCACTGTGGTCCTGACCGTTGTAGCACTGTTCTTTGGCCCCGTCTTTCTGGGAATAGAACGGAAGATACAGGCCAGGATACAGCAGCGTATTGGTCCGCCTATTTTGACTCCAGGAACCTGGTCAATCCTCAAGTTCTGGAACAAGAAGCCCTTCACACCCAATTCGCCCATGCCTTCCTTGTATCATGCTCTGCCCCCTGTCACCATTGTTGTGGTGCTGGTTATCCTGTGGCTCACCAGCCCTGAGTGGTGGGGACTTCCCCTGTCCCTGGCCACACTGGTAGCCATTGTGGGCATCATGAAGTTCGAGGAAGTGATGTATGTTGTGATGGGTTCATTGTCCAGGTCCATTCTGTCAGTGACCATGCCATATGGAGATGTGGTAAAAGGTGCAGTGACCAAGGCCACCATCAGGCGATTTTTCGAAGGACAGAGTGCAGTGAGGTTCATCAAGCACATCACCATTGCCTCATTCCCCATCTACATTGCGATCTTCATACCCGTTGTTATTGCGCGGAGCATCTTTGTGCAGGACGTCGTGTTATACCAGGGATCATTCCTGGATTTACACCCCATCCTGTTCACTGTCCCCGGATTCGTCGGTGCTATCGTGTACTTTGTGGGGTATGTAGCCCAGCTGAATGACTATCCATTCACCATTGCCAAGGCAAAGGGAGACCTCGTTGAAGGTGCACCTTTAGAGTACGGTGCACATGCCAGAGGGAACTACTACATACTGCGTGGCGTGTGGATGTTCGTGCTGTCAAGCCTGTTTGTGACGTTATTCTTTGGAATACCGCCTGTCGTGGACTTTTCCAGCATGGTGGGCGTGTCACAGCTGGTTATGCACGTGCTCCTGACCTTCATGCTGCCAGTTCTGGTATCAGTCCTGTCTGCCTTCGGCCCGATACTGACCTTCAAACAGCTGTATCCAGTGTCCTTTGGATTCACAGCCATCGGTGTGTTTGGGCTGTTACTGGCCCTGTAGGTGATACTGTGTGTAAATTCATCTTACCCTCAAAAAAGGTGCAGAATATGGGTGGGTACATTGTGGAGAACCACTCTGAGTTCCCCTTCAGGGACTTAATAGTGGGAAACCCTACCAATGAAAACGTCAAGCTACCTGTACCCATATACACCATGGAAGAAGTAGAACAGATCAAGAACCTGGGTATCGTCACGTACGAGATGCAGGCTGGAGAATCCCTGGTGGAAGCGCTTCAGAAAGTGAAGGACAAGATTGGCAAGGAACCCAAGAGATCGAACTACTGGTAATTATTCTTCTTCTTTTTTTCTTTTAGCAGTATCAGGAACTGGACGTGAGGAGGGCCTTTTCTTCAGATCCTTTATAACAATGGTATTATGCCTACTGGACAATGTCGTGGAAGAGGAATTGCCTATATACTATTTTCCACGAATGTGAAAAAAAATCCAGGATGCTCTCTCTCAGTGTACTAGAGTGCTACATATATGGGGCAATATTGTATTTTCTCGTAAAACGAAAAGTTTATATACCTAGAAAACACATACTTTTCAAAGTGGAACTTGAGATGTTGTATTGTTTTGACATAAAGCGAAATCTTAGGGAGATGAAGAGATGACCGTGGAAGTGACCTCTATCGGCGATCATGTCAGTATAGACGATGATGCCACTCATTTATTGTTCAATACAGCTGATTCAGGATTGTATAGAATAGAACTCATTACCAGAAAACTTTTGGTTCTCATACATGACTATGGCATAGAAGCTGCTCGGTCACTCATAAAGGAAGACGATATTGAAAACGTGGCGGAAGAGAAACTTTCAGAACTTAAAGAGAACAAGTTCCTGGACCCACTTCCAGAATTTGTTCCCCAGGAGACATCTCCCATCATGTTTGCGTCTCTCAACGTGTCTCATGACTGCAACCTCAACTGCCGCTACTGTTATGGAGGGGGCGGAACCTATGCAGGAGACCCCTGTCACATGAGTACGGACGTGGGAGAACTGGCTGTTGATCGGCTCTTCGAGTGGTGTGATGATAGCGAACTTCTGGGTATCAATTTCTTTGGAGGAGAACCCCTCCTGAACGTGAAATTGATACAGCATCTGGTGTCCTATGCAACTGAAAGAGCACATGCTGAAGAGAAAAAAGTGCGATTCAGCATGACATCCAATGGCACTCTTTTCACTGACGAGATAGTCGCGTTCCTCAAGGAGAGTAATATAGGAGTGCTGGTGAGCATGGATGGGCCAAAGCACGTCCAGGATGTCAACCGCCCCTTCAGAAATGGTAAGGGGTCATATGATGTCATTGCAGACCGACTTCAATCCCTCCTGGCTGTCAGGCCTCACCTGACTGCCCGTGCAACCCTGACCAAAGATTGTATGTCTCTCAGTACGCTGGTTGATGGGCTCAGAGACGTGGGGTTCACCTATGTACATGTAGAGCCTTTGACTCCTTATGAGAACTGCCCATTTGCACTTTCTGAGGAGGATTTTGAAACCCTCAAGGATGAATATGATAAGCTCGGGCATATATTCCTGGAAAATATCCTGAATGGGACCCCCTTTGGATTCTCAAATATTCTGAGGACCCTGAGTGCTATATACACCTCCGGGGTTCGTCACTATCCATGCGGTGCAGGGAAGAACCTCATGGCAGTTGATCCCATGGGTGGAATCTATATATGCCACCGGTTTGTGGGAATGGAAGACTTCTCCATGGGTACCCTGAACGATCCCGATTTTTCTATTCAAAAGAGACTCCTCCAGGCCCATGTAGATGCGCGAGATGAGTGCAGGAACTGCTGGGCCAGGCACTTATGTGCAGGGAGTTGCTGGTACGATAATTATGTGTACAGTGGTGCTATTGACAGACCACACAGCCCGAGATGCAGTCTTTTCAAGCATATTGCTGCACTTTCCATGGTTATATTTTCAAAATTACATGAAAAAGATAAGGCATTACTGGATAAGATGTTCCGGAAGCATGAACCGTCATACAGACGTGGTGAATTTCCGGAGGATGAGAGAACGTGAAGGAGGTGATACCACGATACGATTAAATGGAACAAGTGAGCCCCAGCCACCCACGTGCCCGGATGACTACATATGTCCATGGGTTGATATCTGCACTATTGACTTCGACCCCTGTGCATTTATTGACATCTGCGGAATTGACTACCACTAGACTATTTTTTTTCTTGAATAGTACACAAGGTACAGAGAGGGAGGTGATATGATGATACGATTGAATGAAGGAGTGGAAGAAGGAGGCATACATATCTGCCTGATAGACTACGTGCACTGCGATAATATTGATATCTGCATAGTCAAAGACTATGCTGCGCTTGGCTAGGATTGATCCATGATGTGGCGATCCATCCAGTCAGCACGCGAGGCATGGTATGTCTGGCGAATCCCCGGGTGCTCTTGAACAGGGGTACCGGGAATCACGGGATCCAGTGAAGGTCACTTTTATTTTCTTGAACATGCGAATCCTACAGAAACCAGGACGAGAAAATTGAAGGAGGTGATATCACGATACGCTTAAACGGAACAAGTGAACCCCAGCCACCCACGTGCCCAGATGACTACATATGTCCATGGGTTGATATCTGCACTATTGACTTCGACCCCTGTGCATTTATTGACATCTGTGGAATTGACTACCACTAGACAATTTCTTTTCATTTTTATTTTTT
>JACVGW010000025.1:25965-27894 GCA_018992565.1 Theionarchaea archaeon
GATCTTGAGCTACCCAAAAGTATTTAAGTTCTTGTTCACATGGGAGCGTACAAACTCCTCAAGGAGGTGAAAGAATTGAAAGGTAGAGAAGTGACAATACTAGCATTGATACTGATGCTTTGTATGAGCATTCCCGCAGCTTTTTCTGAGAACGACAATTTCGGTGTAGACTACAAGTTCACACCTGTCCTGACAGGTGGCATGTGTAGCGGATGTGGTACCTACTTGATTGAGGATACCCAGATCTATTCTGCTCCAGGAGAACCTCTGGTTCCCTACAGAACTGCCTCGATTCTGTTGCCACAGGGTGCAGAGTTGAAAGATGTCAAGGTTAAGCATGGCAAGCCCATTGTTATGAAGGGCTATGACCTGCCGTGGGGTCAACCCCCCTGCACATTCAGCGATACCCCAGTAACAGTTGGCAGAAATGAAGAGACGTACAATTCCAACAGTTTGTACCCCCAGACACTCTTTAAGGTGGTTGGTGTTGAATCTTTCAGAGGATACAGCATTCTGAACCTGCTCCTGTTCCCTGTGCAGTACCAGCCAAAGTCTGGCACGGTCCACTTCTATCAGAAGTTGACTGTTGAGGTCCAGTTTGGCAAGGGTATGAAGAACAAGCTGTACAGAGGATTGGAGGAAGACAAGGCAGCTGTTGCTGATATTGTAGATAACATTGACACATTGAATACCTATGAGAGTGGACCAACACCTCTGGCAACTGAAGAATACATCATCATCACCAACGACACGCTGGAGTCTACATTCCAGAGTCTGGCAACCTGGAAGGCAGGCTTCGTTGACGGAGCTTCAGTGTATACCGTGTCCTGGATCTCATCAAACTACACTGGTACTGACACCCAGATGAAGATTCGTAACTTCATCATTGACAAGTACACCAACAATGGTACGCTGTATGTCTTACTTGGTGGTGATACTGGCGTTGTCCCCTACAGAGGATTCTACGTCAGCACAGGTGGATATACTGACAGCGACATGGCAGCAGACATGTATTATGCTCACCTGGATGGCAGTCACAACTCAGATGGTGACTCCCGGTATGGTGAGACTAATGATGGTGTCGACTTCTATGCAGAGGTTGCAGTCGGCCGTGCACCTGTGGACAACACAACAGAAGCCCAGTCGTTCGTCAACAAGGTCATCGCCTATGAGCAGATGGACAAGCCAGAGAGAGTCTGCCTGCATGAGTCTCGCGTGGGCAGTAACAACAGTCCTGATGCCCGATGCCTGGCATACAACTGTGATAACTACATCCCCACTGGGTATACCATCGACTACCTGTTCGAAGAAGATGGTAATGTCTCAAAGGCTGACTGGAGAGCAGCATGGGCAGCTGGTCCTATTGCCGTCGTCCACATTGGACACGGGAACACGACTGTCTACTACATCAACTATGAAGTGGGCGGTACTGTGAGCTGGTATACCACAGATGTATCCAGTTTGACCAACACGTTCTACCCATGGACAACCAGTGTGGCCTGTATCTGTGGTGAATTTGAGGCTTCTGACTGTCTGTCTGAATACTACGTCAAGGATGACTGTGGAGCTATTGGTGCCATCTACAACGACAACTACGGCTGGTTCATGACGACTGATGCCTGTGCATTGAGTGGTGAATTCTGTGAGATGGAAGTCAGAGCATGCTGGAGCGATGGTTACGAGAAGCTGGGTGACATTCTGAACAGGTCACGATACTACATGGCATCCTCAGCTCAGAGTGATACCTACTACAGGTGGTGCTTCTATGAGAGAAACCTCATGGGTGATCCAGAAACCCCCTGTCTGACCAAGAGAGGAGAACAGCATACAGTGACCATCACCAACCCAGCCGATGGATCAACTGTCTCTGGAACTGTCAGCGTTACCACAAGCACCAACTGCGATGAAGTGAAGTTCTACATCGATGGT
>JACVGW010000025.1:27994-29756 GCA_018992565.1 Theionarchaea archaeon
CTGGGACACCACTGGATACTCCAACGGCAGCCACACCATCATGGTTGAGGGATACGTGTCTGGTACGTTACAGGACACTGACTCTGTTACTGTCACAGTCAACAATGTCAGTTACTATGTGACCATCACCAACCCAGCCGATGGATCAACTGTCTCTGGAACTGTCAGCGTTACCACAAGCACCAACTGCGATGAAGTGAAGTTCTACATCGATGGTACGTTAGTGAAGGATGATACATCATCACCCTTTGACTACACCTGGGACACCACTGGATACTCCAACGGCAGCCACACCATCATGGTTGAGGGATACGTGTCTGGTACGTTACAGGACACTGACTCTGTTACTGTCACAGTGCAGAACCTCGCGTACTACCTTACCATCACCAACCCCTCAGAGGGTGAAGTTGTATCCGGTACTGTTACAGTAACGACGGATACCAACTGCAGTGAGGTACGGTTCTACATTGATGGTTCGCTTGTAGGAACTGACACTACAGCACCCTTCCAGTACAGCTGGAACACCGAGAACTATTCTGACGGTAACCACACTGTAAGGGCTGATGGATACGTGTCAGGTACAATGGAAGCCCAGGACACAGTCACCTGTGAAGTTGACAATGGTGGAGAGTGTCTCGGAACTACGCTCGTTTCCTTGCTGGTATTGTTTGGATCTGCAGCATTGTATAGAAGACGCTAAATTCCTTTTTTTTCCTTTTTTTCCTGTTTTTTCCGATTGCCTACCTGTTCAACTTCTCCAAGGTACTCTTTCAACCGTTCCTCTGGAAACATGTCCCGGAAATACGAGTGGTCACACCCCCCATGGTCTCACTACTTCTACTGTCAATCCTGCACCTCACAAAGACTACCCATTTTCCATCAGCGGAGTCAGGTTCATGGGTTAACCACCCACGATTACGATGCAACTGGAAATATCCTTCACATGAAAAATGAAGATTCATCTTCGATCAAAGAAGAATGGAACTACACTTATGATCCTCTGGATAGATTATTAACTGCTGTAGGTGGACCACCAGGGGAGAATTATTCCTTGAGCTATCTATATGACAGCACAGGAAACAGAACACAGTTGAATAGTACTACCTACACGTACAATGAAATGAATGAACTTCTCTCTCTTTCAGACCCTAATGGAAATTCCACCTTCACTTATGACATCTATGGAAATCTGCTAACGAAAGATGATGGCCAGAACCTATGGGAATACTCTTATGATTATGGAGACAAGTTACAGTCAGTTAAAAAAGATGACGAAGTAATAGAAGAGTACTTCTATGATGGTGACGGAAAGAGGATCAAGAAGATTGATGCTGAATCTGAAAGGGTCTATATATACAGCGGACTGACCGTATTATATGAGATGAACACTACGACTGACATGGAGGCAGTGTACTTCTACGGACCCACAGGGAGAATAGCCAAGAGAGTTAATGATGTAATAGAATACTATAATACAGATCACCTGGGTTCTACCAGACTGGTGACATCAGAAAATGGCGTGACAACCGAGGAAATCATGTATAAACCCTTTGGTGAACAGCTCAATGAAACAGAAGAAAGATATACCTACAATCAGAAAGAGTTGGATGAAACTGGTTTTTACTACTATGGTGCCCGCTATTATGACCCTGTAATTGGGAGATTCTTGACCAGAGATCCACTAACTGGAGAAAAGGAATCTCCTCAAAGTCTTAATAGATATGCATACTGTCTCAACAATCCTCTTACATACATCGATCCT
>JACVGW010000111.1:0-2428 GCA_018992565.1 Theionarchaea archaeon
CTCAGTCTCAAAGAGCAGGGTTCCCAATGCATGCAGGGAGTAAAACCAGCCTCGAGTCTGGTCCAATCCTTCTGAAATGAAATCAGCAGGGAAGCTGTAAGAAAAGACATCCTGATCTTCGAAGGGGTAGTGCCACTGGGCGAAGGGAGCACTTCCTGAATCATACCAGCAGTCTATGACATCAGGAACCCTTTTCATGGTTCCACCACACTCCGGACATTTCAAGAGGATATCATCTACATACGGCCTGTGTAAATCCAGATGTTCAGGGAGTATGGCCCCTTTCTCCTCCAGTTCTTGAACGCTTCCTATACATTCTTTCAGCCCACACTCACACACCCATATTGGTAGAGGGGTTCCCCAGTATCGCTCTCTGGATAGTGCCCAGTCCCTGACATTCTCCAAGAAATTCCCAAATCTCCCATGCTTTATGTGGGAGGGAGTCCAGTTCACATTCTCATTGTTCTGAACCAGTCGGTCTCGTACTTTGGTCATCTCGATGAACCAGCTCTCTCTGGCATAGTACAGCAAGGGGGTATCACACCTCCAGCAGAAAGGATATTCGTGCGTGTAGGGTTCTGTCTTGTACAGTAACCGCCTATCATCCAGCATCTCAAGGATCTTTTCATCTGCGTCCTTCACAAACATGCCGGCAAGTGGGGTTACCTCGTCTGAGAAGCATCCATCCTCCTTTACAGGCTGACAGAAGGCGATGTCATTCTCTCTGCAGATGACGTAGTCTTCTTCCCCAAAGGCAGGGGCTGTGTGCACAATGCCCGTACCTTCATCAGTGGTGACAAAATCTCCCAGAATGACAACGTGTCTCTTTCCTTCAGGGTTACAGTAGTCGAAAAGCGGGTAGTACTTCATTCCTTCAAGGGTCCTGCCTGGAAATTCCTCCAGGATTGTGTAATCTCCTTCTAATATATCCAGGCGGTCTTTGACCAGGATGAGGATAGTCCCTTCATTATTCACTTTCACGTACGTGTAATCAGGATGTACGGTCAATGCCAGATTGGCAAGTAGAGTCCAGGGCGTTGTGGTCCACGCCAGAAAGTAGGCAGACTTGTCCTCAGTCATGAATTTGACATACACCGAAGGCTCAGTCACTGTCTGATATCCCTGTGCCATCTCATGGGTGGAGAGAGCAGTCCCGCATCGGGGACAATACGGGATGATCTTGTGCCCTTTGTACAGGAGGCCTTTGTTCCAAATCTGTTTCAGTGACCACCACACGGATTCCATGTACTCGTTCTTGAGAGTGACATATGGGTCATCCATGTCAATCCAGAAGGCCATCCTCTCCGTCATGGCTCTCCATTCTTTTTCATAGCGGAACACGCTCTCTTTGCACTTCTGGTTGAATCTTTCGATTCCGTATTCCTCAATTTCTCTCTTGCTGTTTATGTTGAGTTCTTTTTCCACTTCAAGCTCCACCGGTAACCCGTGGGTATCCCATCCGCCTTTCCGTTTCACCAGGTATCCTGACATGTGTTTATACCTGCAGAAAGTGTCTTTCATTGCACGTGCCAGAATATGGTGTACACCAGGCAATCCATTGGCTGTAGGGGGTCCTTCCACGAATATAAAAGGTGGAGCATCTTTTCTTCGTCTTAGACTTTCCAAGAATGTGTCATTTTCTTTCCAGTACTCTAGTATCCTCTCTTCCAGTTGATTTGGAGAATACTCACCGACTTCTTTCATGTCACCACCTCGAAAAAATGAGTAAGGCTCACGCTACCTGAGAACTCGCTTTTCTTGCTAGCCGATAAATAAATTCCCCCTTGGGGTCATAGACTTTATTCAGTGAAATCGTTTATAAAGGTTTCGGTTTTGGGTTTTGAGGTTCGGGGTTCGGATTTGAGTTCTAATACCGCCACATCCGGCGCCAACTTCCAATTATCATTGTCACACGAGTCTCTATGGGGGATCTACGATATCTGATTTGAGAATGCAAATGGAGAGATTGCGTAAACCCAGAGAAGATCTTGAATGATCTGAAAGAGAACCCCAGATGTGCTGACTGGTTCAGTGAAATTCGAAGAGAGCGCTTTGCGATTTGTTGAGCGTCTTTCTCTACCAGAACAGAAGAGCGCTTGTGCTTAACTATCAGAGTTCCAGAGAATTCATTTACTGGCTTATATCGCCTACAGGAGGAGAAGCGAAGGTAGCTCTTCCAGAACCCACCCCGGACGGTTGGGAACAAGGGCGGCTCCTTTCTGTACAAAATGAATGTCTCGGACACTACCTTGTCAGGAATTCTCACATTTTGTCATCTTCAGTATTAGGACTTTTTACAATTAAGGAGTTACAGAAAGATTTATATATTAGATGGGAATGAAAAGAAGTATCATGAGATCGAAGGAGGAGAAGCGAAAGATCGCAGAAAACGCCCCCCAGAGTCTCGGAGCCCTGGGGCAGGACACAG
>JACVGW010000111.1:2528-5715 GCA_018992565.1 Theionarchaea archaeon
AGATGGGAATGAAAAGAAGTATCATGAGATCGAAGGAGGAGAAGCGAAAGATCGCAGAAAACGCCCCCCAGAGTCTCGGAGCCCTGGGGCAGGACACAGCCAAAAAGATTCTGAGAGGAGCCTTAGAAGATGCAGATTTCTTCAAGACGTGTCCCCCACTCTTTGTGGGCTGGGAGCTTACCCATGCATGCAACCTGAAATGCCGCCATTGTTACAACGCAGCAGGAAAACCCGAACCTGATGAACTCACCACAGAAGAGGGATATGCACTTCTTGAACATCTGGCAGACATTGGAACCGTTGGTATGCTCATAGGAGGTGGTGAACCTCTCCTGAGAAAAGAAGCGTTTGAATGGATTGACTTTGCCACAGAGCACGGGATGAATATTACTATTAACACCAATGGTACTCTCATAGACGCAGGAATTGCTCAACAGATGAAGGATTCAGGCATCGTCAATACCCAGATCAGTATTGATGGGTTATTCGACATTCATGACGCAATAAGGGGAGTTCCTGGAGCATTTGAGCGTGCTGCAGAAGCCATCTGGAATCTCTTTGAAGTGGAGATGCCTGTCACTGTAATCACAACGGTGATGCGAAGCAATTACCAGAACATGGGCGATCTCATAGATTGGCTTCGGGAAGAGTACGGTGGAAAGGTGAACCAGATGTTCTGCCGCGTGAAAATGGTGGGTCGTGCAATGGAGACAGGTGAAATGCTCACGGGCAAAGAGTATCTGGAGGCCTGCCATGAAATTGCAGACAACTATGGATTTAGTGGAATGTGGAGCTGTATTCCGTATCCCTATTTGATTGATCTCAGGAAGACCGGTGATTTCATACGCGGTGTGGTTAAGACACCTCTGGGAGAACGGCTGTACCCTGAAAAGATACGCAGCAGGTTGTTGGGAGAAGAGAATGCGGCAGAGGTCGTCATGGGTGCTGTGGGTGGAAACTGTAAGGCAGGCACCTACATGGTGAATATTGGCCCCCAGGGGAATGTCTATGCATGCGTTGAGCTGCCTGTACTGGCGGGAAATATCAGGGACGCCCCTCTGATAGATATCTGGTATGGGGCCAAGCTATTCAACGATTTGAGAGAAAAAAAGGAGAGAATAGGGGGGAAGTGCCAGACCTGTTCGTACAAGGAATTCTGTGGAGGAGGATGCAGGGCTGATGCCTACAATTTCTATGGAGACTATCTTGCACCAGATCCCATGTGTATTCCTCCAGGAGGATGGTATCATGAATAAAATAGTAGCGTTACTTGGGTTTTACAGAATCCACAGAGTGCTCTTCAACCTGATTTTTTCAGCAATCATCATTGTAATCCTTGCCCGAGGAATCCCCGACCTCATTTACCTGGTCATGGGGCCACTATTGTTTGCCCTTGGCCTGTTTAGCGTGGTGGGTGTCAACAATATTAAGGATGTGGTGGCAGATCGTATCTCTAAGAAAGGGGATATGCAGTCCTTTAACCCTCTGGCCACCAATGTTTTTACCGTTTCGCAAGCGTGGGCAGCTGCCCTCACTCCCCTTGTACTGGGGATTGTGTTGGCCTTCTTCCTTAATACAGAAACTTTCATCTTCTTTCTGTTATTTATTGCATTTTCACTCTTCTATGATTTGTACGGCAAGAAAATCGTCATGGCACCCTTTATCTCGCCTGCGTGTCTAGCATTCTTTATTGTTCTCCTGGGGTTCATGATGAATAGGGAGAGTGATCCCGTTCTGCCCTACTTGGTCATGATCTTCTACATTTTTATGGTGGTGGGTCAAATTGGCCTGGATATCCTGGACTACGAGGGAGACAAAGCAGCAGGGTATGCCAGGCTCACCGTTGTATACGGACCAGTGACGGGAGCACGCCTTGCTATTGCTCTCTCTGCTGCTATGCCCCTGCTTACCCTCCTTGCTTACATCCATATTGGGTTCTGGTGGGTGTCCCTCCCGATAATCGGGATTGCTCTGCTACAGGTCATTCCTGTGGCCCAAAAGTACAACCTGTATGCCAAGGACATTACCGCTCTCAATGCGAAAGCGGCTCTTTCTGGATTGATGCTCCAGTACCTGGTTATTATGGTTGCATTTGTGGTGGGGTTACGCATCATAGGTGGATAACATGAAGAGCCTAGCTGCGATTCTCTTCATTATCGTGCTGGGTGCAGCGCAGGGGAGCTGTTCTGTTCCAGTATGGAACGAGGGAGATACCTGGGTGTGGGAGGTAGCAGAGCCCGGGATTGGAAAATCGCGGGAAGTCTTTCTCTCAGAGAAGAAGGAAGTCAATTTACTCACCAGTGTAGTCCAGGGGAAGGAATTCATTGAAGGTGCAGAGTGCTACCACGACTATGAGACGTATGATGGCCATCCTGAATCAGAATACCATTCCTACTACCTGGTTTCGTGCCCTCCCACAGAGCACCACGGCATACAGTACGACACCCGGACGAAAAAACCGGTAATGAAGTCAACCATTGACCCCGGGAACTACATCGTCCAGTTCCCCCTGTATGTGGGTCAGACCTGGAACGAGAGCTACACCTTTGTGGAGTGGACGTATCAGGAGGAATCCGATGCCTGGACGCAGACTTCTGAAATTGCAGTGGAAATCGAAGCTCATGTAACGGGGATCGAGTCAGTGACTGTCCCTGCAGGAACCTTTGAAGCCTATAAGATCGAGGTAATGTACTACACGTTCAAGATGGTAAAATCAATCATCTGGTACTCACCGGAGGTCAAGAACTCCATACGGGGGGAGGCCTACGTCATCGAAGACAAGATTCCTCACCTGTACTATGAATACCAACTGGTAGATTACCATCTGGCCCAGCCATTTCTGCTAGAAATGGGAGTCACAGCTACAGTTATAATCGTTGTAGCTGTATTGGCCTACTATATATACTATAAAAAGAAAAAAAGATAGAGGAGTTGATAATGTGAATCTTGCAATAAGAACCTTGAAGCGCCAGAGAGGGAGAACTGCCCTCACTGTGCTTGGAATTACCGTCGGCGTTCTGGCTTTTGTCATGCTATCGGCAATAGCTGGCGGGCTAGAATCTGGATTCCAACAGACTATAGAAAAAACAGGAGCAGAATTGACTGTAATGCAGAAAAATGTTGCCAACCCAGCCATTTCTTTCATAAAAATGGATACAGTACAAGAGATTTCCCAGTGGAGCGAAGT
>JACVGW010000111.1:5815-7143 GCA_018992565.1 Theionarchaea archaeon
ACTATGCCATTTCTCCGCATCAGTGTTACTCCCGCCCTGGTTGTGGAGGCTGTTGTATTTGCCGCTGTAGTTGGTATTCTCAGTGGGCTGCTCCCTGCGCTGCGAGCCATGCGAATGAAGCCCATTGATACCTTGCGGTTTGAGTAGGAGGGTTCAACATGTTAACACTAGAAAAAGTAAGCAAGACCTACAATGTGGGTGAAATGCAGGTTGAAGCACTGAAAGATGTTTCGCTGACTGTTAATGAAGCAGATTTCATCAGCATAATGGGGCCCTCTGGATCAGGGAAATCGACACTATTGCATCTGATGGGTGCTCTTGATGTTCCTTCGTCTGGTCACGTGTGTCTTGAGGGGAAGGATCTGTCAACCCTGAAAGAATCAGAGCTCACTGTGATACGACGTACACAGATAGGATTTGTCTTTCAGGCCTTCAATGTAGTTCCCCAGCTCACAGCTCTGGAAAATGTGGAATTGCCGCTTCGTCCTCACCGCCTGCCCACATCAGAGAAACAGAAGAGAGCAGAAGAGCTCCTGGAAAAGGTGGGCCTTTCAGCCCGTATGAACCACCTGCCCCGGCAGTTGAGCGGTGGAGAGATTCAGCGAGTCGCAGTGGCCCGGGCACTGGTGAACAGGCCCAAGATCGTGCTGGCAGACGAACCCACAGGTGAACTGGATTCCAAGACCTCCCTTCAGTTGGTCGAACTCATGAAGAAGATGAAAGAAGAGACCCATACTGCTTTCGTTATCGTCACCCATGATTTTGCCTTGGGAAAGAAGGCTGAACGGAAGTTGGAGCTAATTGACGGTACCTTGAAGGAAAAGGGGGACTAGCAGTGGATGTGAGAAAAGCCTTCATGGATGAATTCGCTGAACTCTCAAAGAGAATTCAGAATAATTCAGTACAGGGGAAAATCCAGATGTTCTTTCGTCTGGAAGAAGAGGAAGAAATATCAAAGACGGATCTGGCTGAGGCACTGGGAATCAGTGAAGGGACTCTGCTCAATTCCATGGAGAACTTCCTCTTGTATGGAATTGTTGAAGAGCACGGTGATATCTACGAGTACAGGGGGTACCCCCCTGAATTCAAGGATCTTGTGGCTATGCTTCCTGAAAGAAAGAACAAACTCCAGGCCTCGGTCAATACCCTGACCAAGATTGTAGACGAGGCTGAGAGCACCGGAGAGTCAGTGGAAGAGTACCGCAGAGTCATCGCAGACATCAAACGGGATTTTGGTCTTGAGTGATCAGATGTTTGGAGTGGAACAGGATTTCAGAGGGAAGGGAAAACTCACAGGGTTAACGCCAGAATCCATGGATAATATCTAC
>JACVGW010000112.1:0-4627 GCA_018992565.1 Theionarchaea archaeon
CATTCAGCAGCCTTTTCTACTCTGAGGGCACCTTTTTCGTCAACAAAGTCCTTTTCCATGTCATTTATCATCAATACTCTCATGAAAACCACAACCTTATTATATCACCTTCATATATAAGGTTTATGAGCAAACTTTTCTTCGTGGCATCAGATGAAGAAATCAAGAATGGAAAAACTACAGATATTTATTTTGAGAGAACAGAAGAGATTTTGAGGAAAAAGGCCATTTCAAAATCCGTGGCAGCAGAAGTGACATGTGGAGGTATCCCCAATTCATGGCCGTGGGGTATATTCTTGGGGACAGAAGACGTGGCCCGCCTGTTCGAAGGAATTCCTGTCACTGTTTATTCATTGAGAGAAGGTACCTTTTTCAGGGCAAAAGATGACCAGGGAATCAGGACCCCTGTGGTACTCATTGAAGGAGATTATGCGTCCTTCTGTGTTTATGAGACTCCCCTATTAGGGTTCATCTGCCAGGCATCCGGGATTGCCACAGCAGCTGCCCGGGTGAAGAAAGTTGCAGGAGAGAAGACAGTGCTCTCTTTTGGGGCGCGCCGGATGCATCCCTCAATTACACCGATGATTTCCCGGGCCTGCTACCTTGCTGGGTTTGATGGCGTTTCAGCAGTGATCAGTGCTGACATGCTCCACATCCCTGCAACAGGGACCATGCCTCATGCCTTGGTCATTATCATGCAGGACCATGCTAAAGCATGGAAAGCCTTTGACGAGATCGTGGACAAAACTGTGAGCAGAGTGGCCTTATGTGATACGTATCTGGATGAAAAACTGGAAACATTGATGGCAGCTACTGCTGTAAAAGACCTGTCGGGAGTGAGGCTGGATACTCCTGGTTCCAGGAGAGGGAACTTCAAAGAGATTATCCAGGAAGTCAGGTGGGAGCTCAATCTGAGAGGATACTCACATATTAAGATCTTCGTTTCAGGAGGACTGGATGAAGACAGCGTACAGGATTTGAAGCCTTTTGTGGACGGATTTGGAGTGGGGACCTACGTATCTAATGGAAAGACTATTGATTTCTCCATGGACATTGTGGAGATGGAAGACCAGTATGTGGCAAAGAGAGGCAAGTTCAGCGGGAAAAAGCAGATCTACCGGTGTAAAGAATGTTTACGGGACGTTATTGTGCCCTGGAATTCCAGGCCCCCTGAGTGCCATGGCAAGATGGAGCCACTGCTTGAACCACTGGTGGAAAAAGGAACAATTGTCCAGAAATTCCCATCAGCTTCAAAGACGAGAGACCACGTTCTGGAGCAGGTCAGTCATCTGGACCTGTTCTAGCAGGCAATGCTCAGGGATATTCTGGCAGTCGTGCTGAATTACCGTGGCGAGTTCCGGTCAGGGCCTCGCATACTTTCTGGAACATCTCCTGCGTTGGAGTATCCCCGTGACTCCCAGTATCCTTCATAGTCATAATCCACAACTTCTATCTGCACCACCCACTTGACCCATTTGTAACCCACTTTATCCGGGACTACCAGCCGTAGCGGATACCCATGTCCCAGGGGAAGGGTGACTCCATTTATCTTATAGGCCAGAATAGTGTCTTCTTCCAATGCCTTTTCGATGGTGATACTGGAAGAGTAGTCATCTGCTGCATAAAAGATAACACTGACTGCTTTCTCAGAATATCCCGCTTTCTCCAGAATGTATTTCACAGGGACTCCTGTCCACTCCCCGGTGGCATCGAGTCCTGTCACACAGTATAAGTAGGTAACCTGGGTTACTGAGGGAAAGGACAGGATATCATCATATGTCAATGAAAGGGGGGTATTCACCAACCCTGTCACTTCCAGGGTCCACTGCGTGGCATCAATTTCCGGTTTAATCCCCAGATCTACTACAAAGAAATCTTCCAGAGGCGTAATCTCTGCTGGTTCTGCTGGTCCACTTCCTTGTTCCTGGTATTCAGGATTCACTTCCACTCCCTTCTCAGGCTGTTGTCCAATACATCCTGTGAGAAGAGAAGCCAGAAGAAGGAACAAGAAATACTTCATATAGTTCATATATCTCTTGATGATTGAAAATATATAAAGTCTTTATTTTTGAACAAAAGTGATAATAAAAGATATCCCTATACTTCATTAGGAGATGATCCTGCAGATTCTCAGCTCTCACCAGGGCACTACCGGGGGACTCTCCCATCCACATAGAATGCAGACAGCCCCAGCACAATCCCCAGAATCAACAAGAAAATGTCCACGGTCTTTCCTTTGATGTGAAACCTCATTAGTTCAATCCGTAGAGCTAAAACCACGTGGACAATCAGGAGGAGTATCAAGGGGAGTTCGAGCTGAATATGCAGGTCATAGGCCCTTCCTCTGTTCAGGACCTGGAGGTTCCTGGTGTAGGAGTATCCTGTGATGATGACCGCTGCCATGAGAGGCACAAGCAGCCATGATACCACCCTGTGAATCTTAAACATGTATCGGTTCAGGTTCATACTATCCTCCGTGATGTCCCCTATTGAATTGAATCTTTAAATAGCTTTCATTGAACCTGAAAGTGAAGAAATACTAGAACTCCATTTCCATCTTTTTGTTCTAACAGTACCTCTGAATCAGTAGATGGCAGGTTCCTCATACTCTCCATAGACCTCTCTCAATACCTGACACACCTCGCCCAGTGTGGCATGATTCTTCACAGCCTCCATGAAATACGGCATCATGTTCTCCTGACCATTTTCGGCTGCCTTTTCCACGTCTCGCAAGACCTTCTCTACCTTGGATGCATTTCTCTCTTTCTTCAACTTCTGGAGCCTTCTCACCTGCTTCTTTTCCAGTTCAGGATCAACCTTCAACAATGGTATAGCAAGTTCTTCCTCAGACGTGAAGTCATTGACTCCCACCACTGTTCTCTTCTTTTCATCAATCTGCTTCTGGTACTCGTAAGCAGCCCTGGCAATTTCCTGCTGGAAGAACCCCTTCTTTATGGCAGGGAGAACACCGCCAAGGGTTTCAATTCGATCGAAGTACTTTAGCACTTCCTCTTCCATGTAATCTGTCATGTACTCCACAAAGTAGCTCCCTCCCAAAGGATCAATGGTGTTCACCACACCAGACTCATGGGCAATAATCTGCTGGGTCCTCAATGCGATGGTTGCTGCTTTCTCTGAAGGTAGAGCGAGGGCCTCATCCATTGAATTGGTATGCAGTGATTGCGTACCTCCCAGAACGGCAGCCAAAGCCTGTATGGTGGTTCTTACAATGTTATTCTCCGGCTGCTGGGCAGAGAGCGAACACCCTGCAGTCTGCGTATGGAACCGCAACCAGCATGATCTATCCTTCGCCCCAAACTCTTCTTTCATGATTTTGGCCCAGATTCGCCTGGCTGCTCTGAACTTGGCGATTTCCTCGAAGAAGTCATTGTGACAGTTGAAGAAAAAGGACAGACGCGGTGCAAAATCGTCTACATTCAGTCCCCTTTTCACTGCTTCTCGCACATATTCTCTGCCATCTGCCAGGGTGAAGGCCAGCTCCTGAATAGCAGTTGACCCTGCTTCCCGGATGTGGTACCCGGATATGGATATAGTATTCCAGTAGGGGACCTTCTGAGAGCCAAATTCAAACGTATCAATGATCAGCTTCATGGATGGTTCAGGGGGAAATATGAAGGTCTTTTGGGCAATATATTCCTTGAGAATATCGTTCTGAATTGTCCCTGATATTTCTCCTAGAGATGCCCCCTGGTTCTGGGCGCACACAAGGTATAAAGCCCATACAACGGCTGCGGGGCCATTGATGGTCATGGAGGTAGTAACCTGGTTCAAAGGTATTCCATTGAATAGTGTCTCCATGTCCTCAAGTGAGGAGATGGCAACACCACACCTTCCAACTTCTCCCTGAGCGAAGGCATGATCTGAATCATATCCATATAACGTAGGAAAGTCAAATGCAACACTCAACCCTGTATTACCATGGGCCAGAAGGTATTTATACCGCTGGTTAGTCTCTTCTGCAGTTCCAAAGCCCGAAAACAGTCGCATGGTCCATAATCTTCCCCTGTACATGGTGGGGTGGATCCCCCTGACAAAGGGATACTGGCCAGGAAAAGACAGATCTTTTGCATAATCAAAATGATCAATATCTAATGGGGTATATAACCGGTCAATTTCTGTTGATGAAGTGGTGAAAAATCGTTCTCGACGCTCCTTGGGTGTGGAGCTCTCTTCCCACTCTTTTTTCTTATTTCTCAAGTTGTCCAGCATTTTTCTACCTCCTTACCGTCCTATTGTATTGAGGATTTAAATGTTATGGTAGGGTGAGGGATGGGATGCTGGTAAGGAGTTTCCTACCAAACCGTGCTGAGCTAGACTTTCACTGTGGGTTTCTCGTTGGAGTCCACTGAAATGGTTAGTATTCTCATGTGAATTGACCACTCAGAGCCAGGACTAATCCGTAGTGCTTTTCTTCGGTGGGGCAGCATTTGAGAAACAAAGAGCTCGAAAGGGTTAGACCCCATATTCTTTCATTGAACTTGCCATCATGTATATAAATTATCCACCGTAAATCGAACAATCATATTCTGCGGTGGATAATTCATCTCACCCCATTAGGTTTATATGGATTGAGTAATCTCTATGAGAGAGGTGGAATCATGGGCAT
>JACVGW010000112.1:4727-7095 GCA_018992565.1 Theionarchaea archaeon
GAAGAGTGTCCCTCAGGGTATATGTGCAGGCACGAGCAGTGGGTGCCTTCAGTCTATATCTTTTCAAATCCGATCTGGGTATTTGGGATTAGAAATGAGCAGCAGATAGGAGGTATTCTTAATTTTCGCCCCTATCCTGACTATGACTGTCCTGAACATTGTACCGAAGACATTCCCATCGTGTATATGGCAGAAGTGGTGTATGTCAATCCTGCAGACCCTGATTTTAACATTGAAGATGTCCCCCTGACATATATACTGCCTGGGAAGTATGTGGTGACTTCTCCTTCCTTCTTGATCGGATGCAACAATACCTTATGGTACTTTCCAGATGATGGCAGAGGTGCCCGCCACATGCGCGCCGATTTAAAGACTGACAAGTCAAAATATGGGGGGGAAGAGCTCTGTGCTATACTGACCCTGGAGATCACAGATGAGGAGACGGGAGAACGTATACAAGCTGACAGCATTGAAGGGAGTATTAACCTCCCTGACTCTACACAGAAGACCCTTACACGTGAGGACTGGTCATGGAATCCTCGCACCAATTTATATTACTATGAATGGGATTTCTGTAATGATGACGGTGGTACAGCTGACCCAAAAGAGGGGTTCTATACTGCTCATGTCTATGTGAAGAAGAGGTTTTATGAAGATGTCCAGGCATCTACAGAGTTTGGTGTCTGTTACCACATAACGCTCACCCTCGAATTTGACAGAGATCCTCCTGAATATGAGGAGGGAGAACAGGTTCATCTTACGGTGATAGCAGTTGACGAACATGGTGAACCTGTGAGCGCGGGAGTGAAAAGTGTCATATCCCTTCCAGATGGTGCAGTAGACACAGATCTTGAGTGGGATGAATCAGATCCAGGTGTCTATTCTGCCTGTTACCTCATTGAACAGAGAGGACATTACCAGATAACAATAGAAGTTGGAGGAGAGACCGTCTGTTATGTAGAGGAGATATCTAGTTCATTCCATGTGGAAGAGTGTGATGAGGCATTCATAACAGTGGAGATAGGAGATACCCTCCAGGATGAGCCTGCAGAGGTTGTTCTCTCAATTGAAAATGTCCTGGGAACTCCCCTATCGGGAGCAGAGATTGAATGTGAGGTATGTGTTCCCACCGAACCTCCGTACACACTTCCCCTGCCCTTTATTGATAATGATGACGGTACGTATACTGCTGAATTCACTCCCCATGCACTGGGACGGTACTTGATGTCGGGTAGAGTCTTTGTTCCAGGTGCGGACATGTGCTTCAAAGGTTCATGTGAGATTTCTTTTGTTGTGGTTAAGAGTTACTACCCCGACCTTGAGATTAGGGATACGGATATCAAAGTTTCCCCTGCTGAGCCAGAACCCGGGGACGAGGTTATCATTTCAGTAACGGTGAGAAATGTCGGGGAGGCAGATGCAGAGAATTTCTGGGTAGCAGTCTTTATTGATGGCCAGGAGTTTGATCGCCGGTTTGTGGAGAGGTTAGGTGCGCATGCCAGTGTTATCCTGGAATTCCGGTGGAAAGTCCTGCATTCTGATACGTACTTCATTGTTGCTGTAGCTGACGTGGGAAGGAGGGTGATACAATGAAGAAGACAGCTTTTAGTGTGATCTTGTTCCTCTTTGTCGCTCTGGGTGATTTTCCCCTGTTCTCTCAACCTGAAAATGAAGATTTATATCGCCAGTACAATGAGTACCGTGAATCTCTTCTCGATCTACAGGAAGAGGCAGCAACTGTCACCCTTGAAGTGAAACAGAATCCCAATTCTCAGGTTGTCTACAATCACCTCCTCAGAATTGTAGAGAAAACTGGTATACTTATAGGGAAAGCAGAGTTAGCCTCTCAGAATGCCTTTGAAGGATTCCAGGGGAGCCTCAAGGGACGTCTCGAGATATTGCTTGAGTTTGGGTTCTCCGAGAATCAGAGAGCGGATCTCCTGGCTTTGGGATACACAGAAGAAGACCTGACAGAGCTCATGAGAGCACTGGCGTACTACAATGATGATTACTACCACGCAGCAAATGGATTCACTGAAGAAGAGAGGGCATGGCTCCACTCACTGGGATTAACGGATTCAGATATGGCTAAAATACAGGCTTCTATGAAAGATACGTATGAGGAAATTCACAGGATGAGAGAAGAAATCAAGAAGCAGCAATCAGACCTACTGTATATCCAGCTGTCACTGTCAGCTGCTGCCCTACGCTGTCTCATGGATACCAAGGTTGAGGCAGAAAAGAAAGCGGGTGATCCAAGGAGTCTTGAACCTGCTGAAGAGAAGCTCCTCAAAGCCATTCAGGAAGTATCAACGGATCAATCTTCTCTTGAACGGGTGAAAGCATGTGCAAAGCAGGTATACAAGGC
>JACVGW010000113.1:0-4357 GCA_018992565.1 Theionarchaea archaeon
TAAAACGCTGCACCAACCTCATACCATGACATACAAGATTGCAGTTCTGCCAGGTGACGGCATTGGCAATGATGTTATGGATGCTGCCAAAATCGTGCTGGATAAGATCAATCTGGATGCAGAATATCTTCATGGAGACGTTGGATGGGAATTCTGGTGTAAAGAAGGTAACCCCCTTCCAGAACGTACCATTACTCTTTTAAAGGAAAGCGACTGCTGCCTCTTTGGGGCAATCACCTCAAAACCGAAGGAAGAAGCAGCCAAAGAGCTCGCTCCCCACTTGCGTGACAAAGGCCTGTCTTACTACTCCCCTATTGTGGCCATGAGACAACTGCTTGATCTGTACATAAACATGAGACCCTGCAAGTCCTATCAGGGAAACCCTCTCAACTACAGGGATGATATCGATATTGTGGTTTACAGGGAAAATACAGAGGGACTTTACGCAGGCGTTGAATTTCATCCAGTTCCTGAACAGGTGAGAACCGCTTTGTCCATTCATCCCAAGATGGCATCCTTTAAGGAAGTGTCAAATGAGGATATGGCAATTTCCTGCAGGATTTTCACCCGAAAGGGATGTCAAAGGATCGTGAGAGCTGCATTTGAATATGCAGAAAGGACCGGCAGAAAAACAGTAACAGTTGTGGAGAAACCTAATGTAATCAGGGAAACCAGTGGACTTATGATCCGGGAGGCCAGGACTATTGCACGAGAATTCCCTGACATTGAAATGTGGGAAACCAACGTCGATGCCATGGCCATGTGGTTGATAAAGAATCCCCAGGATTACTCCGTCCTGGTCACCTCCAACTTGTTCGGGGATATCGTTTCTGACCTGTGTGCCCAACTGGTGGGAGGTCTTGGATTTGCCTCTGCAGCTAATATGTCAGAATCCTTCGCTGTCTTCGAGCCGACGCATGGATCAGCACCCAAATACGCGGGACAGCACAAGGTCAATCCGACTGCTATGTTGCTGGCTGTGAAGCTCATGCTGGATTGGCTGGGAGAAAAGGAGGATGCTCGAATTCTGGAGGAGGCCATAGCTGCCGTCATTAAGGAGGGCACGTTCAGGACGTATGACATGGGAGGAACAAGCTCCACTCTTGAAGTAGCTCAGGAGGTAGCAGCAAAGCTGTAGCCTGGAGGGCTGAAACGTATCAATATGCAGGAAGGAATCTGAGGGAACAGAAGAGTTATATATGCTAACCATGAGGACTACCTGGTGATAAACATGTGGATACTTGCACCGATAACTTCGGTTATTGCACTGGTCTTTGCCAGTGTCATCGCATACAGAATCATGAAATTAGATCCTGGTACTGAGAAAATGAAGGAGATCTCAGAAGCGGTCCACCACGGAGCTATGACCTTCCTTAATAAGGAATACAAGTTCTTGGTCATATTTGCTGTGTTGGTTACTGCTGCTATTGCTCTCACCATTAATTGGGAAACTGCAGTTTGTTTTGCTGTAGGAGCTCTGTTCTCTTCACTCTCTGGTAATATTGGCATGCGGATTGCCACCGCTGCCAATGCCAGAACTGCCCAGGCTGCAAAGAGCAGTATCACAGCTGGACTCAGAGTGGCCTTCAACTCTGGAACAGTTATGGGGATGTGCGTGGTAGGGCTCGGCCTCCTGGGAGTGAGCATGTTCTATTATATCTTTGGGAATCCAGATATCATCTACGGGTTTGGATTTGGAGCATCCTCTATCGCCTTGTTTGCCCGAGTAGGGGGTGGCATCTACACGAAAGCAGCGGATGTAGGCGCTGATCTTGTAGGGAAGGTGGAAGCGGGCATCCCTGAAGATGATCCTCGAAACCCCGCTGTCATTGCAGACAATGTGGGAGACAATGTGGGAGATGTGGCTGGCATGGGTGCAGATTTGTTTGAATCCTATGTAGATTCCATTATCGCTGCCATGGCCATAGGTGCAGTAATGGCAGTGACCCTCGAGGTAGTACTCCCCCTTCAGATTGCTGCAATCGGTATTCTTGCTTCTGTGGCGGGAACCTTCTTCGTGTCTACATCGGGAGAGAATTTGCATGCAGCACTCAATAGAGGGATTTTTGCTTCAGCCATCCTCATGGCACTGGGAACCTTTGGACTTATCTATTTCACAGGTAACGACATGGGGATCTTCGGTGCCACTGTGGCAGGCCTGATTGCCGGTGTTGTGATTGGGCTGATAACTGAATACTATACTGCAGACAATCGTCCCCCCGCCCAGGGAGTGGCCTCTGCCTCAGAAACTGGTCCTGCAACAAATATTATTGCGGGTATCTCACTGGGTATGCAGAGTACCGTGGTACCTGTTCTGGCAGTATGTGCTGCAATCTTGATTGCATACTACTTTGCTGATCTATATGGAATTGCAATTGCTGCTGTGGGAATGTTATCAACCCTGGGAATCACGCTGGCCACCGACACATATGGTCCTGTGGCCGATAATGCAGCAGGGATTGCAGAAATGGCCAAGATGGGAAAAGATGTAAGAGAGCGAGCAGAAGCGCTGGATGCAGTTGGAAACACGACTGCTGCCATTGGCAAGGGATTTGCCATCGGTTCTGCAGCTCTGACAGCACTTGCCCTGTTCAGTGCATATGGAACAAAAGTGTCCCAGCTGGGAGGTGCTCCCTTCAGCATTGACATTACCCAGCCTTCGACGGTGGTGGGATTGTTCATTGGAGGACTCCTGCCCTTTGTGTTTTGCTCCTTCTCCATATCTGCTGTGGGTAGAGCTGCCTTTGACATGGTCAAGGAAGTAAGGAGGCAGTTCAAGGAAATCCCCGGCCTCATGGAAGGGACTGCAAAGCCAGATTACAGTACGTGCGTGTCCATCTCAACAGGGGCTGCCCTGCGTGAAATGCGAATCCCGGGCATCCTGGCAGTATTATCTCCTGTGGTAGTGGGAGCGTTGCTGGGCGCTGAAGCCCTGGGTGGATTACTGGCAGGGTCTGTAGTCACAGGATTTCTGCTGGCTGTATTCATGGCGAATTCCGGTGGAGCCTGGGATAATGCAAAGAAATATATAGAAAGAGGCAACCTAGGAGGTAAGGGCTCAGCACCCCACAAGGCTGCTGTTGTTGGAGACACAGTGGGAGACCCTTTCAAAGACACATCAGGTCCCTCGCTGAACATACTTATCAAATTGATGTCCATTGTGGCTCTGGTCTTTGCCCCCTTGTTCGTGTGATTGTATGTACAAAAAAGTGATATTACGAGATGTCGTTCGAGTGCCTCCTGCCAGATTCGGCGAGAATCTGAAGGAGGCAATCATTTCCATTTTGCGGGAAAGCTTTGCTGGAATCTGGAAGAAAGACCTGGGCCTAGTCCTTGCCATCATTGAGGTGCACAAGGTTGGCTCAGGCAAAGTAATCCCTGGAGATGGTGCAGCATACTATGATGTAGAATATGAGGTTCTGGCCTACGACCCAGTGATGCATGAAGTCGTGGAAGGGGAAATCGCAGAAATCCTAGAATTTGGTGCTTTCATCAGACTGGGTCCTGTGGATGGATTGGTTCATGTTTCCCAGATAACCAATGACTTCATCAGCTTTGATTCCAAACAGAGAACGCTGGCTGCCAAGGAAAGCGGGAGAATTCTCAAAGAAGGAGATAGAGTACGGGCCAGAATCGTGACTATATCCAAGAAAAAAGATGGCACAAAGATTGGACTGACACTGAGGCAGCCAGGATTAGGCAAGATTCAGTGGATACAAGAAGACTTGAAGAAAGAGGAGAGCGCATGAAAGTATGTAGGGAATGTCACAGAATCTTGGAAGGAAATGTGTGTCCAATTTGTAAGACATCACATCTCACAGATGACTGGAGCGGATTGGTGATTATCTTTGATCTCGAATCTCAGATCGCCAAGAGCCTCAACATAACTCATCCTGGGAAATATGCACTTCGGGTCAGATAAATGAAGATGACGCAGCAAGCATGGGAAAAAATGCAGGAGCGCATTGGACTTCTCATTACAGGAGAGATTCCAGAACCATACAAAACCCTGAAAGGGATGCTCGCTGGTGAGAAAGTGATCGCAATAGGAGATGTGGTGGCTGAGAACATGCTGAAGGTGGGTATTGAACCTGACATGATTGTCGTGGACGGCAAGAGCATGAGAACTAACCGCATGAAGAAAATAGAATGTGATATCACAGTGAAGAATCCTGCGTCAGAGTTGACAGAAGAACTGATTTCAGCGGTAAGGAAGGGTTACAAGAGAATTTTCGTGGAAGGGGAAGAAGACCTGGCTGCACTCCCCGCAATACTGTATGCAGAGTCCAACACGCTTGTTGTGTACGGGGTGCCTTCGGAAGGCATTATGGTTATCAGACCCACTGAAGAAAACAAG
>JACVGW010000113.1:4457-7078 GCA_018992565.1 Theionarchaea archaeon
GCACTCCCCGCAATACTGTATGCAGAGTCCAACACGCTTGTTGTGTACGGGGTGCCTTCGGAAGGCATTATGGTTATCAGACCCACTGAAGAAAACAAGCAGAAAGTGAAAGACGTACTTGCCCTTTTTGAGAATGGAGAGACGACTCGACTTTTTGATTGATAATCCCGTCTTTCTGTAGTTTGAGTAGAAAGGGTTCCGGAGGAATGCCAACCCTTACTCAAATCATCTGTATTCTAGTACCGCCTTCTGCCTCCAAAAAAGAGACCAGTAAGAATATCTTTTCGTGATCCCAGGGTCAGATTTCGCGTGAAGCTTCTGCTCTCCTCATATGTGAGTTTATCACTGCCGGCCTGAACCCCTTCCCTCCAAATCTGGAGTCCTTCCTCAACTTCTACAGTGTAGACCGGAATCTTCTTTTTCTCAGCATACTCCAGAACTGTCCAGACGCTGACGGTGTACTTGCCTTCCAGGGAGACTCCCACCACTGCGTGACAATCAATCACTTCCTGTTTCCAGTTTCGTATCCTTTCTGAACTGAGTCTGGAAGGAGAAAGTATCTTTACATCTTCTCCCAGCTTGGATTTGATCATTTCTTTTACCGATTCTTCGGTCCGGGAATTATAAGTAATGGGGGGGAGCATTAGGTAAATCATTCTCTGTTGCATTAGCTTCGCTTACAATCGAATGATTAAAAAGGTTTCGTATTAGATGAGCCCACATTTCAGTTTTCTGAGATTCCATGAACATTTTGGGTCCCACCTGCAAGCGAGAGTGACAGCGATGGCTAGACACACCTCCAAGAAAGCATAGATCAATCTGAGGAACCTCTTCCTGAAGCTCAGCGTATTAAAGGAGAAAAAGACATCATTCGTTGTTAAAGGGGGAAACCCCATCATTCATTACATCTAATCTGTCATCAGTAGACCTCTCAGCAAAAAATCTGGCGAGAGTACATTAATTTTGTCATAATAAACATAAAGAGAATTATTCTGATTATAATAAGCTATGGTTTAACTACAGAAAGAAAAAAAGTACAAAGACTTCTTTATCTACTTTTAAGCCCATCAATGTGAATTTAAACAAGAATAAAATATCAATTATATTTTTCACAATCTCCCAAATTTAATTCTTGCAGGAATTTTGGTCAAAAGGAGAAATCACGCTGTTCAGCAGAAATCAAGAACGTGTGCAACTGAAAAATCCACTAATCCGTATTCTGAGAAATAGGAAAAATCATAAAGAATTCTTCTGTTAAAGAGTTGGAGTCTTCTTTTTTCCAGAAATTCAGTCATCTTTAATATCATAATATAAATCTGGAAATTATAAAAGGACAGTACAACTACCGATAATGTAGATAAAAGGTTAATAATAGATCATTGGTAATCAATACCCAAAAGTTTATATACCCAAATGAGAAAGAGAAGTAAATCACTATAAAGGAGGTGACAAGATACGAAAGGTAGAATAGGGATAACACTTGTTCTCACGATACTACTGAGTTTGAGTATGTCTACAGTTTACTCCGAAAATGATTCCTTCAGCGTGGAGTATCACTTCACTGCCACTACTGCCACAGATGCCTGCGGTTCCTGGATGATTGATGGTACTATTACACAGGAAATTGCAGGAGAGCCCATGGTTCCTTACTACCCTGCAAGCATCCTTTTGCCGCAGGATTCAGAGATAAAAGACGTCAAGGTGAAGACCAGTAATCCAGTGATCCAAACAGGAGTGGAACTGCCATGGGGCCAGCCGCCCTGCACATACAGTGATGAACCAGTGAAAGTCGGCAGAAATGAAGAGGTCTATGGCTCTGATAACCTGTACCCTACAACAGAGTTCGAGGTTGTGAGTATAGAGTCTTTCAGAGGATTCCAGATACTCCTGGTTAACCTGTACCCTATCCAGTATCAGCCAAAGTCAGGAGCCATAAAATTCTATGAGACCATGACAGTGGATGTGAAATTCGGAAAGGGTATGAAGAACAAGCTGTATAGAGGGCTTGGTGAAGACAAAGCTGAGATCTCTGGCATGGTGGACAACCCTGAAATGGTCGCCACGTACGAGGATGGAGCAGTGCCGTTATCGACCTACCAGTACATCATCATCACCAATGACACTATGAAGTCAACCTTCCAGACACTTGCCAATCACAAAGCCCACTATGTAACAGGAGCAGCTGTCTATACTGTATCATGGATTTCATCCAATTACACAGGAAGGGATACCCAGGAGAAAATCAGGAACTTCATCAAAGACTACTACACCAATTGTGGTACGCGGTATGTGTTACTGGGTGGCGATATCAGTGCAGTCCCCTACAGAGGCTTTTATGTGAGTACAGGCGGATATACTGATTCTGATATGCTGGCCGACATGTACTATGGTCACCTGGATGGCACGTGGAACACTGACAATGACAGCCGCTGGGGCGAATCAGGAGAAGAAGACTGGTATGCTGAAGTGGCTGTTGGAAGAGCACCAGTGGAAAGCACTACAGAAGCATCAAACTTTGTGAACAAAGTCATCAACTACGAGCTCGCCGCGAAACCCAAGAAAGTCCTCCTGCACCAATCCCGAATCGCATCCGGAAACTCCCCCGATTCACGGTGCCTGGC
>JACVGW010000114.1 GCA_018992565.1 Theionarchaea archaeon
GGGTCACGGGTTGGGTCTGTCAGGACATTCGATAAACCTGGGCATGCACTCAGTGGGGCGGTATAACCCAGATCCGACCAGTGGTTTTTCCCATTTCATTATATCACCTCCTGTGAATAACAGTCCATAAAGGATCCTCTGCAACTGCAAGATCTGCTCTCTATAGTGAAATAAGTAGTTTTCGCGGACTAAGAATGCGAGGTTTGTGGAATTTTTCAAAGAAATTCTCATATTAATTGAGAGAATGGTCTTCGTGGATCAGGTATGCGGCCCTGACGGATGATGACAACTACTGTGACAAAGGATGTGAGAAGGGGACAGAGCCCTGACCGAAGTAGAGCAGTCTTTTTAAGTGGCAATCGGAACTGATAGCATGCGCCTTGCCCTGGTATTTCCTCCTTCCATGCCACCTACGTCTCCACCGTGTGGCATAGCCTATCTGAAAGCATACCTGGGAACAGGGAAGGCCTTTGACTTGAACCTTGATTATCACAGTATCCTCATAGATAAAGCACAAAAAGGAGAATTGCCTCCTGTGGTGTACTGTGAAAGTCCAGAGGATGTAAGAGAAGCTGCCAGGTTCCTCAAGGATTCAGATGCCTTCTTTGATATTGAGGAGTACAACAGGTATATGGCCACTTTCTATGACTTTTTCAACAACGTATATCCTCCTTTACAGAGAGCGTGTATGAAGTATCTTGAAGGATCTGCAGGTAGTTGGATGATGTCCTTTCTTGATGAATTGACGTCCCCCATAAAGAGATACCATCCAGATGTTGTGGGACTGTCCCAGATGGTCTTTCCTCAGCGTGAGATCTGTATGGCTCTGGCCAGCTACCTGAAACATGAAGAGTACCATGTAATACTGGGTGGAGCTTCCTTGTGGCACAATCCGGAGAAATATCTATCCTGTAAGAAGTGTGACGTCTCTGAAGTCTTTGATGCAGTTTTCTATGGAGAAGGTGAGCTGGCCCTAAGGGCATATCTCGATGAAGAAGACCTGGGGAAAATACCCGGTATCGTCTACAAGAAGGGAGCTGTCATCAGGAATGAGAAAAAGAACCTTGTGGACCTGGATGGTATCCCCTGCCCCGATTACAGCGATTTTCTCTTGGAACAGTATTACACTCCGGAGATTGTCCTGCCAGTGCTCACGTCACGGGGGTGCTACTGGAAACGGTGCACGTTCTGCACTCACCATAGATCTTATACAAGATACAGAGAACAGTCTATTGGAAAGGTGCTTTCTGATCTCAAGGAGCTGCAGCATAGACACGGAACATCCCATTTCTTGCTGGCAGACGAAATGGTACATCCACATAGATACAACGAGTTATCTCAATGCATCATCGAGAGTGGGCTGGATATCAGGATGTACTCAGAGGCAAAGCCCACAAGAGAGTTCACAGGACCACTGTTGGAAGCAATGTATGCAGCAGGAGTAAGGGCACTGTTGTGGGGAGTGGAATCTGGGACACAGCGCATTCTTGATCTTATGGACAAAGGAATTTGTGTACATGACGTTGAGAAAGTATTGGAAGCCAGCCATGAAGCGGGAATATGGAATATGGTGTTCATGATCATCGGATATCCCACCCAGACCTGGGAAGAATCTGAACAGGATATTGCTTTCTTACAGAGGAATGCTCCCTTCGTTTCCACAGTCACAGGCTCGGAGTTCAAGCTCGAAGAAGGTTCCCGCATGTATGAGGCACCTCAGGATTATGGCATCAAAGAGGCTGGACCAGGAGGAGAATTCTCTCCTGTCTGCCAATATATCCCTGAACACCCACTTGAGAATGCAGATCTTCTTTCTAAGAAGTATGAGGTTGAATTTGTGGTCTTATCCAGAGGCTCGTGGTATTTTGCCAGAATGAGGGATCACATGCTCCTCTTTGCTGATAGAATGAGTAAGAACCCCCTCAAGAGCCAGTGATGGTACTGAAAAGAATGAATGCGACTCCAGAGTGCATCACTTTTTCCCCCAGAGATTATGTGCCGAAGAGTCCAGGATCTATTTCTTTCAATTCACTAGCCAGGAAATCAGCACCGGAACCACGAATAATACCCTCATTCACCCACTTTGCCAGAGTCGTTCTGGCCAGCATCCCTCTTACAGTATGTAAAGTTGCAGCTTTCAGTAATCGCTCTATGACCAGAGGGTGTTGCCTGAAGTGATTTGTATAGACTGCTGCTGCCTCTTCTGCCCAGGGTTCAGGTTCACCTCTCCCTTTCTCCAATGGGGTCCCCGGAAGCGGCTGAAACGGTACGAATTGAGCAGCATCCACTCCCACCTTCACTGCCAGTTCCACACATCTTTCTCGAGCCTCTTCCGGTTCCCCAGGTAGCCCTGTTATAAAAGATGCCATGGTGAAGATGCCTGCTTTCCTCAAAGCATCACATGTACGCCGATGATCTTCAAATGAGATGGGTTTCCCAATATAGTGAGCCAGATCAGGTTCTAGTGTTTCAATACCGATGCCTGCCCTGAGAAAATGTGCACGAGCCAGTGAAGGAATAAGGTCGGGATCTCTCATGAGATCGTCTGTCCGAGCAGAAAAGTAGAAAAACAAGGGCAAAGGCCCTTTTTCAAGGAGTTCACAGATCTTAATAGCACGAACCGGGTCTACCGTGAAATTATCATCCACAATATGAATGATGGTAGCTCCTCGTGTAACGAGCTTCTGGATATCAGTGACCACCACTCCAGGAGAACGTGCCCTCCATATACCATTATAAAACCGACTGGCCTCACAGAACAGACACTGGTACGGGCACCCCCTGCTGGTCTCCACCAGAGCAATCCCTTCAGGAGGAGGTCCCTGTAAGTCCCTTGCAGGTTCCAAGAGACTATCCAGCGGCTGGATCAGGGGACGTGAAGGTGTTTTCACCACTGAACCTTCTCTAAGGAACGCCAGCCCTTTGACAGAGTCAGATATCCCTTCTCTCAAAATCTCTGCAAAAGTCTCTTCTCCTTCTCCACATACTACAGCATCTGCTCCAGCCTCCAACAGCGGACGTGGCAGCATGGTAGCTCCGTGGCCACCTGCCACAATGGCACAGGTACCCCCGGCTTCTCTCAAAGCTTTCACAAAGACTGCAGTAGGCTCCACAGAGGTCACCCCCATGGTGGTAACCCCAATGACATCCGGACATGTCTTTAGAACTGCTGATACAGCCTTTTCAACGTGGTAGTCTGTCATGTCCAGAATCGCTATCTCTGCACTATCCCTGACTCCTGCAGCCAGAACAGCCAGACTGAATGTGCCAAAATTAAGCCGTGATTCTTCGGGAGGCTTCACCAGTGTAGCCTTCAGGCCCATCACAGGTCACCCAGATGAATTCCAGCCAGCTCTACCAATCTTTCGGGTGCCTCGTCCCGCAACGTCTGGGCCAGCCATACTGCAGCTTCACAATCTGCTCTGACCAAGCCACAGTAATCAGGAGACGGTTCACCATTCCTGTAGAACAGCAGTTGAGAACACGCAAAGCATGGACCTCCACACAGGGGCGCGGCCCAGCACTTCCCGCATGTCTCTCGAGCATCATAAGGCCTGCCAGCAGTTAGAGCAAATTCACGAGTTCTTTCTCGGCCAATCCCATGAGTGAGGTCTCCGAGTCTGTACTGGTCAAGACCTACAAACCTGAAACAGGGATAAAATTCTCCATGAGGACCCACAGCCAGAAAATTCCGCCCTGCTCCACAGGGAACTCTGCTGATTCCAAATCCCAGTACTCGTTGCAGCTTTTTCATGAACCTGATGAGCCGGGGCATGGATTCACCTTCTGCAATTCTTTTCACGTACTCAGCAACGAATCTTTTATAGTTTAAAATATCCTCCTCATCCAGGGACAGGTTCGAGGGATACTCCACTGCTACGGGGACCAGTTCAATATTCTGCACTCCTAGGGCACTGATTGCATAGAAAACTTCTGCAGGATCAGTCTCATGGCAGAGCACTGATGTGGTACTGAAAGAGGGTATATCACACAGGGCTCGCACATAATTCTCAATTCTCTCATAGGTTCCCCTCCCCTGGCGGTCTTTCCTGTTGTGGTTGTGGATGCGGCTGTTCCCGTCCAGGCTGATCTTTATCACCCAGTTATCTTCTCTCAGCCAGTTCACAACCTCCCCTGTAAAGGCGGTTCCATTGGTGGTCAGATGAAGGGATATCCTGGTCGATTCAGTGCTGGCTTCGTACTCTCTGGCCCTCCGGCCTATAGTCCTCACTGCAGAAGGGTTCAATAATGGCTCTCCACTCCCCACATGAATGGACAAGACTCCGGAAGACCAGGAGAAGAAAGAATCGAGTGCTTTCTCCAAGATAGTATTAGAAATGACTGCTCTCTGGGGCATCGTACTGCTTTCGGCACAGTAGATACAGTTCATATTACAGGTTCCCGATACATCAAGGGCAAGGGAAGTCACAGGAAAGTCTCTCTCAATAAAAGAGGGTGGTTCCACTACTGCAGGATCAAATACCACATCAGAACCCAGGAATTCGAATCTATGTTGTTCAGTCATGGGGATCCCTTCTCATTTTCGTCTCTTATTCACGTTGAGGACTGTTCTCTATCTTTAATTCCTGCCAAATACAGTAGATCTGCTGGGTTATCATAAAACTCTGCGAATATTCTCAAAGCAAGGTCACAATTGGCACGAGTCAACTCACATTCATCCTCACCACACACGTGGAGCATGGCGGGACACCCTCCTCCGCACAGAGGTAAAGCCCAGCATTCCTCACATTCTGCGCGGGGTCCATGTGCTTCTGCCCACTTCCTTCCCTGTTCCACCCAGGTTTGGGGAGGATCATCAATGTTTCCCAGTTCTGTGCCAGGCGCACCTGCCAGTAGAACACAGGGGAGAACAGTTCCATCTGCTGAAACACCGAAGCTCCATTGAGCAGCTCCACAAAAGGAGACTCGCTGTGTCTTTTTCAGGAGCTGGAGTACTCTCTGGTTGAATCGATCATCTTGTGGTGGAACTCCTCTCTTCAACCCCTCAATAACAGAATCTGCCACTTCGCCAAGATGGGCAATATACTGCTCTTTCTCTTTCTCGTTGAGCATCAACGGGTGGTCTTCAGGAAGCCTCACTGCCTGTGCCTTGATCAGGTCCACATCAATTGACCTCAGGTATGTCTCAGCCTCCTGCAGCGTCCATCCCCGTCTTACCACAGCAGAGCCTCTTACCAGGAGCTTTGGAGGTTGGCGCAGCCTTTCCAGAAATTGCATGACCATCCCATGGGTGGGCCCGCCCTGTTTAGTCTTTCGCATGGTATTATGGGCTTCTGCAGGACCATCAATGCTTAAGACGATGCTGAATTTTCCCTCCCTCAAAACAGTGAATACCTCCTCGTTGACAACAGTCCCATTGGTAGTTATAGCAAAAGTGAACATTCCATCATATTCCTGGGCAGCTTCAACAGCAGCTCTCATTGCCTTCACATTCAGCAGAGGTTCGCCGCCGTAGAAGTGGATGCAGAATTCTCTCACCCAGGGGAGAGCTTCAGGCAGCACATGAATCAATCGCCGGGCATGGTCAGGTGATAAATAGAGCACCCTGTCTTCATCATAGCCGAATTGCCCTTCGTCCACAAAGCAGTACTCACACGCCAGATTACAGGTCTGGCTGGCATTAACCAGGATTTCCACAGTGTCAGATGCTGGATTTACCTCCGCAGTAGAATCCGAACTGAAACAAGAAGAAGAAAAGAGCCCCTTTCTGTACAAGGAATCTTTTACCCGTTCCACATGGGTGGATTCCCATCCCAGAGAGGAGCCCGCACGAAACACGTCCATTTTCTGGCACGTTTCCAGGTATATTGCTTCCTCTGGATCTACAGGTACCACGTCAACAGTTGATGAGCGGAAAGCGTACCAGGAGCCTTTGTGCTCAAAGACATGTAGGGGTCCTGTACCTGTAGAATGCATAGTATACTGCACCTGGAATCAGCAAATGCCGCAGGGGCCGGGACCATACGCACATAGCAGCTCATCAGGGGCCTTAGCCACCTGAGTGTTAATGCCCTTGACTGCAGCCAGAACGTAGGTTCTCATGTTCTCATCCACGTCAGCATTGCCTTCTTCCAGAGATCTGCGGAAGGCTGGATCAGTTAGAGCCTTCAGGATCAACTCTCTTTCCATCTTATCACCTCTTCGTTCAAGTTCCTCTGTGTGTTAGAACCTGAATCAGGGTTCACTCAGCAGTTCTACCTGCAGGAATCCTGTTCCTTTCTCTTCGGTTGCCACTTATATAAGCCTTTTCCTTTTTCCTGCAGTGAATTCTTGATTTTTATAGATACCCACTAGAAATGAGAGTTATCTCATATTATTGCAGTAAAAGTTGTCCGATTCTCTCTATCGGATACAGGAAAAGCAATCAGTGTGTGACAAGCTGTAACGTCTCAAGAATGAAGAGTGCGTCCTCAAGAAACGAGTTGGGACATCCTTGATCTTCCAGGTAGGAGAGAAGATATTCCCTGCCCACTCGCAATTGACATGCTTCCAGAATAGCAGCTTTCACCCGGTCCAGTGACAGACTCTTTTCACCTGTGAAGACATAGGGTGTTTGACCGTACGAGAAGAGTGTTACCTGGGTTACTCCTGGAAGAGCGTCACCTGTCTTCAGTTCTCCCGTGTAGAACAGGGGGGGTGCTTTCTCATCCAGTCGAACCTGCATCTCCAGGTTACTCTTTCCTCCGTAGGTATATACCCACTCCAGGAGAGGAATAACTCTGGAAAGGTAAGGATATTCCCGTTTTAGAGTACAGAATTCTTCATCAGTATATCCCCGTGGAGATATACAATGAGAACACTCCCTTCTGACCGCGCACATGTCACAGCCTCTCTCCTCTTCTCGTCTCCTGATGAGGGAAGAAACAGCATTGCGCAGAATTGTTATATCCTCCCCCACCCTTCCAATACACACTCCATGGAAGCACGATTTCACCGCAGTCCCTTCAATTACCAGAAATCCTCTTTCCATGGATGGACATAATGTATTTCCCCAGGTACATGCATCTACAATCAGTTTTGGCAGCTCATCTCCG
>JACVGW010000026.1:0-10798 GCA_018992565.1 Theionarchaea archaeon
CTGATTGGTTCCGTCTGCATTCATTACAAAAATGGCATTTGCGCCCGTCCTGTCTGAAACAAAGAGTATCTTCTGACCATCAGGGGACCAGGCAGGATCAATGTCATTCGCAGGATCATCACTGAGCCTGAGGGTATTCTCCCCCTGTGCGCTCATGACGTAAATGTCCCATGTTGCTTCTCCAGACGCAGTATCATTCAATGAAGCAAAGGCAATATATTCCCCAACAGGGGACCAGGCTGGGTATGAGCTGTCAGATGTTCCAGTGAGAGTGATGACAGTATGGTCAATCATGTCCATAAGGAGGATACGGCTGATACCTTCCTTTTCCGAAACAAACGCTATTGTTTTTCCATCAGGGGACCAGGCTGGGTACGAATCGTAATTGAGATCCTGAGTCAAATTGACCAGTCCCATCCCGTCCACGTTCATCACAAAAAGATCAGCATATTCACCAAATGAGACGAAGGCAATTCGTGTTCCATCAGGGGACCAGGCCGGGTACGAATCGTACAGCACGTTATGTGTTAGTCTCTTCACACCAGTCCCATCTGGATTCATGGAGTAGAGCTCGTGATTTCCATCTCGGTCTGAAGCAAAAACAACCTGTGTTCCATCAGGGGACCAGGCTGGTTCTGAGTCCCAGGCTGAATTCCTGGTGATGTTCTCAGGAGATGTTCCATCTTTGTTCATCGCATAAATGTCAGAATTGCCCCCCCTATCTGAGACAAAGAGGATTTTCTCTCCATCAGGAGACCAGGAAGGCTGCCCATCATCATGAAGCCCGGGCTCTGACTGATAGTCCATCGTGATGCCATCAGTTGCACCACCCACCAAAAGGAGGAGAAGGACACAGAGAACAAGAAAGTGTCTGGCACTTATCTTCCACATTCGTATCACCTGTGAATAGACCTCCAGTGACCATATGAACTTTTCGTATCGCGAGGTCTGAACCCTGCTCCTGTACAGAATCGCAGTCTATTCTTTCAGAAAAGGAAGACTGAGCAGATATAGCTGATTTCTCTTCAGATTCTCTTTCTTTATTCTTTCGGTAATTCTTTCTTTTTCGCTCACGGCAAAGTATATAAGGCATCACGTCAATATGTATAGTGAGGTGAAAGATATGACCGAGAGGTGTGAACCCACACAGGAGGAAGTGGAGAGTATCGGCATTGATGCAAAGCGCATCAGACTTCTGCACAGTCTCACTCCCGAGAACTTCTCAGAGTTTAGAAACAAAGTTGATGCCAGCGTGCTCCGTGAGCGGACAATTATCACATTTTCCGAAGTGTCCTAGGCAGGTGTTATCGTTCAGTACTTGACTCATCGTTCCACGAAATTACGAATGAGGCTGGAAGTCATCTACCCAGTTTGAAAGTATCTGGCCTACATAACGCCACTTTGACCTGGAATTATTCTTATCCGGATTCTATCTGTATGAATCACGGAAAACTATATAAGCTCTGAAGTGCTAGTGAGACGTGGTGAAGATCGTGCTCGATAGAGTAGACACAGATATAGAACAAACATTGCGTCATGCTTCCGTGGACCCAGAGTATCAAGGGCTCCTTCTTGGAGATACATTACATGTCCAGAGAGACAATGGCCTTAATACTGATGCAATAGACTTCTTTCTGAAAACCATGGAATGGGAGATTTTTGATGACTTCAGGAAACGACTGGATTTCCCATTTGCAGAGAATTCTTTGGCTATTCTCTTCCGGGTGACATTCTAGGGTTCAAGAGGAATTCCGGCACTGATGATGAAGCATGCTGTGGAGTAGAGCGTACTATTTTGCAAAGTCCGGAGGTTCTGGGTACGTACGAATACTTCCAGAATGAGCTGCGGGAAGCCGGGAAAGAAGACTTTTATAGAAGCAGGTAGATTCTACACAGTGATAGAATGAAAATGACTTCCCTGGAAAGAATATTCATGAACCAGGAGCACCATAAGAAGCATATCATACATCGATTCGAACGATTGATTCTCTTTGTCAAAAAAGAGGAAGACCTGTCTTTTCTTGAGGTGGGATGTGGTTCAGGTGCTGTTTCTCTGTATTGCGCACAGAATTACCCTTTTAAGGTAACTGGAGTTGATATTGATCCAAGACAAGTCGAATCGGCCCGATCATATGCAAGCAAAACGGGAGTAGAAGTGATGTTCCTAGAATCAGATGCCACCAACCTCCCATTTGAGGATGAGAGCCATGATATTGTGCTGTCTTTTGGAGTTACACATCACATTCGTAACTGGTTGGATGCACTGAAAGAGATTGAACGAGTACTGAAAGTCGATGGGTACTTCATATACTGGGATCTCATGTACCCTGGACCTCTGGCTGCCATTGGAAGGTTTCTCAGCAGCACCTATGGCATAACGACAGTAAAGGAATTCAACTCATTTTTGGAGAGGTCAACGTTGTGCGATGTCCACAAAACGGTGAAAACGTCGCCAGTTTTCGGTGAGGTAGAAGGGGTTTTCCGGAAAAAGAATGAATGATGACACGTGACCAACCTTTATATGCTGCAGTGCCTGGTAGGTTCATGAAAGAAGTGAAAGCAAGTCATATTCTGGTGAAGACCAGGAGTGAGGCTGAGAAACTACTGGGGGAGTTAAAGAAGGGAGCCAGCTTCTCCACATTAGCACAGCAGCATTCAGAATGTCCATCCAGGAAAAAAGGTGGCGATTTGGGTTGGTTTGGAAGGGGTAAAATGGTACCTGAATTTGAAAAAGCTGCCTTCTCGTTGAAGAAAGGGGAACTCTCTGACATCGTAAAAACTCAATTTGGCTATCACATCATAAAGGTCACTGACACCAAGTAACCCTCACTACTTACTGTTGAAGAAGGTTCCATTCTTATTTATCCACCGAGTTTCGAATTGTCTACAGCTATTCGATTTACGGTGGATAATTCAGATTAGGGGATTGGGTTGTGCACTATCCCGGAAGGGTTCGAGAGGAACAGAGTCACCAAAACACTGTGCAACAAGACTCTCGGATAAGAAAGATCAAAGTGATACATCTCTTATGCAGCGAAGGAGAGAAGAGAGTCACTGCAGGACCTGGTGTTGCCTTCTGGTATGCCACATAGATATCTGCTTCAACAATCCCGTTCTCATTCACAAAATGATGGACAAAGTAGATATTTCCAGCTCTGTCCAGTGTTGGTTCACCTGCAAACTGGGAAATAATCAAATCGGGTTCTGACCATTCTCCATCTATTCTTTTTGATCTGAAAATGGCGGGAGAACCCTGGTATGTCCTGGTAAACCATAATTCTGTTCCATCTTCTGTCAGGAAAGGCCAACCCTCATTCTCTGGAGTATTCACTGCCTCCACATTCTCAGGGGGTTGCCATTCTCCATCCACTCTCCTGCAAACCCAGATATCATATTCACCCTTACCACCATCCCGTGGAGAATGGAAGTACAACTCATCCCCACATATATGGAGTTCACCAATTTCGTATTCCACATTCAGTGTCTTCCCTGCGTCCTTCCAGGAAGTCCATCTCCCATCTTTGAATTCAGCAGTGTATATGTCGATCTCTCTTAAGTTGCCGTGGCGCACTGAACAGAACCACATCATATTCTGGTCTATGAAAGCACACCCATCCAGAGCCAGCTCACCTGGATCTTCCAGGATGACTCTCTCCGCTGTACCCCATACCTCACCCTCCTTCTTCGTTACATATATGCCCGTGACTCCATCAACGAGCTGTTCTTGTGGAGATTTCCTCACATCTGGTGTGAAAAAGAAATAGAGTGTATTGCCCTCAGGAAACACAAAAGGCGAATCCTCGGCCCCCGCAGTGTTGAGTAACCCCGGGACAGGAACAGGGTCTTCCCATTCAGCCGAGTGAAGAACAGGGGGACATAAATCCATGTCAGGAGTCATCTTCACAACATCTGGAGGCAGTGATGACATACGGTCAGGCACTCTCTGAGAAAGAGAAGACTGATTCAGGCATCCAGTAGCTACAAGCACTGCAAGTAACAACACATGACGCACATTCATCACCCTTTCTGGAACTGATCCTTAAAGAAGGTTTCTCACAGCCAACCCTTGTTTATCCCTCCTGAGTGCGTGCGCTAAATTTATATACTTGCATTCAGGTACCTTGCCATGAAAAAGGTAATACCCCTGGTTATACTTCTCTTTATGTTCTGTGCTGTACAAGCACAATCACCTCAATTCATTGTTAAGGAAGAAAGTGTTGAAGTCTATATCAATAGCGATTCGACTGTTGAAATCTGGTACTACTTTACCATACAGACCACACAGGGACCCCACAGAGGAATATATGTAGGTGTACCCAATGATAGTGTCTACGATTATGCGGCTTCCCAAAATGGGCGAATGTTGACAGTGGAGAAGGAACCTCAACGATTGAAGGTATTCTTCCTGGATGAAGCCCAATCTGGAGACATATCTGATGTAAAAGTGAGTTTTTCTATACTGAATATGATTTACCCTGATGAAGAAGGCAGACTTGGCGTGGAATTCATCCCCACCTGGTATGATTTTCCCACAAAGGTTTTGAAAGTGAAATTCATCTTGCCTGAAGGATGTGATATATCTGAAGTTGGGAACTACCCCGCCACAGCAGAAAACAGGGGTATGGAAGGAGGACGAGCGTATGTATACTTTGAGCGTGCGAATCTAGATCCCAACTATCAATTCAGGTGCGGTGTGTCATTTCCTGAAACCTATGTGACCATGCAGGAGACGACAGTGCCAGTCACACCTGCAAAAGAACCCGGAACCTCTGCAAGTTTCGTGTGTTGTTTTGTGGTGCTGCTCCTTCTTGGATTTGCCTTCATCCTCATACTATACAAGCTGGCCAGGAAAATGAAGTATATTTCACCTAAACTGTCAATGGAATCCCTGGGTGCCAGAAAAGACCTGGATTCTGTGGAAGCTGCCTATGTGTTGAATGCACACCCTGTAAACCTGGTGAACCTCATCCTGCTGGGGCTTGTCCGCAAGGGGGCCCTCCGAATTCTGGATTGGGGTCCTGTAAAAGCTGAAGTCATAGAACAGAAAAAGAAAGAAGAAGCCTTTACCTGCCCCAATTGTGGAGCTCCCCTGGACTCTGCTGTAGAGCTGCAGTTCTGCCAGTACTGCGGAAGTGAAGTCCGTCTCTCTGGCCACCTCACGTATTATGAAAACGAATTCTTACTCCATGGTATAAAAGGGGATGGAACCCTGGATGGCACTGCAGTAAGCACTATTCTGGATACGCTATACAAGAAAGTGGACTCCAGGATGACTGGTTACTCCCGAAAGGAGACAGAAGATTTCTACAGGGAGCAGATCAAGAACTACTGGGCAGATATTGAATCTGCCACTGCAGAAGACAGGTACAAGCTCTTTGGTGACAAGGTGGACTGGTTGATGGCTGATCCCTTCTTTGATGAAAAGGCTAAAGACACCTTTAATGACGTTACCACGCCTTACACACCCTCCAGCTGGTGGATATGGTACAACCTGGGAAAAGCGTCTAATGGAAAGGATTTCTCAGAATCTATATCACAGGCCAAGAAGAATGTTGAGGATAAACTGGGATTAAACAAGAAATCACTGGAGAAGGGCTGGGAAAAGCACGCTGTGCCTGGAAAACCGTCAGCCCAGGTTTCGCATGCCCATAAGAGCTGTGTCTGTGCCTGTGTGTCCTGTGCCTGTGCATGTGCCTGTGTGTCCTGTGCCTGTGCATGTGCTTCAGGAGGAGGCTTCTGAGGTGATATCATGAGGAAAACACTGCAGTATGAAGAAGGACAGGTGCGCCTGTCATTGAGGGAAGAGAAAGGCTATTCCATGTTGAATGTCAATGGAGCGCACTTGGTGTACTTGAACCAAACGGCAACAGACTATGCCAAGATGATCATGGAAGAACTGGAGGAACCTGACGTAGTGGAAAAGATTACAAAGAAGTATAGAGTATCAAGAGAAACTGCACAGAAAGACTATGAACAGGTGTTATTCTCCATACTAACCCTGGCTTCCAGAAGGGATATTTGTCCCTTTTCCTTCCTGGGTATTGAAAGTATTCCTCCGTTTTCACGGGAATTGAAGGCTCCTCACAGATTTGATCTGGCTGTTACCTACCGGTGTAATAATGATTGCTTTCACTGTTATATGGGCGGGCCCAAGAAGACTCCCGAGTTAACCACCAGTCAATGGAAGAACGTCATTGATATCATTGACTCTCTGGATGTCGGTGCTTTGATTTTCACAGGGGGGGAGCCGCTACTGCGGGAAGACCTGATAGAACTGGTGAGGTATGCCAAGAACATGGTTGCAGGGTTGGTGACAAATGGGAGGCTGCTGAAGGGAGAGATGGTTTCTGCTCTGGAGAATGCAGAATTGGACCATGTCCAGATTACGATAGAGGGGTTAAAGAAGACCCATAATGCTATGGTATGTTCTGACGCCTGGGATGAAACGGTCCAGGGGATTAAGAACTGCATAGATTCTTCCATCTTCACCCTGACTAATACTACCCTTACCACACGGAATGTCAACGAGGTACCTCAACTTCTGGAAATGCTTTCTGATATGGGATTGAAACGCTTTGCCATGAATTCCATTATCAAGACGGGGAAGGCAGAAGATGCAGAATATGGGCTGACACCCGAGGAACTGAAAGTCCACGTGGAGAGCATCAGGGACAGGGCTCTGGAACTTGGACTGGAAGTGGTGTGGTATACCCCAACCAGGAGATGTGATTTTGACCCACTTGGATTGGGACTGGGGCTCAAGATGTGCTCTGCTGCCCGAATCAATGTAACTGTGGAACCTGATGGGAGGGTAATACCCTGTCAGAGCTGGTTTGAGGGGGGAGGAATGGGGAATATTCTGAAGGATCCCTGGAAGAAGATCTGGAATTCACCCCTGGCTACCTCCATCAGGAATAAAGAGTATATGCCCTTGGATTGCAAGGGTTGTCCCCTAGAGGGGGAGTGTACTGCAGGATGTCCTTTAGGAGATGTAGGATGCAAGACGCTGGCTGGATGATTATGTAATTATTTCTGACAGGAGGGTATGATCCGGAAGAATGGTAATGAGCTGCTTGTTGTTCATGGGCGTCCACTGATAATCAAGAATAGGTTCTGAACACACTATGACCGAATTCTGATGAGTAGAGTAGTACAAAGTGTAGTAATCCTCTCTTTCCGTGCACTCCCTGTAGGCCCAGATTCTCGTACCATCAGTCAGGAGGCAGGTCAGCGAGGTGTAGGTAACGTCTCTGAAATAAGCCACTGCTTCAGTGAAGGAAGTCTCTCTAATTTTTCTGAAAAAGAGGATGCTGTCTAGAGTTTCTCCAAGAGGTAAACCATCGTTCCGGGTTATAGAACCATTGTGGCAAAATAGATAACGACCTATCTGAAAAGGATGGACTTCTCCATCTGTTATTGGAGTGTTGGGAGAAGCTTTCCTGAGATGTGCTAAAAGGATGTGGGGAGATTTTCTGGCCGCTTCAGCAGCAGCTTCCACATATTTTCTGCTTTCAGCTGCACATTCAGCTTTCTTGGCAAGGACAATGCCATGAGCGTAATATCCGATGCCCCATCCATCTCTGTGGCCTTTACCGTCAGGGCTGTTTCCGTGCAGGGCGAGCCCCTGGAATGCAAGCAAGAGCTCCTTCACCTGCCCGGGATTTCCCATGAATGCCAGCATTCTGCACATGGAATCTCCTTGCAATCGCTGGTTATAAGAGTTGTCTCCCCAAGGAAGTCGTCACTCAAACCCTACCTGCCAGCGCAAAAAGGTCTCCTCTCTTAACCGGCTATACATGATATCTGCCAGTGTTTTCAAATTCACCGTGTCTGCCTCGTTGTACCTGATGAGCAAATCCAGTGATTCTTCATCCCCTCTCATGTACTGGTTCCACAGCCTCACTGCATCAAGTCCATTAAGTCCACAGATATCCTCTTCTCTTGAAATGCCCACCTGCACTTCAACTTTTTTCAGCCCACCCTTCAACCCAATTTTCTTCCCTGTAAAACAGAGATCAATATGAGGTATATCCACAGTAATTCCCAGTTCCCTTTCAATGAAGGGCATATCAAAAGCTCTCCCATAAAACGTTACCAGTATCTTGTACTTTCTGAGTTCCTCTGCCAGCATGTCCTTTTCCAGGTTGATCCCCCTCACAAAACTCCTGTACCCATCGCAGGAGTAGATGCCAACCATGGTGATCCCATGATAGAACCCTGTGGTCTCAATATCCAGAAAGCACGTTTCGTTTTCCCATTTCTCGTACAACCGCCAGTGTTCCTTGTAATGTAGCTTATGAGAAAAATAGGAGGAATTTCCACTTTCCAATTTGCCCTGGGCTTTCATCAACTGTCTATCATACTTCTTCTTTCGGACTGCAGACATTTTCTCAATTCCTCGCCTGGACAGGAAATCGTCCCAGGTGACCACCTCACTCTGCCACAAATTCCGTTCTGTCACGTCACCTATCCCATCCAGGAGAATGAATGTGTTCTCAATCATTACACCCTATGAACAAAGAATACTGAAAAGGGTTTCCATCATCAAATGATTCAAAAGCTTCAATACACTACTAATCCATCACAGAATAGGAAAGTGACAAAAATGAAAAAAAATGTAAAGAGGATTATAGATCCTGAAGCAAATCAAGCAATGATTGAGCGTCCTCAACCACCAGTACGTGCCTTTTTGTTCCAAAAGGATTCTCGTACAGCAAGAGTCCATCTGAAATCTCTTCAGCCTTTCCACTGAAGTTCAGATTACTCTCACCCAGTACAATCAGATTGTACTTTGCTGTATCCTCCTTGGATATCTCCTCTTCAAACCGAATCAGTGAAAAAGGACATCCACTTCCAGCCAGATCCACGATCTCTCTTGCAATCTGGGCTGCAGTCAATAGGTCCTCGAAGCTGGCATCATCTGCTACTACTACCAGACAAATGGGAGTGTCGTCTGCCAGGAAGAAGCTCCTTTCCAGACCACCAGTCACCATTAGTGAACATACCAGCAGCGCCAACATTGCATGCTTCATGCGGCACCCTAATACGCGAAGTTTATATACTTTTGCGTGGCAATCCCCTTGTAATCCACCAGAATCCCCACTTCCCAGTGGAGTTTGTCGTTGGTAAAGGTGAATCCCTTGAAGGTTAAATTCATTTTCACCAGGAATCCTTCATCCGTTTCAGTCACTGAAACGATTTCTTCCTCTACTCTCTCGGCGGAGGATGTATTGTCAACGGAAAACGTATATACATAGTACTTACCGTTCTTGAAGTCCCACTCCCGGTGAGGAATAGTCATTCCCTGGATATTTGCAGCCACCCAGTTCAGAGCAATCTGTTCAGCATCTTCAGCGGTGATTTGAAGCTGCTGCATCTCTTCCTGCGTATTCTTGATACTGGTGACTTCTTCCTGTGTCTTTTCGATTTCGGCCCTGTTCTCAGCTGTTTCCTGCTCGAGTTGTGATGTTTTTTCTTCCAATCCTGTAATTCTTCTTCCCAGAGCTTCAACTTTTTCAGAGAGAACAGCAAAGCTCGACTGCATACTCAGTGATAAGTCTGATATTTGTTGTGACATGCTGACGTCATTGACATAGCTGTTGTAGGACAGATAGCCAAAGACTGCAGCGCAGGCCACCACGAGAGCAACCAGGACGTAGAGAGCTTTTCGAGTAGTCTTCTCTCTAGAGATGATCTCTTCGTCTGCATAATAGAGCCTTTCGTCTTTTGTCTTATGCGCTCTTGTGCTCTCGTTTCCGAATAACGGTATATCTTCCATGTATTTACAAGATGCAGCCATCTATTTAAAGGTTTCCAGTGACGGAAAACGAGTAGATATTCGTCGAATGTCGATATTAGCATTAATCTTCTATTCGTTCCAATTCAGTGAGAACCTGCCAGATAATCGTTCTTGTATGCATGGGCATATTGGGATCATTTGATATTTCATCTAGTATCTCAGTGGCAGAATGGGCCCTTACCTTTTTTGATTGAGTTTGATTTCTTAGGTGTTCTATGGCTTCCGAAGCCGCTTTCCTTATGTTTCTGGGTACCGAAGGGTCCTGCACTACAGATTCTTCCAGAGATTCGCAGATTTCCTTGATAATCTCTGCCATAAGCATCACCTGAGAGGCTTTAAACCAATGAGCTAAAAAGCTTTTCGGTCAGGACCACATAGTATCATCTGTGTTCAGCGTCCCTTGGTTGGGCTGAATTCCTATTTCTGCTGTAATGTATCCATCGTGCATCGAATGTGCAATTGCGTTGAGGTTCAGCATCTATCGGAAGATTGGACTGCATATTTGCAATGCCAGTGTCGGGGAGGGCACGCATACCTTTTCATACGTTATAAGCCGGGATTCTTTGCTGCTCTTGTGAGCCATACTGCGAGCAGGGCACGTGGAATACAGAGGAAAGAGTTATAATTGAAAAGAGAATTCCACATCATGATCAAGGTAGACCTCGATTCAGTTGCAGAGACTATCGTGACTCAATGTATGAGGGTCAAGCCGGGAGAAGTCATCTGGGTTGCGGGGGGGTTGTTCTGCTTTGAATTCATGGAAGACCTGGCTGTAGCTATCTCCAGACAGAACGCCCATTTTGTACTCACTCCTTATACTGACCGACTGAGCAAGAGACTGCTCTTAGAACCCGACATTGACTTTCTGGAACATCCTCCCAGGTCTTCAATGGAACTGGCTCGATTCGTAGACGGTCAAATCTTTCTTGACAGGACGGAAGACCCAAGAATTTTCCAATCAATACCAGAGGAGAGAATTGGAGCTCAGAGGAAATCTCG
>JACVGW010000026.1:10898-27406 GCA_018992565.1 Theionarchaea archaeon
AATAATTTGCCTGCGGGAGAAGTGTTCTGTGCCCCCATAGAATCATCTGCTCAGGGGCGAGCGTATTTTGATGTTGCCTTCTACAAGGGAGAAAAAATCAGGGGGATCGATTGTGTCTTCAAGGATGGGAAAGTGGTCTCCGTAGCCTGCGAGAAAAATGAGGATTTGTTCAAAGACGTTCTCTCTCATTCTCACGGCCAGAAAGATGTCATCGGGGAGCTCGGCATTGGGTTGAATCCAGAGGTAACCCAACCCACAGGGTATGTGATAACTGATGAAAAGATTATTGGGACCATACACATTGCTCTAGGGGAGAACAGGGAATTCGGAGGGAAGAATGAATCAAGCCTTCACTGGGATCTCGTCATGATGCATCCCACAGTTAAAGTCGATGGAACGATCATCATGGAAGACGGAGACCTCGTCCAGTGATCCGGACCAGTGAATTCGAAACTCGGTGGATAAATTAGGAGATTCCATGAACAATAGTTCTGGGCTACTGGGGTTGATTCCAGAGCCAAAGAGGCAAACCTTTTAAGCCCTCAAAACGAAACATTTCTGCCAAAGCCGGGTAGGGTAGGGGACAATCCTGTGGGGCTTTGGACCCCGCGACCCCGGTTCGAAGCCGGGCCCGGCTACTATTCTATGCGGCAAACCTATTTAAGAGAGAGAAAATCCTCTCAGCCATGGCTGCAGCATTCATTCACTACTTCCTGGGTGTAGGAATAGCATACCTCTGTGGGTTTGAGGGGCTGGAAGCTCTATTGGTGGGGCTCCTGGGAGCTATACAGGACATAGATTTCGTATTGATCTTCTTTCAGATCCGCAGAAGATCCCGTTCAAGAGTCTCCCAGCTGTTCACTCACCGGGGTATCACGCATACACTGGTATTTGCTCTTGGCGTGTCTGCAGCGGTGTTAGTTGTCAATCCAGTATTCTCCCTGGTTATTCTCATAGGGTTTGTACTGCATATATTCACCGATTATGTAACTGCCTGGGGTGTATCCCCATTTCTACCGTTTTCTGACAAGAGATATTCTCTTGGATTGATGACGATTTTCGATATTCCATTGACACTCCTGAGTCTGGCAGTGGGTGCATCTGGATTTGTTTCTGTCAATCCACTGGTGCCTTTTGCTGCCTTCTTTGGGTACATTGGGGTGCGGTACGTGTTGAGAATCAGACTTCCCTACCAGAATCTAGAACCCATGGGGAATTTCACCTATGTGTTCTGCACTTCTGGGTCTCACTATACTGTGGGGAAGGTGGACATACTGGGAAGAACTCATACTATTGAGGTTCCCCAGATGAGCCCAGGAATGGATGCTGAGGTCATAGAGAAAATCAGTGCAAAGACTCAGGGAGGTATGATCTCTCATTTCATGGAGTATCCAGTGTACTCCCGAGAGAATGGGCATGTTACCATACGGGATGCCAGAAGCTACTTGTTTCCCAGGTCTTCCAGGTTATTCACCCTGTACTACGATGAGGGACAAGACAGACTGTACATGATGACTGCAGGAAGGAAAATTCCAGTCTCCTGATTGGCATTTTGTCTGACAGTGAAAAAGTGTTTAAGTGCCAGATGTTACACGTGATGATGAAAGAAGTGCTGGTCCCCTTTGAGGATCATCGGTTTGGATGCGCCATGTGTGGCGAATGTTGCTGTTCCAGGAACATTCCCCTCACTTTGGAAGACATAAAAAGGATTTCCAAGTATAAAGATCCCAAGGATTTTGTTGTGATATTTGGGGAGAGGAAGCTGGTTCTGGACAGGAGAGAATGGGATTCGGGCTGCGTTTTTCTGAGAGACGGCAAGTGTACTATCCAGGAAGATAAACCGCTGGTATGTCGCCTATTTCCTATTTGTGTTTCAGATTATCCTTTAACTGAAGAGGAGGGAAGAAAGATAGAGCTTGAAGATGGGACGAGCGCCTTTGTGTATGTGGATACCTCGTGCAAAGGGGTTGGAAGGGGGAAAAGTGTTGATCTCAATGATATCAGGAGAAAGGCATTGATACTGCGGAATGAGGTGTTTGTCACTGATCTGGAGGGTCTCATTGGGTGGTATCTGGATTATGAGGAACCGGAAGAAAAAGAGGAGGGGTAGGTGAGAAGAATAGACAGAGGGTGGAAGAGGAAAGGGAAAGGAAAAAGGGGCATACAAGGGAGAATGAGGACTATTAGTAGTGAAGAACGGATCATTATTGAGAGTTTTTTGATACAACTACAGGTGGATTCCAAAGTGTTGGATGGAGTCTTGGTGAATATAGGAAAAAGGATTTTTTTGGTTAGAAAAGATGTTTTGAAGACAGCCCGTGAGATGGAAAAGAAAGGGGTGACACCATATTGTCTGGGCGTGGAGATAGGAATCATAGGCGAGGAATTCGAGCCTTCTGTGGAAATTGCAGGACTGATTTCTGAGTACACGAATACAAAGACTGTTATTTCTGAGGAAGGGGAGAAGCTGTTCAGTTACGGGAGAGATGTTTTTCTGAATAATATTATGAAAGGCGAGGAAGGTGGCTTACGCGTTGTAGTAAATGAACGGGGAGAGGTTCTGGGGCTTGGAAGGTTTGAGGGGGATATGCTGGAAAATGTGGTGGACAAAGGTTTTTATTTGAGGGGGAAGAGGGGAAAGCACACTAGAAAGTGAAAGGAAGTGATATAGTGAACGTCGTATATTTTGATCAGATAGGAAGAGATAATACTGAGAAATGTATTGATCTAGCACTGAAGAGAGCTGGGGAGCTCGGTATTGAACATGTGGTCGTCGCATCTACCACGGGGTTTACGATTGAAAGGGTGGTGGAGATGACCCCTGGAATGAACGTGGTGGGTGTGACTCATTCTATGGGGTTCAAGAAGGAAGGAGGAGATGAGTTCGAAGGTGACAGGGAGAACCTGAAGAAGAAAGGTGTCAGGATTCTGACTACTACACACTTGATGTCTGGGCTGAACAGAGGCGTGCGGAGCAGATATGGATCCGGGACTTTTTCTGATGTGGTTGCTGATACGTTACGGATGTTTTCCCAAGGGATGAAGGTATGTGTTGAAATTGCTGTTATGGCATTGGATTCTGGATTGATACCTGCAGGAAAGGAGGTTGTGGTCATTGGGGGAACAGGACGAGGAGCTGATACTGCAGTGGTTGTGATGCCTGCTCATTCCCAGAACTTCTTTGACACGAGAGTTCTGGAGGTTATATGTAAGCCACGAGAAGGATAAGATCTGAAGGTTAGGAGCATTCCACAAGAGAGGTTAGTCTGCAGCCAATCCATACTTCAGGAACGCCCTTCGTCGAACCCCGCATGAGCCATTCTCACTGTCCTCAACCGATTCATGGCTGCAGCAAGCTCAAGTCTTCTGAATACTGCGTAATCTCCCACTGGCCGAGGACTCAGCACATCCAGATTTCCCTTTATATCTTCACAAACAGCATCAGCAACCTCGCGCAATGTCTTTTCCCCATCCATATACCGGGTGGCATAGTAAATTGCGTCACCAATAGCTCTCGTTTGACTTACATCCACCAACTGCTCCACATTCTCAAGATCAATCTCATTGGTCCCAAATACAATAGTGTCAACACCTCTGACAGATATCTTAACCCTTCTTTTCCCTTTGCTGGCGTCAAAACTGTCTCTAACAGGTATCCTTTCCGTGATATCCCCAAACCTCTGGCCACCCTCATGTATCCGTTCAGCCTTATACTTATCCACAATCTCTCTCGCCCTTTTCGTCACATCCTGTGGCACATACTCAACCATGCATATCACTGTGTCTGCCACATCAAAATAATCTCCAGATCCCCCAATCACCAGCACAGTCGACACACCACAATCCTCATACAACTGCCTCACCTTATCAATGAACGGCGTAATTGGTTCATTGTCTTTGGATACCAGTTCCTGCATTCTATGGTCCCGGATCATAAAATTGGTGGCTGATGTATCCTCATCAATTACCAGGACTCTGGCCCCCACTTCCAATGCTTCCATGATATTAGCTGCCTGGGATGTACTGCCAGACGCATTCTCTGTAGAAAACGCTTTTGTACTCTGCCCAAAGGGTAAGTCACTGATAAACGGGGAAATATCCACGTTTTCAATACGTCGCCCGTCCTCTGCCCGAATCTTGACAGTATCAGAATTGGAAACCACAAATTCTCTCCCGTCTCCAGGAATGTGGTTATACACCCCCAGTTCTATAGCATTCAGTAATGTGGACTTTCCATGGTACCCCCCTCCCACAACCAGGGTGACCCCTTCAGGGACTCCCATCCCGGCGATTATACCATTATTAGGTAACTCAACCTCTCTTCTCAAGGAATCTGGAGAATTGAAAGGAACCACCTTCTCCATCAAAGGTCGTGAGTCTACCCCACTCACCCGGGGAAGAACAGAACCATCAGCTACAAAAGCCACCAGCCCCATTGAAGGAAGTGCACGCCTGAGAAAATCCGCATCCTCCACAGTGTGAAGATGCTCATACAGCCTCTTCGCATCCAAAGCCTCAAAATGCACAGCATGCACTATTCCAGGAAGTTCCTCAAAGAACATAGCATGACAATGGGTTCCTGCAATCCTCCTCCCAAATGCAGGCAGTCCTATAACAAAGCGCATTTCCACATACTCAGCAGTGATGAGAGCAGAAGTCCGTTCAAGCACTTCCTGACCAGGTCTATCAATAGATATAATCCCACTCTTACCTGTTCCACGTCTTCCTCTGCACATGCTTCTGGAAGCTGCATAAAATGCGCGGGTTATATAGTCCCTTGCTGCCACTTCCCTGCTTTTCGTATTGTACGTATCATCGGGGAATCTGGCCACATCCTGGGGTATTCGTACCCTAATCCTGCTGGGAGATGCAAAAGGGTCTCCCTGAACGTAATCTATCAGGAGAATATATGTTGAGAAGTCATATGCACCCTGTATGCTCTTATAAGCTCTATATCCTCTTCCATCAATTCCCTGCAGGCCTTTCTTGAGATCTTGAGCAGATTTCATAGAATTTCTCCCGCGTGTCGATCCCTGACATCAGTTATAACCTCTTCCCCAGGCTGATCACAGCGTCCTCCGAGTATCCACATGCTTTGTAGAACTGTATTACTGATGTATTACTCTTCCGCACCTGAAGATTTATTTTGGGGCATCCTGCTTCTCCTAGGACTGATTCTGCCTTTTCCATCATGTACCGTCCATATCCTCTTCTCTGAAAACTGGGGAGAACAGCTAAATAATTGATCCACCCTCGGTGCCCTTCATATCCCACCATCATGCTGGATATGAGTCTTCCATCAAGAATGCCCACAAAGAACCACTGGGGCTGGAATTGAGCCTTTTTTTCAATATCTCTTCGGGGATCATTCTGGGGGACAATCAACCCACATTCATCCCACAATCTGATGACATCTTCTTCATCTGAAGGGTGGTATTTCCTAATGACAAATTGTGCATGGGTCATCTGAAACCTCGTGTCAGTGAATTCCTTCTTTCAATAAAAACTAACCTCATGAAGATTACGTAGATGTCAGAAGCTGGCATACGACAACAGCTGTGGACAGCGCGCCACAATCATATCTGCAACCTAACCTCATGAGGAACAGGACAGTAAACCATATATGATCTCAGAGAGCAACATCGCCATGGAAACAGATCTCTATATTACGGTGCCTGATGCACCCTCCATTCTTGGGTTGACCTTCAGGCATTTTTCGGGGAAAGAAGACTATCTGGCAATGGTCAACGTTCTTAATGGAAGTAAAGAGGAAGACCAGCTTGAATTCTCCATATCTGTTGAGGATATTGCCAACGAATTCGATCATCTCTACAATTTTGATCCCAGTACTGATATGCTCTTTGTGGAAATGAATGGCAGCGTCATCGGGTATGGCGAGGTCTGGTGGGAAGATCTAGAGGACGAATGTGTTTGTCCTCATGTAACATATCTGCTGCCAGAATGGCGGGGAAAGGGGATACGTAGAGCTATGCTGCACCATAATGAACAGAGAGGTCGCGAGATCCGACTGAGTCATCTGGCAGAGAAGCCCCATTTCTATCAAGCCTGGACCCAGGAGACAGAAACACACTGGATATCACTTCTGGAGAGCGAGGGCTACAGGCCTGTGAGGTACGGATTTCGTATGGCTCGTTCTCTTTCAAAGCCAATTTCGGATATACCTCTTCCGGAAGGAATCGAAGTCCGCCCTGCGCACCCTGACCAGTACTGGACCATATGGAGAGCTGCATGCCAGTCTCTAAGAGAACTCTGGCAGGGTTCTCGATTTCGTGATGAGATGTTTGAAGAATGGATGGGAGATTCCACCTTTAATCCTGCCTTGTGGATAGTGGCATGGGACACCAATGACCGAGTAGCTGGTACAGTGTTGAACTTCATCAACGAGGCAGAGAACAGAGAATATCACTGCAAGAGGGGACATGTGGAGTTTGTAACAGTAGCGCAGCCCCACAGGGGGAAAGGATTGGCAAAAGCATTGATTGCCCTCAGTCTCAGCCGGCTCAGGCAAGAAGGGATGGCTGAAGCAGTCCTGGGAGTGGACGCCAAGAATCCCAGTGGGGCACTTCATCTCTACGAACACATGGGGTTCAATCCTGTAAAACGAAGAGCCACTTACCAGAAATCCATGGATAAGTAGTACCGGGTATGGATTTGTCAGTTCTGTTCATGATCTGCGGTCGACCTGTTTCACCCCAATTCTCTGAGGCAGGTGCAGGTGCACAGATCTTCCGCTCCAGGTACATGCAACCCTCTGGGAATTCTCTCATGACTGCATTCCGTCTCTGGCAGCGTGAAAAAGTATGTGACTACTCAATATTTTGTCCCAATTCCGTGATGCTCTACTGAAATGAAGTTTTTTATTCAGAATTAGCCCTAACTGCGATGTTCTTCGTTACCTTGTAGTCTATCTCACTCAAGCGCCTGATGTTCCCAGAAGAAAGGTTTTTATGTTCTGAAATCATAATGATATGCAGATGGGATGCAAAGCCTGTTAGAAATGCAGAGCTTCTCAAGTTCCTGATAGTGTGAGTTGTACAAAGGCTGCATCCACATGTAGAGACACTTGTATGAGAGGAGGTGATAGTATTCCAGAAAATGAGAATTCATTGATGTCATTCTTGAGAAATCTGGCGCAGAGAATAAGTGGAAAAGAATCGGAAAAACCAGGGCACCCTGACCATCCTGACCATCCTGACCATCCAGACCATCCAGAACACCCAGGACATCCAGACCATCCTAAGAAGGAGAAGAAAGAGAAGAAGCCCAAAAAAGAGAAGAAACCTAAGAAGGAGAAGAAAGAGAAGAAACCAGGGGAGGAAGGAGAACCAGGAGAGGAGGAAGGAGAGCCAGAAGGGGAAGAAGGAGAGCCAGGAGAAGGAAGAAAGGAGACTCTTACAGGAATCCGCTCAGCTTTTATCGTCACTGAAGAGAATGTAATCGACCTCTACGTTCACGTTGAGAATGACGCCTACTCCAATGTAATCTATGACATAGAAGTCTTCCCAAGAGTGCAGACACCCCCTTGGAAAAGCGTTGAAGGCCGTGAAGCACCAAAAGACTGGCGCTTCGAGAAAGTAGACAAAGGAGTGAAGTTCTATACAAAAACAGCTCCGCTGCTCACGTGCCAGCGCACCAAGTTTAAATTCAGAGTCCAGGCAGAGGAAATATCAGACCGAATAAGACTGCATGCCACAGATATTGACCACAATAATCTGGGGATAATAGTCAGCACCAGGTGGTGAGAATGGCTCTTCCCAAAGAAGAAAGGAAAAACTGGGAATTCCAGGAGGGCAAATCTTTATAGTACCTCCATCGACTGGAATTCCATGGATGTGGCAGAATCACTGTATGTCACTACTCGCAGTGAGTGGCGTTCATGGCTGGAGGCAAACCACACTACTCAGAATGAAATCTGGCTAGTCTTCTACAAGAAGCATACGGGTAACCCCACCATCTCTTATAATGATGCAGTTGAGGAAGCCATATGCTTCGGATGGATAGACAGTATCATAAAAAGAATTGATGACGAGAAATTCGTCAGGAAATTTACTCCACGTCGGGACACACGCAGGTGGTCTTCTTCGAACATTGACAGAATAAAGAAGATGATCAACCAGGGAAAAATGACAGAAGCTGGACTGCAGAAAATCGATGAATTGTCCCTTGAAAGAGGACCTGAGCCCAGAAAGGAATTTACCATCCCGACTCATGTCGAAGAAGCTCTGAAAGCTCATCCTGAGGCATGGAACAACTTCGTCGCTCTTGCTCCAGGATACAGGCGGCAGTACCTCGGTTGGGTAGTCTCTGCAAAGAAAGAGGAAACTCAGAAGAGAAGACTTGCTGAACTCATAACTGTCCTAGAGAATAATGAGAAGCTGGGAATGAAGTAGGCGACCACAGATCACTTCTTTCTTATCTCACGTATCTCTCATGTGCATGACAAATCCAAATCTGCCCTGTCACTGGAATAATGAGTACAAATGCAGTGGTACATTGCCAGCATGAAACCATGCAGATCTCTCCTGTCCATTCTAGACAGGCTTCTCATGGAATGCAACCCTTCTAACTGTAACGTTCTTCCAGCCAGGGATCGCCCCTGTTGTGGTACCCATGTGATTCCCAAAAGCCTCTCTTATCTTCTGCCATAAACTCCACCCCTGTTACCCACTTGGCACTTTTCCAGAAATACAGCCTGGGGACAACCAGCCTCACTGGATATCCGTGGTCAGGAGTCAGGTCATTCCCATCGTACTTCACTGCAAAGAGTACATCTTCAGCGAAAAAGTCAGAAAGAGCCAGGTTTGTGGTGAACTGCTTCTCTGCATGAACCATCACATACCGGGCCTCGGGGCGGATGATAACCTGCTCTTTGATGACACTGGTGCTCACTCCTTCCCACATATTATTCAATTTTGACCATCCTGTGACACAATGAATATCTGAGAATACTTTCACTCTGGGTAAGGACATGAACTCCTCTATATCAAAAGTCCTCCTCTCCTCTACCAGCCCAAAAATGGTGAATCTCCACTTCTCGATATCTACATGGCGGACATCACCGTATTGCAGTACTGGCCACTTCTCTGTCACTCTCTGCCCGGGAGGGATTCTATTCTCCCTCCTGGTGTCCGGACTTTCTATCATCTTGGTCATATATCCCACGTTGAACCGATCCTTACATATCTACTATTCAAAACATTTATATACTTTGTCAATGAAAAGTGATAAGGCATAACAATGCCTGTAAAAAGGCAGCTTTCACACGCATCTCTAAAACAGACCGTCCTTATGACTTCTATCTGGCCGAAATCACTGAGGACACCCCGTTCAAGGGACTGGACCGGAAAGCTGCAGGTGGATAGAGGTGAAATCCATAGCACATTCTGAAATCAAGAAGGGTGGCCATATCAAGCCAAGAAGAGGGGTGGAACACACTAATTCATTCAGGATTTCAACTGAACCCAGAGCCAACAGAGTCTTGCTGGACTTTAATGAAAGCCCAAAGGGATGCTCTCCTCTTGTATTGAAAGCCTTGCATTCGCTGGAAATCAGTGATATATCCCGCTACCCTGATTATGACAGACTTTCCTGCAGGATTGCTGAGTATCACCGTATTAGCCCTGAATTCGTCTTCTTGACCAATGGCGCTGAGGAAGGAATTCGCTGCGTCATGGATGCGTATGTGGATCAGGGGGACACAGTTGCCATGGCTTCTCCAACCTTCGGGATGATGAAAATCCTGGCTCAACTACGGGAAGCATCAATCAACGAGATACCCTACTGTGAAGACCTTTCTTTCCCGCTGGAAAGGTTTCTGGAGTCTCTTGCATCGGGGGCTGCCCTGGTGGTCCTGGTAAACCCAGATAGCCCCACCGGGACATTACTCAAAGAGAAAGAGGTACTGAAAATACTGGAAGCTTCTCCTGAAAGCATTGTGCTGATTGATGAAGTATATGCAGACTTCGCAGGGACTACCTGCATACCGTTAGTAAATGAGTATCCTAACCTGATTATAACCAGATCATTTTCGAAAGCATTTGGACTGGCTGGACTGCGATTGGGGTATGTGATCTCGCAGCCCCAGAATCTTGAACAATTATCCAAGGTGAGACTGCCCTTTTCAGTGAGCTCCCTGGCTGTCATTGCAGGGATGGCGGCTCTTGATGACACAGAATATTCTCAGACTATCATCCAGGACGTGAAAAGGGAGAAGGAATTCCTGTATAGGGAGCTGGAATCCATGGGGATTGATGTACATATGACCCACACCAATTTTGTATCTGTTAACTTGAATGAACGATGCCATGATGTGTACCAGGGACTTCTTCAGAAGAATATTCTGGTAAAGAGGCTGGGAGGGCCCTTACGTGGGGAGTGGCTGAGGATAACAGTAGGAAGTCACCACGATAACGTGATTCTTGTTGAAGCAATCAGAGATATCATCCAGCAGAACCCCTAGAAGCCAAAGGTCACATAACCGCTGGTTGCTTGAGGATGAGACCTGAAGCGTGTTCCCGTTATGGTGCGTGAAGAGTACCTCCCGAATTCTGAATGCTAAATGTGTCGGATCACGACGTGCTGGCAAAATCCGTTATTCTCATTCTCAAAACTCCGCTAGTTGCGCACATTCCATCCCAATCAAGAAACCTATATAAACTGAACTGATGATTCCTGTACATGATTCAGGTAAGAGGATTAACAAAAGTGTACAAGAAAGTGACAGCAGTCAATGATCTGTCTTTCACCATTAATGATGGAGAAATCTTTGGGCTGGTGGGACCCAACGGTGCAGGAAAGACAACCACACTGAAATGCCTGTGCGGGGTTGCCCTTCCCACTGAAGGGCTGGTCATGATTGACGATTACAACCTCTTGGAGAACGAACAGGAAGCAAAACGGTTGCTTGCCTTTGTGCCGGAGACTCCTAACCCTTACGAAATTCTCACCGTATATGAGCACATGAAATTCATCGCATTGCTGTACTCCGTCCCCGACCCAGATCCAAAAATCGATGAATTGTTGAATCTATTTGAGCTTTCTCAGAAGAGAAATGATCTGGTTAATTCCTTGTCTAAAGGAATGAAACAAAAGCTGACAATCTGCTGCGCGTTGGTACATGATCCAAAGATCCTCCTGCTTGATGAACCTCTGATCGGCATTGACCCCCGCGGGGCCAGAACCCTCAAAGACGTACTCCTTGAAAGAGCTGCACAGAAAAAGACCGTACTGATCAGTTCGCACATGCTGTACCTGGTGGAAGAATTATGCAACCGAATCCTGATCATTGATCAGGGGAAGAAAATCGCAGAAGGTACCCTGCAGGACATTAGAAAAACGGCACTTGCATCTTCAGATGCTTCACTGGAAGAAGTATTCCTGAAGATCACGGAGGAGCCCCAATGAATGCTTTTCTTTACCTGGGTTTACACCTCGTAAAGAACAGGCTCATATCCACAGTCAAGAATCCCAAGCAGGTAATTCCTTTTCTGGTAATTGGGTTGGTAGGTGCCTTTCCCCTTCTCACATTGTACACCCTGGGACTCCCACCCACAGACCTCCCGTTTACGGCGCTGAGCATCAACCCTGCTCTCTTTTCTTTTATGGGTATAACACTGTGGCTGATGGTATTCTATTCTATAACTGGCAACGCATTGGTATTCTCTTTGCCTGAAATTGATTTTCTATTTCCGTCCCCCTTGAGCAGGCGGACTATTCTACTCAATCGTACACTAACGCAATATGCTGTCCATGCGGCTCTTGCCTTCGTGTCAGCAGGATTCCTCTTCTGGGTCCTCTCTCTTGCATTTGTGTTCAGTGTATGGCACCGACTCGTCTTCTCCTGGATAGCCTTTACCCTGTTGATGATTCTTGCCTTTAATCTGGGCTGGCTCATTGTGTTGCTGGGCTCAAACCTGTCTGAGCTGAAGTATTCTCGTCTCAAGACTGTCGTTGGTGGGATATGGTTGGTTGTTATAGGCATATTCCTGGCTGCAGTGTATCAGGAAATGGTTAAAGGAGCTGAGCTGAGTGATGCAGCACTATCTGTTTTCAACTCCACTGTTATGCGAGCAGCCATGGCCCCTGCTGCTCTGGCTGTCGACGTGGCCGTGGTCTGGAAAATATCTCTTTCAGTTATAGCAAAAATCCTGGGACTACTTCTTATTGACGTTGTCACATTAGGTGCAGTCCTCTCTGTCAAAAGCCACTACTATGAGGCTTCAGAAGCTATCAGTAGGAAGCGATGGATCCTGCAAAAAAAAGCGTACGCCAAAGAAGTCGTGGTTTCTGAGTCTTTTGCCAGAAAGATGTTCAAGATTCGACCTTTCGGTATGGGACCTACTGCTTTGATCTGGAAGAATCTGATAAGTGCTCTCAGAGACATAAGGAATCTGGGAGCTGTCAGTGCCCTGGCAGCCTTCTATTTCATATACTCATACATCCTTGGCGAGTCCAGTGTGGTCTTTTCAATCCCGCTGGCCCTGATAGCAGCAAACAACCTACGCTGGGATCTCCGCGAAGACATTCGAAGAGTTGAGATCATAAAACTGATACCAGAGTCCAATTGGAGGATCATCTTGTCCGAAATTGCTGTCCCATCTGTGCTTGCCATGGCAGTATCCTACGCTTTCCTGATCACCTCTTTTCTGGCCTTTCCCATGCACGGGATTGAGGCTGAGCTTTTCTGGTTTTCCCTGGTTTTCCTTCCCTTGTTCTGTATTATAGCAACAGCACTGTGCAACGTGGCGGTCTTATACTATCCCCCGCAGACTGAGAGCCAGATGTTAGCAACTGTAATAGGACTGATTCTCACAGGCGTGGTGTTTGCTCCCTTGCTGGTTCTCATACTCATAGTCCAGGGCTTCTACAGCATACTCCTGGCGTTACTGGCTTATGGAATAATTGCATTCTTTTCCCTGAAGCTGCTAGAAAGAAAGTATAGGCTCTTTGAAATCATATCGGGATAACCACTATCTAATCAGCGTCTCCGTGCTGAAGCGTGACGAGACCCTCTCTCACTTATACGTCCTTGTCGACCGAACCCTTGACATTGACTCATGACGTGCCATGGCTACGTATCATTGGATTATTACATATTCTGCGCGCATGGACTGATTAACAGCAAGACTGAAACCGTGTTTTGGGAATCATCTTTCCAGGAAACGAAATCTTTTTATACCCTCGCTGCGTAGTGACTGGTAATCAGTCAAGTGATTTCCATGACAAGAGTAACCAAGAATCCTGAAATTCGGAAGGAGGAACTCATAGAGATTGCAGAAGAATTGTTTGCCATAAAAGGATACGAGGAAACACCAGTATCAGACATTGTGAAGAAAGCACAGGTAGCACAGGGGACATTCTACTACTACTTCAAATCAAAGGACGAAATACTGGATAGTGTCGTAGACCGGTTAATCTCTGAGAGTGCAGCTTTCATTAGAGAGCAGAGCCAGAGAGAGGATATTGACGCTATTCAGAAAATCATAGCAAGTATCAAGATGTTCTATCAATTTGGGACTGAACACAAAGGACTCATCAGCTTCTTTCACCAGGAGAAGAACAGCCTCCTCCACATCAAGATGGAAAAGAAAACTGAAGCTGCAATCGTGCCGATTTTCGCTGATATAATCAAACAGGGAGTTGAAGAAGGACTTTTTGATACAAAATACCCCAGAGAAGCTTCTTCGGTGATTTTTTCATGTTGGGATAGGCTTTTTGATCCATCAGGGTTCGCCTCTACCTCTCTCGAATCCAAGAAGCAACTGATCGTGGCAGGGTTCTCCATTATAGAGAGAGTGCTGGGCGCACAGAACGGGTCATTAACAAGGTCTATTCTAGAGATGCTGGAGGTACACCACGGGGAGTAGAATCCCCTTTTTTTTGTTTTGCATCAATTGACTGACTGTCAGTCAAGATTTTGAAAAGAAACCTGCAGGAGGTGAAAAGAAATGATAGAAACTTCAGAAAAAGAGGTGAATGAGGAACATGCATTAGCCATCAAGCGTTCACAGGTGGAGATAGTGTGTCCTGGCTGCAGATCAGGGGAATTAGACCGTGTGCCCTTTAATGGCAATGTCCACTGCAGGAAGTGCGGTGCTGCATACAGAGTAAACGGGACTATTATTGACGTGCTTCCCGAGTATACTGTCAAACGGTACTTCTGGCATGACATTGTTGAATGGGACTTCTTCGTTGATGTGTATGAAAGCTGGTTCTGGAGATCTGGTCCATACGGCAATATTGTATTTGGAATCTCATTTGACGATGAATTCAAGCTAATTTCAAATATCCATCAGATCAAAGGAAAGAAATCTCTGGTAGACATTGCCTGCGGTCCAGGGATCTATTCGCGTCCTTTTGCCAGGCAATTGAATGAGGGTACTGTTGTTGGGCTGGATTTGTCCATGCCTATGCTGGAATATGCTAGCACGAAAGCTCAACATATCAACAACCTGTTCTTCATACATGGAGATGCTCAAGACCTTCCTTTCTTTGAGAATTCCCTTGATGGTGCCAACTGCTGTGGAGCGCTCCACTTGTTCCCTGACATCCCCCGAACACTCAAGGGGGTATTAAGGGTTCTCAAACCAGGAGCACACTTCACAGTGGCCACAGTGAAAGTGCCTAATATCGGGCCTGTATCACGAAAACTCAGTTACTGGTACCATAGGTATGGGGGCGTGAAATCCTTTGTTCCAGAAGAGCTCGAACGTCTGTTTGGAGAGGCAGGGTTCACAGATTTCGTGTGTCATCATGCAGTCCGCTGGTGGACTATAGTGAGCGCACAAAAGCCAGGCTAGTCTCTTCATCGGGATTCATCTTTAAGATTGAATCCCTACTTTCTGAAAGGCAGTCTGGTTATCAAGGACCAAAACCCACTACGGAAGTTGGCACAATTCACTGCAAATACGTACCAGCGCGAGACCATACCATATGACTTTCAAGAGATTCATCAATATAGTCCTGCACCACCTCTTCCAACACTGATAGAGGCATGCTTCCATTCCCCAGGACTATTCTGTGAAACTCTTTAATATCAAAAGCATCTCCCAGGGCGTCCATGGCTCTCTGCCGTAGCTCCAGAATCGTGAGCATGCCCACCATATAGGCTGTGGCCTGACCTGGCCAGGCAATGTACCGGCTGATCTCGAACTCAACATTGACAACATCAGAGTTCTTATATCCCACATTTTCTTCCATGAATCGCTCAGCCTCATCAAAGGTCCAGCCCTTGGTGTGAATACCTGTATCCACCACCAGGCGGGCTGCTCTGAATGCTTCGTACTGCAGCCTTCCCAGATTACCATAGGGATCATCAGCATACCATCCCAGTTCGTATGCCAGGCGTTCAGCATACAGGGCCCACCCCTCAGTGTACCCGGTGAAGATGAGATCTGTCCTGAAAAAGGGCACATCCAGTTCCTGGGCAATACTTATCTGAAAGTGATGTCCGGGGACTGCCTCATGGTACGCAAGGGATGGCATCCCGTACCGGAGTTCCCTGCCTGTCACGTTAGCATAAAAGGCCCCTGGTCGTGAGCCATCGAGAGAGCCAGACATGTAGTAGTCCCCTTCAGAACCGGCAACAACAATCACGTCTGCAGTGTGAGCGATATCAAAGACGGGATCCAGGTTCTGCTCTGCTTCCTCTATTAGGGTTTGATACATTTCTGCCACATCACTGCCAGAAATAGACCCAGAATCCCGTGAGACCCTTTGGAACAGATCAGAGAGACTCTCATCTGAAGGGTAACCCAGTTCATCAAAGATGATGCGCATTTCCTGGTGGATCCTTTCCAGTTCACGTAGCCCTAGCTCATATATTTCCTGGGCAGTCAAATCAGTTGTCGTATGGTGACGGAGTGTATACGAGTAATACTCCTCTCCCTCTGGAAACTGCCACACTCCATCGTCAGTGGGAGCCTCAGATTCGAGATCCTCGAGATACTGTGCAAGCTTACCATATCCCGGTATCACGGCCTCCTGAATTGCCTTTTCAGCTGCCTGGAGCAGCATCTGTTTTTCCTCGGTAGTGATGTCGAGGTTCTCCACCTTCTCCTGAAAAGCTGTATAGAAGGGAAGATACTTTGGGGTTCCCTGTGCCATGCCTCTAATGCTGTACAGGGACCACTGAATTACAAATTTCGGCGAGATTACTCCTGCCTCTTTTCGTTTCTGTAATGCTTCTATCAGCTGCTCCATCTTGGTGTCAACCTGCTCCAGACACGCAATATAATCCTCGGCATCCTGAAGGGTAGCCACGGGATGAATTTCAGTAAAAAACTGCAGCAGCTGATACTGGACACCTGTTACGAAATGCGTTACCGGATAATCATAGTACATGAATTCACGGCCACGAATCATGTCCTCCAAGAACCATTCATACACCTGGTATGATACTCTCTGTTCTCTTGACAGCGTGGACACATCATAGTCGTGGAGTATCTTCAGGATTCCTTCCTGCAGCTTCTGTGTTTCCTTCACATAAT
>JACVGW010000026.1:27506-28782 GCA_018992565.1 Theionarchaea archaeon
TCATAGAAAACCACTTCATGAATAGTGACCTGCTTCCTCCTTTCTTTTCTTTGTGAACCAAGGACTGAGCAGGACGACCTGCAGCCGCCACTGCAGACAGAGCAACACTTCCCACAACCACAATATTTCTTGTCATAGTACCATCTCACTTCCCTGATTGCTACCAGATATACTACATAGTAGCTATTATAATTAGTAGTAGCTCTATAAATAGATTTCGGTGGGATCAGAGGACGATAAATCAGCAGGTTGAAGATAGTGAGTGCGATCAAACTCACATTGGATGACGCAAGAGCATGATGAACCGGGAGGAATCCTGCCGGAGCGCAAATCATTTTTCAGCCTCTCCTGCTTTTCGGAGGGGCGTGAAATCCTGAAAGGTATAGGTGGAATAATCATCGGTAACCCTTATAAATTTGGACAGACTTGGAGCAGTAAGTGATAAGAGAAATAGAATGCTGTCTCTTTTGTTATAGCTAGAACATCGCAGAAGCCATATGCAAGAAAGCACAGGTGACATTATGTCTGCCCGAACCCTACAGGTAAGAGACCTTTGCTGGTTTGAGGGGATTTCTCATGCTTAAAGGAAGAAAAACTGACAATTTTAGCATGAGAGTCTACCTGGAGACTATTGAAGGAATTGTGGGACAACATGGGCTAAAATCCGTTTTAAATTATGCCCACCTCCAAAAATATATTGGTAATTTTCCTCCTCTTAATGATAGGACTGATATTCCCCTGGAAGATCTCCAGATGCTATGCCGTTCTCTTCTTGAATTGTTCGGGAGGAGGGGCATTCGCAACCTTCAATTACGAATTGGGAGAGAGATAGTCAAGAAGAGCTTTGAGAAGTACTCGCGGGTAACGCGATTGTTGCTGCGTCTACGGTTTCTGAGCCCTGAACAATCACGGTTGAAACATGCCTTAATATTATTGATAAGAGTCGTCAAGAAAAGGTACCCTTCAGAAGGAGGTACATCACAGCCTCAGTTGAAACTGGATGAAGAGGAAGATTGCTTTCTAATCACTTTCAGAGACAACTGGGAAAGTGAGGACGTTTTGTCCCCCTCGCCTGTGTGTCATGTCACCATAGGTGCTATTGCAGCCCTGGCCGAATGGGCCACAGGGCATGTGTATGATGTGAGAGAGATTGAATGTAGAGCCATGGGGTATCCTGTCGATGTATTCAGGATTTCAAGGGCATATGAGAAAGAAGTTGTAAAGGGCTCTTACGATTCATCGAAGGATAGGTTGAGACCGTTTTTGATTCGGTTTT
>JACVGW010000115.1 GCA_018992565.1 Theionarchaea archaeon
TGATGGTTGGCACAGACGTGGCACGGGCAGTGGTTATGTGTGGCCTTGCCGTGCCTGTAGTAGGATTTCCATTACTGGTAGGTGCAGGTGTGTTCTCGCCCTGGTTCTTGTTCTATCTAGGCCTAGTGCCCTGGATGGCTTATATCTTCATACTCATGGGCAAGAGCAACTCCTATGAAAAAGCTTATATAAACTGTTTCTTTCTGTGCACAGCGAGCATTTTCCTCTCAGGAATTGCATTTGCAGGAGGAATTCCATGAGTCTCACTGAAAAAATACGTCTAGTCCCGATTTCATACCAGGCCATCATAGCCACTCTTGGGCTCTGCGCAGTCATCTATCTCTACTACGTGGGGGGCATCTGGACCCAATTCGCGGCTATTATCCTGTTCCTCGGCGTCCTTTACATGTGGAGTAGTACTATTAGAGGGTTTGATGACTTTCAGTTCAAGAATCAGGACCTGCCCTTGAATATTGGAGTAGGATTGGTTCTTGGGTTGGCAATGTTTCTTATTTTTGTAGTATACCGCGGACTGAGTCTGTCCAGCATTACCTTCAATGCGTCAATTGTGGTTGCAGTGGTAGTGGTAGCTGCTGCAGAGGAGTTTTTCTTCCGAGGATATCTTCAGGGGAAGCTGTCAGATAGCTTTGGACTTATCACCAAAATTATCATTGTCACAGTACTCTTCGGATTGTATAAGGTGTCAGTATTCTCTTCTTTGCGTTCCCCTCTGTCCCTCCTGGAGATTGTGGGCATCAGCTGCATTGGGTCAGTCATTCTGAGCATGGAAATGGAAAAAACTCAGAATCTGTTGGCCCCTGTCATAAGCCATGTCATCTGGGATGTTCTGGTGTATAGCAATATGACATCAGTGCCTTCCTGGATCGTAATTACGCCGGAATGGACGGAGACTCTATACAATTACCTGTTTAGATTCAGTGGACTCTTTTGTAGCCAGTGGGAGCTCTCTTCATATTTCTTTTCGGGAAGACAGTTCGTAACCTGTTCGGGATGTACTGGGATATTCTTGGGAGTATTCTTTGCCTTCTTCCTCTTTCAGAAGGACCTCTTTGAGAAGTTGCATACCAAGAAGTTTTACGTACCCGGGCTACTCCCCCAGATACTCATGTTCTTTGGGCTAAATATCCTCGATGAACTGGGAGTCCTTAAATCCGAAGCTCTCAGTACATTCCAGCTGCAGATAGTCAACTACAGCTACACAGTCTTTGGGCTACTCCTGGGATTCACAGGCAGTGTTCTCATGATCAATGTGGTGAGAATGGACAGTGAACGGTGGAGTTCGAGGGTAGAGGGCTGGCTCAGAGACTATCAATATCTCGTGATCCCCGCTCTGCTCCTGGCTTTCCTTTCTGATCCTATGAGCAATCCTCAAATGAGTGCTCTGATTTTCTTTGCCATATTGGTTGTCCTTGGGATACTGACTGCAGTGAGCTTCCTGATAGTCTTGATAGCCTCAATAGTGGTGCGATGAGAGCTCACTGGGCAGACAGAAATACTGATGAAGTCACGTTCTCAGTTATTGTCCAGTAGGAAAACACCCCTTTTTCTTATTTCTTATTGTTGAGTAACATAGTTGATCTTAGAAAGCAAAAAATATTTCTCTTTTTCTTATAATAAATGTAAAACATTGAAGTGATAACCGAAAAATTTATATAGGTGCAAATGAAGGAAACCATGTGCCTGCCTCGTGCAGTTGCATAATAGAGAAAAAGGAGGTGAAAATATGAAGAGTCGAAAGATCTTCGTGCTTGCCACAGTAAGTATGCTTGTTTTCTCACTAGTTGCTGTTAGTGCTAAGCCTACTAAGGGAGTAATCCATGTTCAGACCTTTGGCTATGAGGGAAGAGACCTGTTGAAGCTCAATGTTGACATTACAGGCGAGGATTCTGATTTCATGTACATATCAGTTGGCCCTGGTGTATTGAACAGAGTGACTAAGGAAATCAACGTGGAATACCTGCCCGTTATCCAGATCAGCGATACCAGCTTCAAGGTACCCATGGCTTACATGACTGAAGTCGGCCCCAGCGAGTATGTCGCTGTGGTACCCAACAATGTAGCCAAGATGAAGTGGTCAATCAAAGATCAGATCAATGGCATGAATGGAAACGACGTTGTGAGGACTTTGGTGTGGTTCAAGGACCCCAATGCAGCCAACAAACTGGAGAAGTTCGGTAGCGTCTACTACTATTTCTTGAGTGGAATGGGTGCTGTTGTGGATATTCGTGTATCCAACATTAAAGCACTTTCTGAGGTCGCTGAAGTTGAGTTCGTGGAAGCTGACGGCGTTGCTCACATCAACCTGTCTAGTAGTATACCTCTGATCAACGCAGATGATGCCTGGTCTGCTGGATACGATGGTACTGGAGTTAAAGTCTGTATCATCGACACCGGTGTTGATCCCAACCACTGTGACTTCCCCTCAGGAAAGATTGTGGCCTGGGCAGACTACGTCAACAGTCAGTCATCACCATACGATGACCATGGACACGGTACCCACTGTTCCTCAATTGCTACCGGTGAAGACAGCCCCAAGGGTGTTGCTCCAGGTGCAGATCTGATGCTTGCCAAGGTGTGTACATCTGGCGGTTCATGCTCTGACAGTGCAATCATCCAGGGTATTGACTTCGGTGTCGCCCAGGGTGCTGACGTGGAATCTCTGTCTCTGGGTGGAAGCGGTGGTGACGGTACCAGCGCAATAGCTCAGGAGTGCAACTGGGCAGTAGGTCAGGGCGTTGTCGTCGTATGTGCTGCTGGAAACAGCGGTTCATCCTGCTGCACTGTTGAAACACCTGGTGATGCTACAGACGTCATCACTGTTGGTGCTTCTGACAAGTCAGATGCTCTGGCCAGCTTCTCTTCCAGAGGTCCTACCACAGACGACAGAATAAAGCCTGATATTACAGCTCCCGGTGTATCCATCTACGCTGCTGACGCAGGAACCTCATGCAGTGATGTTGCCATGTCTGGTACATCAATGGCCACACCTCACATTGCAGGTGTTGTTGCCTTGATGCTGGACGCCCGCAGTACCGCCACCCCGTTGCAGGTCAAAAACTGCCTGGGTGCTACTGCCATTGACAAAGGTAACACCAACAAGGACTGCCTGTGGGGATGGGGCCGTGTAGATGCATATGCTGCAGTACAGCAGATTATCAGCAACCCCAACGTGTCTCCACCAGCTGATGGAGACTGTGGCTGCGAATGTGGTGGTTCCTGCCTTGGAACTGCACTTATATCTGCTCTCGTACTGCTAGGTGTAGCAATCAAGCGACGATAAGTGGAATATTCTCTCTTTCTTCTTTTTATTTTTAGACCTTATTTCCTCGTTCTAACTAGTCTCTGATTTTTCACTAACGTTCCCCAGAGCCCCGGATGATGGGCTACCTCACCAGCCTTACAAAACAGGAATTCATAAACAGATGAAGCTCCTTGCTATGAAACAACAGGTCCGCCTTCTTGAGAGAACAGAAAGGTATAAAAACCCCTCTGAAAAGGGTGATAGTTATGAACGAGTTCACAAAAAAGGACCAGGAAATCATGAATCTCTTTGAGGACTACGTGGAAGAATGGATGGTTAATTCCTTCGATAGGTTAACCCTTCCTCAGAAAGAAGCATGGCCCCTGATTGCTCGTGGTGAGAATACCCTCATATTTTCGCCTACTGGGTCAGGAAAGACACTGGCTGCCTTCTTATTCTGTATTAATGAGCTCTTCAAATTATCCGTTTCCCAGGAATTGCAGGACACTGTCTATGTCCTGTATATATCTCCTCTGCGTGCATTGAGTAACGACATTCACAAGAATCTGTATCAGCCTCTCCGTGGCATCTACAACATTCTCAGGAAAAAGAATATTCACTGCCAGCCAATCCGATCACGAGTAAGGACAGGAGACACCAGCAGCGCAGAACGAGCAAAAATGTCTAGAAATCCGCCTCATATACTCATAACTACACCTGAAACATTGTATATCATGCTGACCACCAGCAAGTTCAGAAAACACCTGAAAAATGTCAGATACGTTATTGTAGATGAAATCCATGCACTGGCAGGTTCTAAGAGAGGAGTCCAGTTGTCCGTATCGCTGGAACGGCTTACCCACCTGCTGGACAAGAATCCTGTGCGAATTGGTCTGTCTGCAACTCAATCTCCCGTAGAAGAGATTGCCAAGTTCCTCGTGGGAATGGAACAGGGCATCCCCAGAAAGTGCGCTATTGTCAATGTGGGGGCCAGGAAAAATCTGGATTTGCAGGTTATCGCTCCTGTAGATAACTTGCTGGATGCCAAAAATGATGTGGTATGGTTTGCAGCATATCTCAAACTTCTGGACATGATCAAAACTCATGAAACAACACTCATTTTCACCAATTCCCGATACAGAACAGAACATATGACACTGCAGCTTCGAGAACTGGCAGAAGAGGAAGCGCTGCAAATAGGAAGTCATCATGGATCCATGTCCCGTTCCATACGGCATACCATTGAGGACCAGCTCAAGCACAATGAACTCGACGCAGTTATTGCCACCTCCTCTCTGGAGCTAGGCATAGACATTGGATCAATTGACCTTGTATGCAGCCTGGAGAGTCCCAAATCTCTGTCCAGCGGTATGCAGCGCATAGGAAGAGCAGGTCATCTGCTCAAGGAAACCAGCAAGGGAAGGATTGTGGCCACAGATCCTGATGATCTCGTGGAATCTGCAGTCCTGGTGAGAGGTATATCCAACGGGATCATTGACACAACGTTCATTCCCTTCAATGCATTGGACATTTTAGCCCAGCAAATTGTGGCCTGTGTTGCAGCTGATGACTGGAATTCAGACCAGTTATATGCCCTGATAACCCAGTCGTACTGCTATCACACCCTATCCAGAGAGGACTTCGAGAGAACCCTGACCATGCTCTCATCTCAGATCTCCAGGAACATCTACCCCAAAATCTTCTACGACAGGATCAACAGGAGAATCACTGGAACTAGAGGCTCCCGGAATATTGCATTCCGCTGCGGCGGAGCTATCCCCGATGTCTCAAGTTACGACGTCTTCCAGGGAAAATCCAAGATTGGGACTCTGGATGAAGGGTTTGTCGAACGTATTCGCCCTGGAGATGTGTTTATTCTGGGGTCTCAGGCCTGGCAGATGGTTGGGTTAGACAAGAAAAAGGTACTGGTTCAGAATGTGGCGGGAGTGCCGCCCACTATCCCATACTGGGGAGGAGTGAGGCCATCTCGAACATATGACCTGGGACTTCTGGTAGGAGAATTCAGGCGAAAAATGGAGCAGGAAATCCTCGCCGGAAAAGACGTTGAAGGCTGGCTCCAGGCAGAGTACTTCCTGGATGCAGATGGGGCTGCAGCTGTCGCCAAATACTACAGAGAGCAGTCCATGATGTTGGGGGTCATTCCTTCTCATGCCAACATCGTGGTGGAATCGTTCAACAATGAACTGGGACATCAGCAGATTGCTGTGCATTCCCCTTTCGGCGTGCGTGTCAACGATATCTGGGGATATGCCCTGGTTAGAGCTGTGGAAGAATTGTATGGAGTCAGGGCAGGAATGGCAACTGTAGATGATGGGATACTACTCACCCTGCCTGAGGAGAAAGTAGTGAGCCCGCAAGAGGTAGTCAGTCTGGTCACTCCCGAATTCATAAGAGAAAACGTTGATACCATAATTCTGGAATCTCCTGTTTTTGCTTCCCGGTTCCGTCACTGTGCGGTAAGATCATTCCTCATTTTGAGAGAGTATTCAGGAAAACGGGTTCCAGTATGGCTCCAGAGCTTAAGGGCAGCCGATCTATTTGAAGAAGTCAAATCAGATAGACTATTTCCCATAGTAAAGGAAGCACTCAGAGAAAGTGTGGAAGATGCCTTTGACCTTCCCCACTTGACAGAGATTCTCAGGAGGGTCAAGAGAGGTGAAATAAGAATCACGTACTGCGAATCACGAATACCTTCCCCGTTTATTCACCAGCTCTTACTGGTAGGTCAATTTGGGGATTTCGGCCAGATCTCTAATGAGGAAAGGAAGTTGCGATTAATTCATCTACATCGCCAGGTCTTGAAGCAATTGATTGATGAAGATTTGATTGAAAGCCTTTTAGTGGAAAGAGAAGTCGTCCGTGTGGAACACGAACTCCAGCTCCTCCTGGAGCATCAGAAAGCACGATCTGCAGATGAACTGGCCAGAACTCTACAGACGCTGGGAGACGTGACAGCAGAAGAAATGGAAAGAAGAGTAAAAGAGAGCTGTTGGCAGCTCCTGGAGACGTTATGTGCCCAGAAGCAAGTTGTTCAGGTATGGGTGCCCTTTGGCGTGCCTGAAGAGCGCTGGATTCCCACGGAATTCTACAGTGCATACAAGGCTGCCTTTGCCAGGCATGCCAGAAGTGAATCTGGGCTAACAAGACGTCACTCGTTTTGTACAGTTGGCGTCTTGAGAAATGGGAGAATCGAAGAGGAAGAATCTGAACAGTGGATTCCAAAAGACATGAGAACTGATGAAGACCATTTCAAGTCCCGGCTGGCAATCATAAAGAGATTTTTCAGCAGGCATGGCCCTGTGGCCAAGTATGAGCTTATGGAGCGGTATGGCCTGTCTTCTGAAAGCGCAGGTAGTCTGGTGGAAACTCTGGAAGAGGAAGGGGTTATTACACATGGTTCCTTCGTAGCCAGCAAAGACACTCCCCAGTGGTGCTGGAGACGCACCCTGGAAGAACTGCACAGAAGGAGTCTTCAATCACTGAAGGAGCAGGTAAAACCACTCTCTGCAGACAGGTATGTGGATTTCATGATAAAATGGCAGAATGTCCATCCTCAGACAGCTCTCCAGGGGAAAGAAGGAGTGATCCAGGTAATCAAAAAACTCGAGACCTGGGAAGAACACATTACATGCTGGGAGAGATATCTCGTGAGCAGCAGGGTTCGTGACTACAGGAAAAAATATCTCAATGAACTAATCAG
>JACVGW010000027.1:0-2144 GCA_018992565.1 Theionarchaea archaeon
CAAAAGAACCTTTATATGCATCAACATCCTCTACCATACATGGCACGCAGTGAAAAAGGAAGCGAAAAGGAAGAAAAAGATCAGGAGAAATCTGAGAAAGGAGAAGGAAAATATCAGAAAGACCCACTGGGAGGAGTCTTCTTCGGACTCATACTGCTTACTGTTGGCGTTGTCTATATTCTGCGATCACAGCTTCCCCATCCCGAAATGTGGTGGGCCTGGGTCCTCCTGGGCATAGGAATCGTATCCCTGCTGGACGCTGGTGTCCGCTACTCACGACCTGAGTGGAGGAGACCTGTTTTCGGCAAGGTGATGCTTGGCATCATACTGATTACCATTGGAGGAAGCATGGTCTACGATCTGGAAGTCTCATGGGCCCTCATCTTGATTGCTGTTGGAGCTATTATGTTGATATATTACCTGGGAAAAGCTATAGTGCAGAACCCATGAAGCGATCCCACCAGTATTTCACTACATTGAAGTCCTTTTCCCGTGCAATGCAAGCGATTCCTCCATCACCAAAGCTCTTCACAACATCCCCAATATAGTACCTGGGGAATAAACTGGAGGACACGATAAGCCTTCCCCTTTCCCCTTTTTTCATTTCATATAACATTTTTATCTTCTTTCCTGTCTGAACTTCAAAGAGATAATAATCGTAATTGGGAAAGCAGTAAGGTCTCTCATCCAGTTGCTGGGCATAAAACCCTTCTGTTGCCCCGTAGATGTCGCGGAGAGCCTTATACCTGTACATTCCGCGCAGGGCAGGGTTATACCTGGCATGGACATTGGGCAGGCTGCTGGATATTAAAAGGAGGTTTTTCCACTTATCCTTAGGGTATACCCCGTATTTCTTCCTGGTCACCTTTCCAAATAGTAACATCAACTGGGCAATCCCTATCATGGCTGTGACGTTGAGCGACTCCGCCTTTTCACAGATGTAGTCAAGGCGCAGCCTGGACTCTGCCTCAACCCGCTGAGTGCCGAACTGGTTAATCTCGTCCACAGGGTACACCAGGTTCAACCCCACCTTCTGGGCCAGGTTTCTTGAATATATACCTGATGAATACCCATAAACCTGTTCAGTATCCCCACATGATTCTGTGCCTGCCACTGAAGGGTAAATGAATAACAGAATACTCCCATCAAATAAAGAGATATCCCCTGTCCTGTACACGTAGTTCATGAGACACCGGGGGCCCAGGACAAGCCGTTCTTCACTCTCCTGCTCTGTATACGGGATGATCTTGGAAGGTCCTGTTGTCCCCCTGGTAATGCCCCAGTCAATGGGTTCATCTGTGAGTAACGCCTGCCAGGAGCCCTGTTTCACCTTCTGGAGCCAGGGAGCAAAATGGGAGAACCTGGCAACAGGGAAGTTCTTCCGGTATTCCTCCATGGTGCTGATATCCTGCGCTCCATACGTTTTCCCATAATCTGTCTTCCTGTATTTTTGAATGAGATTCTGAAATACATTATTTTGAGCGTCTTCTGGATTTTCCAGTGCGGAATACCATGAACTCACAAAGAACTCCAGGAAGTTGCTGTTCATGGGGTAACCAGCCAATAGAGATAGATAAGTGTTTGGGGTTGCAGGTGAATCTCTTTGATTGCATGGCGGAGAAAATGATCTACCCTGAAAAAAAATCGTGCTTCAGAATCATCACAAAAAAAGAAAAGAAGAAAAAGTCATTCCTTTGAGAGTCCATTGAATATCTGCTTCATACTCTGCACATAGTCTTTGAAGGCACTTCGGCCTCTTTCAGTCAGTTTGAGCATTGTGTGAGGCTTTCTATCCACAAATTCTTTCTCAACCTCAATGTAACCTGCTTCCTCCAGCTTGGTCACATGTGAAGAGAGGTTTCCCGATGTCAGCCCTGTCTGGCTCTGCAAGAACAGGAAGTCTGCACTGTTCACCACGTACAGGTGAGCCAGGATCAGGAGCCTGGCTGGCTCATGAATGAGTTTGTCAATGTCTGCAATGGGTTCCAAATCCTCTGTGTCTTTGATGGGGCTCATAGTCTGTCTCCTCAGGAGATATCCTGCTCTGGATATTTCTGCACAAATCGAACAAGCAGTACCAGTCCCATGAGCAGACTGACACAGCCCAATCCCAGGAGAGCTGCAGAACCCACGCTATCACCAAG
>JACVGW010000027.1:2244-10315 GCA_018992565.1 Theionarchaea archaeon
ACATACGACCATACACTATCAGTGAGGAGGCGCAGTCCCAGTCCCATCACCATGACACCAAACATGATGTCCCAGAGACCGTCCTCGAAGCGGGACTGCCAGGCCTTTCTCTCCAGGTTATTCAGGTCGATTTTCTGTTCTGCCTTCTCACGTTTCACTACATCATGAGGGGGTGACGTTCCCCTCGTTTCCATCGTGTGAGCTGTCATTATGACCACCTCTGCAATACATGGTATTTTGTACTATATAAAGCTTTGCACTGCAAAGTATTCCGTATCATAATAATTGTGGATATGATATAAAGATGCAATACAATAGAAGAAAGAGCTGGCTACTTTGTTCTCCTGATGAGAGAGCTTCCGTCTGGCAGTTCTTCAACAAGGAATGCTTCTGGCAATGCTTCCTTAATCTCCTCAATATGGGTGATTACCACAATCTGAGCAAAGTGATTTCGAAGTTCGGCAATGGCTGCCAGTAAATTCCTGCGTCTTTCAATGTCAAAGCTGCCAAAACACTCATCAAGAAAGAGGCTCTGGATGCGAGCGAAACTCCCCAGAGAAGACAAAGACACCAGGACCTGTGAAATACCAACACGCAGACAGAGGTTGATCAAATCCTTTTCCCCCCCAGAAAACCGAGATATAGGGTAATACTCTCCATCATAGTAGACAGTAACCGAGTAGTCCTTCCCCAGGTCAATATAAGCGTATTTTCCTTCTGTTATCTCTCTCAGTAACAGGGAAGCTTCGTTCCTGATTCTGGGCCTCAGTCTGGACTGTATCTGAACTGGTATCTGTCTGAATGCCTCCTGCAGTATGGCAAATGTCACAATCATACTCTCCAGGTCTTTCTGGTTTTTCTTCAAATCCTTCAATTCCTCTTTCACACGGTGCAATCTCTGCAGTTCTTTTTCCTTTTCCTGGTACAGAGTTTTCTTTTCTGTATGTTGTCTGGATATTTCAAGTTCTTTTTCCAGGATGCGGTCTCTCTTGTCCTTTATTGCCTCAAACGTATCTGGAATGGCCACCATCTTCTCAGTATGAAGCCGTATTTCTCCTGCCTCATTCATTTTTCTGCTCAGGAGTTGTTCTGCTTCTCCCATGTATCGGATAATGTCATCCTTTTTTGAGATTCGTTCGTTCAGTCTAATTATCTCTCGTTCTACTGCAGACATCTCTTCTATTTTCTTCTTGGTGGTCTCATAGGTATCAGGATCAAAGTGCAGGCGGTCTATGTCCTCTTTCAATTTCTGGATTTTGACTTCTCCTTCCTCCAGGTTCGAAAGTCTCTTCCTGTACTCCATGATATTCTCCTGGACTTCTTTTTTCCTCTTTCTGATAGTCTCCAGGCTGACTTCAGCTTTCACGTATTGCTGCTCTTCTTTTTTCAATGCAGTGAGCGTGGCTTCTTCTCTCTTCAATTCCTGTATCGTGTTCTCCAGTTCCTTCCTCATTTCATGGAGATGGGTTTCCCTGGACACGTACTTCTCAAGAGCTTTCTCGTGGCCAGCAATCTCGGCACGATAGCGGGCAATCAACTGCTCCATGTGCTCTTTTTCCAGGGGTCTCTTGCACTTTGGACAGGGTGCACCCACCCCCAGTGACTCCACATCTTCAAGTTCCAGGGTGAGGTCTGCTATCCTTCCCTGGCATGTCCTCTTCTCTGCCAAGAGCTCAGCTTCTTTATCCTTTATCTTATCGAGCTTTCCTGCTTCCTCTTCCCTTCTCTGAGGAATATCGCTCAGTGCGCTTATTTTCTCCTTTACTGCCTCCAGCAATGCCCCTGTTTCTCCCAGTTCCTCCTCCTGGGTTTCCATGTTCTGAATGTCCCGACTGCACTCCATTAGTCTCTCATGAAGGTTCCTCTGAGTAACTGAAATCTCAGTCTCCAGATTCTCTTTCTCCTTCACTTTCTTATCATACACTGATTTGAGGCTATCCAACCGAGAAAAGGACTCTTTCACCTTCAAGAATTCATCATACTGCGGCTGCACTTTCCTTTTTGTCACTTCTGCTTCCTCAATTTTCCTGAGATCTTCTTTTCGGTTTTCCAAAATGGTTCTGGTATTTTCAACATCATTCTCCAGGATTTTTAGCCGGGACTGCAGGGTCTGGTATCGCTGATACTCTTCCTCCAGCAGGGAATATTCCTTCTTCACAGAGTCAGACTCCTGCTGTACCATATCATACTCCCTCCTGAGATGTGCAACCTGCACTTTCAGTTGGTCACATTCGGCCTCTACTTCCGGCAGTCCATCAATGTCTTTTTCTCTCTCCTTCATGACCATCTGGACAGCCAGCAGCTCATTCTCCTTCTCTTTTTTCCTGTTCTTGGCAGCTTCTTCAAACTTCTCATATATCTTCAAGTTGAAGAGCCTGTTAATCAATTTCTTCCGTTCAGAAGCAATCTTCGAGGTAATTAAGTCCAGTTCCTTCTGCCTGATAAAAGAAGAAGAGATGAACCCTTTCACATTCAATCCAACATCCTGCTCAATTCGCGTCACCACTTCGGTGGACTTTCTGGCCTGCAGCTTCCCATCAATCCATAACCGGGACTTGATCCCACGCTTTGCATTGAGGTAACGCGTCACCTTGTACACGTGTGACCCCAGCAGAAATTCCACTTCAACACCCATTTCTTCCTCTCCATCCCTGATGAGGTCTTTCTGTTTGACACCTTCCTTCCCCTCCATGCTCTGCGCCACCCCGTACAGCCCCCAGGTGACAGCCTCAAGGAGGGAGGATTTCCCTGCACCATTATTCCCAAATATGCCTATCAGAGAGTTATCTAACGCTATATTGGCCTTCTTATACTTTTTGAAGTTTACCATGTGCACAGACTTGAGAATCATCCCAAAATCTCCTTGATAATGGTGAGTCCTTCTGGTAGTGCGTCCTCTTCTTTTGCTGCCTCCAAGTACCTTTTCAATTCCTCCTGGGGCGAGTACAACACTTCCTCTTCCTTAATCTCTTCAATCTCTTCTGCCATGGTGGAATCCTTCAGGGTGAAATGGAGTGCTTCCTGAGCCTTCTCTCGTATCAAGGTAAAGTTGATGTCTTTCCTGGTGGCAGGCTCCAGTTCCCCTCTCAGGGTCAGCCGCACAATCCTGTCCTGTAAATCCTTCAGCAAGGATACAGACTCTTCCATAATTTCAAATGCTGTCTTCCCTGTACAGGTATACTCAACATCTATCATGTCCCTGCTGGGTATGGTGACAAAATCATAATCATCATCATATACCACAAATCCTTTTTTCTCATCTTTTTCATTAAAATCATATCGTTCAAGGGAGCCGGAGTACACCATGTTGGAGAGTGCTTGATGTCTGTGGATGTGGCCCAGCGCACAGTATGTATAGGGGGGCACCATTCCTGGCTTGACTGTTTCATCTATGTACTCCATGAACCGTTCAGATCCCCAGACTGCTCCCTCTACCACCGCATGGAGCATCAGAATGTTTATTCGTCCCTCCTTAGGAGAGGGAATGTACTGCACAGGATCCTGGGAAAAGGGGACACCAGCAATAGTATAAGGTCCCACATCTTTCTGGAAGGGCTCCAGTCCTACATGGATGTATGGAATGTCCAGGTACAGGGAGAGTGGGTTCTTCACACCTTTTGAACGAGGCGTTTCATGGTTCCCTGGAATCAGGAAGGTGTTGATGTTGTGACTGGATAGCTGCTTCAACTCATCCTGGGCAAACTTGCGAATGAAGTTGGTGGGATTAACTCTGTCAAAGAGATCACCAGAAAACACAAAAGCATCAGGTCGTATCTCCAGAACCTGACTGACCAGGTGGTCAAATGCATTACAGAAGTCCATCATCCTGACGTTGAGACCCGTTTCTGTGTCAATCCTCTGGTATCGCGTCACACCCAGATGAGCATCAGCTGCGTGCACAATCATACACTGGTTGCTCCAGAAACGTTATAAAGGTTACCACAAATGCATGATTCCCTTCAAAGTGTGATACTGACCTTTGGACTGTGGTAGTACGTGCAGTCTATCCTGTGTCCCTTTGAACCCCATCTCCTGCATCCCTCAGGAATCTACTTTTAAATTCTAGAATTATCCACCGTAAATCGAAAATCCACAGAAGTAGACTGCGGTATTGGGTGAGTTACGTGACTAGGAGATTCCATATCTTCAGGTGGCATGCGTGGGATCGATGCACTGCTTTTCCTTCTTCTTCCCTAGGATAATCAATGGAGCACCACACTCACATTTTTCGTTCAGGAACGTGATATTTCCTCTCTGAGGTAGAGGATATGATTTTGTACATTTTGGATATCCTGAACAGCCCACAAATCTCTTTCCAGTTTTCTTGGAATAAATGAGTTTCAACTCCTTGCCGCATTCTGGACATACACCCACGATCTCCTGATTCTGTGCATGGCTTTCACATTCAGGGTTGAGGCAGTACTTTCTCCCACTGATCTTGACAATGGGTGCCCCGCACTGGCATACCTCTTCAGTTGGAGCAACTTTTCCCTTCTGAGGCAGCGGGTAGGAATGTGTGCACGTGGGATATCCTGAACAGCCCACAAACCGCTTCTTGGTCTTTCTTGAGCGAATGATTCTCAATTTCGCTCCACATTGAGGACATGTCCCCACCACGTTCTCCTGGTCCAGGGTCTCCTTCAGTCCCTCGTAGATGATTTTCCCAATTTCCCCTTCTTTTTCCTTGAATTTTTCAAAGATCTCAGTCAGTTCCTTCTGTGCTTCTGTGATAACCACATCTTTGTCTTTCTTTCCCTCATATATTTCGTCCATCTCTTTCTCGAAGTGCCTGGTCAGCCTCACTGAGACGATCTGGGGACAATCCTTGGTCAGAGCCTCCACAGTCTTCGTCCCGAGAGGAGTCACTTCCATCTGTTTTTCCCTGATGTACCCTCTCTCATACAGGATGTCTATGATCTGAGCTCGAGTAGCCTTGGTACCTATCCCCAGCTTTTCCATCATCTTCACTGCTGAAGCAGGGTTGTACCGGGGAGGGGGTTTTGTCATTTTGCTCAATACTTGAGGTGTCACCTCCAGCTCTTCACCTTTCCTGAGTTCTGGAAGTGGCTCTTCTGAAATCTTCGCATACTCTCTGTAGTACCGCAGCCATCCTTCCTTCATTGTGACATTTCCCTGAGCATAAAAGGGGTGCTCCCCAACCGTGATTTCAACCTTTGTTGATTGGTATATTGAAGGATCAGCAAACCCTGCGAAAAATCGCTTCACAATGAGATCATACACTTTCTGCATCGGTGCAGTCAGTTTTGTGGGCTGCTCCCCTGTTGGGTGAATTGCAGGATGTGCAGGATCATCCTTTCTTCCCTGAGTGGAGACGAGCCTGGTCTGCATCACCTCGGAGGCAAAGGTAGTATATTGGGAGTTCCCCGACAATCCTTTCAATATCCGCTTGAAATCCAATTTCTCGGGCAACTTCTGGGATGCTGTTCGGGGATATGAGATTACTCCCATTTCGTACAGCCCCTGGGCCAGTTTCTGAGTGCTCTGAGGGGTGTACTTGAAATTCTTCCAGCATTCAGACTGCAGCAGCCCCAGGTCCATGGGGATGGGGGGGGCTCTCGTTCTCTTCTTCTGATCCAGATCAGTGACAACTCCCCTGTTGTTGAGACAATCCTGGTAGATCTTCTGAGCCTCTTCTTCGGTCTTGAGTCTCCGGGGGTATTTTGCCTGGACTGTAATCCCATCCTTCTGGAATTCAATGAGTACCTCCCAGTAGGGCTCAGGTATAAAGTCAGCAATTTCCCGCTCCCTCTTATCCAGAAATACCAGGGTTGGGGTCTGTACTCTCCCTGCTGACAGCAACTTGAATTGTCCCACTGCTGTTTTCAGGGAACTGGACAGCGCCTTGGACACGTTCATACCCCATATCCAGTCCAGTTCATGGCGGGCCAATCCCGCATCTATCATGGCAACCCCGGGAGGTTCCAGGTTTTCAAACGCCCCGGCTAGTTCGGGGGCGGTCAGGGTGGAATACTTCATTCTCTTGGACTGGGAAATATCCGCCTTGCAGGCGAATCGAAGAGCATTGTACCCGATAACTGATCCCTCCACATCATAATCACAGGCATTGACGAATTCATCTGCGTCCTTGGCCAGAGCCTGAAGGTTCTTCACATAGCTCTTGGCATAGGCCACATCAGTAGGGACCCATTCTACCTGGAAGACAGGATAGTCTCGAAATGGAACTGCATTTTTAAGATGATATAAATGGCCCACAGCAGGCGCAACCACGATATCTCCCACCACATAGTACGGAGCGTTATTTCGCTTCTTTTTCTCTGGTTTTCCCAGCGCACTGGCAATTTTCAGGGCAACCTTGGGTTTCTCTGCCACTATCAGGATCATTACCTCCAAAGGAATAGGCCCTACTTATAAAGGTTTGGAACCTGCAAGAGAAGAATCACAGGACACGGGAAAGATAACTCTTTTAAGGAAAGCTGAAAAGAGAGAATGGTGACGAGTATGGATACCATCAAGAAAGTATTCTGTGGAGGAGATGTCTCCTGTGTAGAAGAATGGGCCAAATCCATGCGCCTCTCTCAGGAACTTGTTTCCCATATCTATCAGACGCTGGTGGAGCCCAGGAACGCCTATCAGCATATTGAAGCCTTATATACCCTGTTTGAGAACGAGGAAAATGAAGACCTGAAGAACAAGGTCCGCATGGCGTTAATCCGTGTGCAGCTATTCTCCCAGTACCACATGTTTGAAAAACCAGAATTCCGCGACGCTGGAGATATTGCCACCTCTCTTGAGAGAATGCTTTTTGGATACAACCTGCTGGAAGGGAAGAAGCCCAAGAAGGAAGAAGAATCATCTGAGATGTAGGTGGTTACTGCCACGCCACCTGTAAGAGAGCAGCCTCGAAATACCAGCAAATGCTGTTTCCAGCACGCAATTTAATATATAACCTTTATAAAGTAGCAGGTCCTAGCTAACAGGCTATGATCTTGCTCATGATCCTGGACGGCTGGGGAATCTCAGAAAGAGTGGAAGGCAATGCGATACGGCAGGCCAGAACCCCTGTCTACTGTGCTCTTCTTTCGAAATACCCTCACAGTCAACTGGGAGCATCAGGAGAGGATGTCGGTCTCCCTGAAGGCCAGATGGGAAATTCTGAAGTAGGTCACATGAACCTGGGGGCAGGCAGGATTGTCTACCAGGACTACACTCGCATTAACAGGGCTATCAGGGATGGAACCTTCTTCAAGAAAGAGCCCCTGATAAAAGCTGTCAACTGGGTGAAAGACAGGGAATCGACACTCCATGTAATGGGGCTGCTGTCAGATGGTGGAGTCCACAGCTCCATGGAGCATCTGGTTGCCCTGTTGAAGCTGGCAGCCAAGCACAACGTGCACACTGTGGTGCATCCCTTTCTGGATGGGAGAGATGTGCTGCCCAGGAGTGCTGAGACCTACATCCTGCAGGCACGGCAGAAAATGAAGGAATTACAGACAGGTACCATTGGCACTGTCATGGGCAGGTACTATGCCATGGATCGCGATAACAGATGGAGAAGGACCCAGAGGGCATATGAAGCATTGACAGGGATTGACGGGCTGACTGCTGACTCTCCAGAAGAGGCTATCAGAGAATCCTACCGCAAGGGGGAGACAGATGAGTTCGTACAGCCCACTATCATTGGTGAAACTATTGATGAGAGAGATTCTGTGATTTTTTTCAATTTTCGTCCTGACAGGGCGCGTCAGCTGGCCAAGGCGTTTGTGGATGATCCTTTTCCCCACTTTGAGAGAGAAAAGCTGGATATATTCTTTGTCTGCATGACAGAATATGAAGATGACATTTCTGCCCCTGTGGTGTTTCATCCCCTCTCTCTCAAGAATACACTGGGGGAGGTTCTGAGTGCCCACCACTTGAGGCAGCTGCGTATTGCAGAGACAGAGAAGTACTATCACGTCACCTACTTCTTCAATGGGGGAAAGGAAGAAGCCTTTGAAGGAGAAGACCGTATTCTGATTCCTTCACCAAAGGTGGCCACCTATGACATGCAGCCTGAGATGTCTGCCCACCAGGTGACAGCACGGGTCATAAC
>JACVGW010000027.1:10415-27732 GCA_018992565.1 Theionarchaea archaeon
GTGTCTGGAGGAGCTCTGTGCATTCCTGCTGCCGTAGCCTCTACCTACTACTACGTGACTGCAATAGAAGGACAGACCATGACCCTGGAGTCATTTCTGACGCAGACAATGCCCACTCTCTTGAATGATTTCAGTAAAGTGTACATACTCATGGGTGTCCTGTTTCTGGGGATCTTTTTCTGGGAACGAAGGAGGCAGAGAACCTGGGCTGCAGCATGCTTCTCAGCGGGGGCTGTGACCTGGAGTGGTTCGCTTGTGGTGGCTTTCTACAATACCTACGACCTGTATCAGACATTCATGGAGATGTACAGCACCAGCAGAGATCTGATCATATCTCAGTTCCTGATCCCGGAAGTCCTCAGTAATACATCTCAAGTGCTGGTGGTTATCGGGCTCTTGCTGCTTGCCATAAGCTACCTACAGAAACGTAACCTGCAGAGATGGGCAGGCAGGTTCTGGACCTTTGGAGGAGCATTTGGAGTTTTTCACGGGTTTGTGCGGCTCAGCCTGGACTCCAAGATGATACAAAATGAGATGACAGGAGTACGGCAGTCCATCATGGAATTGACGCCATATACTACCACCTTCAAGGACATATCTCTGGTCATTGAGACCATGAAGGAGTTCTATGCAAAAGTGATGATTCCCACCTATCTGGAGGAATTCATGATGATAGCTGTGTTTTCAGCTATTACTGCTATTGGAGTTTACCTGTGGACCAAGAGATACCAGAAACGGGATACTGGATAGAATTAGAATCAGTCTGAGTTGACCAGGTTACAGCAAAAGTCACACGCGGTAGACCGGACTATCGCCTTTAACTCCTCAACCCGGGCTACGTGGGTGAACCCTCACGAATTCTACTGCCAGAAACAGCCCTGCACCACCCAGCACTATCAGTGCTCCCGCAGGGTAGATCATCCCCAGGGGAATGAACCCAAATGCGAAAGACCCTACTGTAATTCCCAGGTCGAACGAAGCAGTAAACCAGGCCAGCCCGCGTGCCCTGGCATCGTCACGAACCCTCTCCACCAGCAGTGCAGTCAATGAGGGGTACACGCTGCTGAACCCGACGCCATACAGAACACCTGACACCATCAGCATCCAGAAGGCCCTGGACTGAGACAGCAGAGCCAGTGCCGCAGAAAGGACCAGCATCCCTGGCAGAATGATCCGGGTATGGCCAACCCTGTCTGAAATCCTTCCCAGTGGCAATCTCACTGCTACCGACGCCAGAGCATAGGCGGTATAGTAAAGCCCGAAGTCAGGTATATTTTCTGCAAAAAAAGGTAGAAAGGCCACAATAGCCCCGAATGTAATGGTACAGAGCATGATAATAACAGAAGGGAGGTACGTTCCTTCCAGAGATCCTCCTGTAGCCTGTTTTGGATGAACCAATGTCTCTCTCACTGTGAGGCACAGTACGGAAGACAGGGCAGCCAGTGCCACCGTCATCAGGAACATCCCGCGAAAGAGATAGTGATCTGCCACCCATGTTCCTGCAGCAGGAGCTGCTGAGAGGGTGATCATTGCTGCCATTCCAAAGGCTCCAAAGGCTTCTCCCCTGCGAGAGGAAGGGGACATGTCAGCTATCATGGCAAGAGAAGCTGTGGTGAAAGCTGCAATCCCTGTTCCGTGGATGATTCTCACCAGAATGAGGGCAACCACATCTGAAGCCAGTCCATAGAGGGCTGAAGAAACCAGAACGAGGAAAACACCTGCCAGCAGCATTGGTCTTCTCCCTTTCCTGTCAGTAACTCTCCCGAAATAGGGACGAAACAGGACTGCAGATAGTGTCAGAATCCCCACCACAATCCCGGCTTCCTCCTGCGTTCCACCTATGTGCTGTACATACAGGGGAAGGGTTGGGAGCAATACATAAAAACTCGAGAAACACAGTGATATGGAAACTAACAGGACAAGGAAGCTCCTGGTATAGAGAGACATCACCTCCCCTACAGGAAAGAGTATTAAACTGTTTCGGTTGAATAACTACTTCTGAAGGACAAAAACCCCTATTTCCTTTTCACAGACAGGGGCTAGTAGATCTGTGGTTCTTCTGATGCAATCACAAACATGTTGTCACCCTCTTCCAGGACGAAATCATGTCCAGGGTTGACACGTATGTCCATACTCGTATTCCCATCTTCATTAGTTGTCTTCCTTTCAACAGCAGCCAGGATGACACCTTCTTCTTCTATGAGCCTCTTCAAGGCCTGTGGAAACGATTCTCCCACAAATCTCCTGGGTACCAGAATCTTGTAGAACTCGTGGCCATAGTTATGAGTTACGAGTTCAGAAAACAACCGGGATAACCCATGTTTCAATGAAGAGTGTACAATGAGGTTCTGGCTGAGACGCCCCAGGCATACGATTTCATCCACGCCTGCATGCCTGAGATGCTTCTCGTTCTCAGGGTGCTGCAGCTCCACACAGGTATAGACACTCCGGTTCAGTGATTCCACAGCCAAAGCAGTCAGAATAGCTCTGGCATCTGGATTGTCTGAATTCCTGTCCAGAGGAATGATTGCTGTATTGGCATTCATGATGCCTGCTCTTATGAGATCCCCATCTCGTGTAGGGTCTCCCTTCACGAACCCAATATCATCTCTTTCCAGGGGGTTCTTCTCCAGGTCTGCCAAAACGACAATCTTGCGCCTGGTCTTAATGTCCTTGCTGGTCAACTCTTCCAGCACTTTGGGAGTGCTGGATGTCCATCCACATACAAGGATGTGGTCTTTCAATTTTACCTGTTTCATGATCCTGCCTCCAGACATCCTTCTCTCTACCAGATGGGCAGCGAATCCAGCAAAAAAGAATCCCAGCAATACAAACCCTTCCACCACCAAGAGTGTCCCCACGGCCCGTCCCACGATAGTCTCGGGAATGATCTCAAACCCGCTGGATAAGAAAATTATTATCCACCAGAAAGCCTCCGCTGGGGAATCGAGAATCTCGTTACTCCCTCTTTCAGAGAAATACAGGACAATACTCTCCACTAGAAAAAGAGTCACAAACCCAACTGCATACTTGTACCGTTCTTTCATATGCCCATCCTCCTTCTGTATCCCGTCGACGTACTCGTCAATCTATATAAGACTTTCCCTCTTCTCACGAGATAGGAAGAAAGAGAGTGGGAAGATAACCTTTTAAGTCACCATAAAAACCAGTACCATGAGTGTTTCAGTAGATCCTGGACTGTGTTCGGGGTGTGGATTCTGTTCTTCTGCCTGCCCTCAGGGCGTGTTTGAAATGAAAGAGGGAATATCCCATGTCATCCATGAGGAGGAATGCCTGGAATGTCACCTGTGTGAGGTGAGTTGTGAGAATGGGGCCATCACGGTAAAGGACTCACGAATGACATGAGTATCACCTGTTATAGAGTGACCTGTTCATTATCATGGGCGAAAATGTGAATGCCTTCAATCTGTCTCAGCCTGTCCAGGGATTCCAGAGCATCCACTGGGTTGAAGAGTACACCGACAATATTCCTTCTCTCCAGGTTTTCTCTCAGAGGTGCAATATCCCCACAGTAGATGTAGTCACACTCCCCGTGAACGAGCACTGACTGGTGTCCCGGGGTATGTCCTGGGGTGGAGATAATCTCTACGTCATCTGAAAAAGCGTAATCTCCCGTTATGGTAATGAAGTCCAGTCCCTCCAGGAACTCCTTAACGTAAGCCATTTTCTGGAACCTGTGGGGGTTGTATGCATACTGCAGCTCCGCTTTCTGCACGTAGGTTTTTGCATTTGGGAACAATCGGTTGTTGCCTGCGTGATCCATGTGTAGATGTGTATTGATGATAGCTGTGACCTCTTCGGGAGCAATGCCTATCTGCTTCAGGCTGGATGTGAGGGGCTGTGTTCTCTCTGTTTTATAATATTTCTTAAAGGACTCAGGTAGTTCACCGATGCCGCTGTCTACCAGGACTACTTCATCTCCTGTCTTAACCAGTAATGGCTTCAGTGCTGCCTTGTAAAGCTTCCCGTAATATAATGCTTTCCCGTATACCAGGAATCCCATATCCAGGAAGAAATAACCATCTGACAAAAGAATAACTTCAACCATAGAATCACCACTCAATGCCCTTCCGGGCCTGTGCACCATTCATGTATGGATGCTTTATTTCCAAGACTTCACTGACATAATCTGCAATTTTCACCACTTCAGGAGGGCACTTCCTTCCTGTGAGGACTATTTCCACAGTCTCAGGCTTCTCCTTCAAGAGAGCATATACAACATCATGAGGAACCAGGTTAAAATCCATGGCCACATTGATTTCATCCAGAATGACCATGTCATAGTGCCCGCTGTAGATGATGGCCCTGGCGTGTTCAAGTCCTTCCTGCGCCAGCCTGATATCCTCGGGATCTGGGTTCTCTTTGGACACGAAGTCCGGCCTGCCCACCTGTTTAATCTCGAAATTGGGTATCTGGTTTGCTGTCTCCAGTTCTCCGTAGTTTATCCTGCCTTTCATGAATTGGATCATGTAAACCTTCAGCCCATGACCTGCAGCTCTCATAGCCAGTCCCAGGGCTGCTGTAGTCTTTCCTTTCCCATTTCCAGTGTATACATGGATCATTCCCTTTTCCATGGGCTCTCTTTTGCTAACCGAATAAAAAGGTTTCGCAGGAGGGCGTAACCGTGGAGATTAGAGGACTGCAACCTGAAACTCAATGTGAACCCTTATAAACACACCTGGAGAGAAATGTACTATGAGAAAACTTGTAGTGTGGCTGGCAAATATTGACTCCTCCCGGACCCGATCAGAGGGGAGAAAGATTTCCACAGGACTGGCTGTAAGAGACCCCACGCTTCCCGAGGTCCAGAAAGCAGCAGAGCATCTCAGTCTCGGCCCGGAATCAGAAGATGTCCAGTATCCCAAAGACCAGGGACATGAGACCAGAACACCGGGAAGAGTCCTGCTGGAAAAGCAGCACACCAAGCACAAAACCCTCAAGTTGCTCTGTGACGAGATTCGACGAATCCGCCAGGCTAAAGAGTAGTCATACAATCAATGCGCAAATCGTGATGGCGGTGGCTCGGGATATGGGGGCTGTGATCTTCTCCATATGAGCAGTACTACGATAATAATTGAAGTTCCTATAACAATAGCTGCCAGAATGGTGCGATTTCTTTCAGATGTCTCTTTTTCCTCGCTCTGCTCCTTTTGATAGTCCTGGATACCTGCCAGGAGACTGTCGCACTCTTCTACTTTCTCAGGTATGTTTAACCTCTCGAACAGTGTGCGCGCGTCCTGTGCTTTCTCTGTGGCCTGAACGAACTTTTTCTGCTCCACCAGGGTCTGTGCCTCCTCCAGGAGAAGGTTGGCCTGCTTCACCATGGCCAGTGTGTCACCACACTCTGAGAGAAGCTGCAGGCATTCTGCAGTTTTCTCCTTGTTCTCAATAGCCTCATAGGTTTTCAATGCCTCTTCAAGCACTCCTGCTGCTGCCTCACAATCCGAAGATTCCAGAAGTACCTTTGCCTGCTGCAGGAGGACATCAGCTTCCATGCCACGGTCTGCCTTGACAATGAGAACAGAAATCGCCCTGGCATCACCATACTCCTCAACCAGCATGGCCATTTCCCGTGCACCTTCCAGAAGTTTAAGTGCTTCCTGGTAGCTCCCTTCCTGGATGAGAGTCTCTGCCTGGGCTATTCTGTCTGATACTACTGTCCTCTTTGTCTTCAGGGAGAGCCATCCCACGATATTGAGAGCCAGCCGTTTGTTATCCAGGTAATCAAGGGGGCTCCTGGTCCAGGGATCACCTGCAGAAGACAATCCCCTGAACAGGCTTGTATCCCCGATTGCCACTACCCTCCCATCACCAGACAGAGAATACGCCAGCAAAACGAGATCTTTTCCCTTATTTTCCAGGCCAGGCTCATAAGAGCCTCCTCCATACCCGTACAGCTCAGAAAGCCTATCACCATACGTCTCGTCCCCACCCCAGGCCAGGGAGCGGGCTTTCTTTGACAGGACGAGAGAACAACCAGATACCAGGAAAATCCTCCGGACATTCGTGGTCACAGAGTGCGTGGCAAAATTATCAATGATGGGGATTTCTGGATAGGCCTTGTCAAGACTGAGGTTATTTTCAGGGTCAACCACCACGTCTCTCTGGAATTCTATCCCATATCCTGAGGTGAAAGCATTGAGATCCTCCACATTCTCTGTGCTCATGACGCCACTTTCCCCCAGGATGAACAGGCCTCCTCCACCTTCAACAAAAGAACGAATAGCCTGCATTTCCTCATCCGTGAATGAAACCGTGGGGACAGCCAGTATCAAAACGTCATAAGGATCAAGATAGAGTATACTCTGAGTGAATTCAACTTGGTAATAATTGATTTCGAATTCTCTGGCCAGCTCGCCGAGGATAAGACGTATGTCCAGGGAGCTGTGTCCTGTATCAATGAGGATTTTCCCCTGGATTTCCTCTTGCTGGACCTGTGCTGTAAATACAGCCAAAATAATGATCATGATGTACACTTTCATGTAAACCCTCACCATTCCAGGCAACTGGAATTATTTAAAGCTTTCCGTGAACACAGGGGATGAGATAACTGGCGGAGAGAAAAGGAAGAGTGAGTGTTAGGGCCCTAGGGAAAAACCCTTTTAACTGTCTATCCTTTACTCTTCAGTATGAAACGAGTGATGCCTCTGCCGGGAATACTAGCAGTAATGATACTGCTGGCAGGATGTGTCGGGCAGAAGAAAAGCTACAACATGGACGAGAGTTATGACATTGCACGGGAATTCGTGCTCACCAGTCCCACGTACAGGTACGATGGAGGAGGGCTGGAGAACACTGATGCTGTAACCCTGGAGTGTGACTCCTGCTGGCAATTCACCTTTACCTTCACCTCCAGCCATGGTGGGTACGGTGATAGAACAGGACAGATGGTAGCCCAGGTTCTAACCCCGCACGTTGCCACAGTGACAGTTGAAAACGGGAAGGTGACCAGAGCTATCCTTGATGATACGTGGGATATGATGTCCCAGAAAATGCTGAATGAATAGCGTACCTACTGATGGATCACCTACATTTTTTAAAGGGCTCATCACATACAGTTCCATGCAGTGGAAGCGCATAGGAGCTATCATCGCTATCTCAACAGATGAGATGGTGTTCACCTTCTTCTTCTTTGTAGTGTTACCCCTATTCAACATCAAGCTGCCACTTTCAGTTTACGGCTGCATCATGGCGGTACTCATCGGCAAAGACCTCATTGTGGTCAGGCTGATATGGAATGTCGTGGTAAAACCACCTGAAACCGGGATGGAAGCACTGGTGGGAAAAATCGGTGTTGCTATCACTGATATTGATGCTGATTCTTCAGGTACCGTGCAGATTGCAAACGAGCTGTGGAATGCACACTCAGTCCATCCTATCAGGAAAGGAGAGAGAGTGAGAATCCTCTCTGTGGATGGTCTTTCCCTTAACGTAGAACCAGCAGTGGGCGTTCAATAGGACCAAGGTGCCTTCTGACAGGGTGTGACCTGCGAATTCTCTGCCTGAACATGTCCACAGGTTGTCATACTGGAGGATATTCTGAACCTGGTTCCTGAAAAGCATGGCTGCAGGCAAGAGTGTAGCAAAGGACATGAGGATACAAGAAAAAGATTTTAAGACCACCTTCCAGGGGAGAGCATGGCCAGCTTCATTTTGGATTTGGATGGGGTCCTGAGAAGAGGATCCCATGTTATTGAAGGAGCCCCAGAACTCCTTGAGGCACTGGATGAGTATGTGGTGGTCACCAATAATTCCACAAGAACCTCTGAAATGTACGCAGAAGAGCTCCAGGCCATTGGACTCCCCATACCTTCTGAGAAGATCCTCACCTCTGCCAGAGCAACAGCATTATTTTTGAAGGAGAACAGAGACTACCAGACAGCATGGGTGGTAGGGGAAAAGGGGCTGCTCCACGAGATCAGAAGCATTGGGTTAACCATTACTGCAGGTTGCCAGTGTGTCGTTGTAGGCTACGACAGAACCCTGACATATGAGAAGCTGGAGACTGCCTGCCTGGCCATCAGAGGGGGAGCAGAATTCATTGGAACAAATCCGGATCTGACCTATCCCTCAGAAAAGGGGATTATTCCTGGTTGTGGATCAATCCTGGCTTTTCTTCAGGCCTGCACTGACAGAACCCCCCTGGTGATTGGAAAACCCAACACACTCATCATGGAACTGGCATTAGAGATGTTGAAGGACAAGGATGTCTACGTTTTGGGAGACAGGCTGGACACCGACATACAGGCAGGTATCAATGTGAACCTGAAGACAATTCTGGTGATGACAGGGGTGGAGACTGAAGACAGTGTCAATTCCTCAACAATCAAGCCTGATTTTACATTTGAAACTCTTGACGATGTAAGAGCCTTTATTCGTCAGTCTTAGCATTTCCTTTGTGTGTTAGAATGGATTTTTCCCTTTCATAGTCAGTGAAGTCCTCCTGTTGTTATGTCCATTGCCACATACTGCAAAGCTGTAGCAGGTTACATCTCCATGACTCCGTCATCATTCTAGCAGCATTCCTATCCATTCGGGATACTGCAAGACATAGCCAATGAAGAGACCAAGAATCCCCAGAGAAGCATAAGGACCAGCATGCACTTCATCGCGCCTCGTTGTGTGCCCCACTGCTAGCAATAAGCCTCCCAGCCCCAAAAGGGAAGCTAGAACACCTCCCATATAGAGAGAATGAGTGAAAGCAGATACTGCCAGCATGCAGGGAAACACAATATCAGCAGAACCCACAAAGAGACCCTCTTCTCCGGTGGGCACTCTGAACATCAGAGGAGCACCTTTTTGAATTATATCCTCTGCTAATGGCCCCATGTGGTGGGTAACATGTTCTGAGAGGATGTCCAGTAGTATGAGGAACCCAAAAAGTGCAACAGCGTACGGAATTTCAAAGTACGATCCCAGGACAGCAGCAGAACAGACAGCAAATATGCCAGTGCTAACAGGACGAACCCAGCTGAACACACGTTGCAGGATTACTGTCAGACTGGAGAGTGTTACAATCGTGTACCATGATTGGCCCAGAAAGAACAAGATAAGAGCCACTGCTACCCACAAGAGCCCGTACTTCAAAAAAGCATAGAAGATGCGACTTAACTTATATCGTATCAAGAGCAGCAACACCAGCGTGACTACTACTATAAGGCTCCCTGAAATGAAAAGCATACTATTCTGCCCCATCTGGTAGAAAGCCTTGTCCACTGTGCCAAGAACATCGAATCTCATCCCCAGCACTATGGCGGTCACCTGCACTAGCCCGTAAAGCACGATGAGAAGCACCTTCCCATCCATATACTGCATCTTTCCCTTCATGGTATCATTGCTCCCCTTTCAGAGAAAGTGCCAGCTTCGCCCAGGTGTCGTCTCGTTTCTCTCTGTCATCAATGCGCGAGGCAATCAAGTTTGCAAGGAATGACTGATTTGTAGATACCAGCTTTCCATGAAGGTCGGTGAGACTCTTGCTGATGTCAGAAAACATACCCAGATATACGTGGGCCACATAATTGGTCAGTATACTGCCGATAGAACCCAGGACTCCCACAAGTGCTTTTTCTACCCATGTTGAGGATTCCGGCCAGTACACCAGAAGGTACAGGGCTGCACCAAGTATCCCCACTCCAAGGAAAACACACAGCACCCCAACAGCAAATATCCAGTAATTCTGGCTCAGGTTTAAATCATAGTACCTTTTCAGTTGAATTTGGTTCATTCTCAGCAGTTTTTCTGCCCTGTTTTCTTCAGGTGTGGGTATCAGATCGAGAAGGTCTATCTGAAACGTGAGGTCCTGTATTTCCTCCTGTATGGATTTCAATTTTGTCTTTCCCACGGACGCTGCTGAAACAAGTGCCACTGCACCAAACGTGAGCAATATGACGTAATTCACTGGAGAAATCGGTGGCAGCATGTTAAAGAAGACATCAATGACAAAGCAGGCGAATCCCAGTGATATGGAAATAAGCCCAACTACGAGAACCAGGCAGTAAATACGCTGAACAGCCTTCAATCGATCCAATCGCCCCTTTTTCTTATCGGTAAGGACTTTTCCTGAATCTTCATTCTCATTTTTTTCAGTAACCATGCCATCCCTCCTTTATGAAGGTGATCCACGTGTGTCACGTGTCTGAACACCTGACTGATATGGACCACATCCACATTTCTTCTGTCATTTATATGTCTTAGGTCTATACCAATTAATACAAACCGAAGAGTAATCTCTTTTCCCAAATTCATCCTTCTATCACTGAGTGAGAACCCTGTAAGTCTTGATTATCGTGGCATTTCGAATTATCCACCGAGGTTTGAACAACCCAGAGGCGAGACACTTTCAAAATTCGAACCCTTGGCGGGATAACTTATTCAATCTCAAGTCAGCCGCAACTAGACCAGAAGGACAGCCAGAATCCCTGTGAGAAAAATCCCATCAAATGTGCCAGCACCACCAATTGAGGCAGTAGGTGCACCCAATCTCTTTATCTTGTCCAGGTTCAGAAGATCGGCACCGATCAGGACTCCCAGAACACCTGACGTATAGGCAATAACAGTCCGCACTGCCCCTGGAAACACAAGTGACAGTCCAACAGCTACCAGAGCAGAAGTCAGTGGAGCCACAAAGAGCGGCATACCAATCCCCATGCCAGGTATGGGCTGGGCAAACCTGTGACAGACTGCAACACAGATGACTGTTCCTACTGCAACAAAAGGAATGGCACTTGGAACCCGGAGCAGCAAATACAGGGATACTAACACCGGTACGATAGCTCCTCCCACATTTACTGCGATAGTCGTCGTAAGAGTCCTGTGTTCCACAACGGGGCGGGGAAAGAACCAGCCGAATTTCCCGGAAGGCTCATACCGCAGGACGTCACCTTCAGTCTCCACTTCCGTTACGGGAATGTTGATGAAACTGCCAAATAAGGAACCATACAACAAGAAGAAAGCCAGAGATGATGGTAACCCCAGTTTGGCAAAACTGACACCAATCAGGTTAATAACCACCATGATCACCAGCAGAGGTATCAGTATGAACAGGAAGAATAGCAGGGGATTGCCTGTGGGCGACTGTACGATTCTATCCATACCCAAAAGAAATTTCCTCCCTTATAAGGGTTATGGGAATCTAATCCTGATTTGGTGGAGCCTCCACCCGGAGAGTGGAGGAAAGAACCCCTGGGAGAGAGCCGATACTCTTTTATCCTCATGTATCCAGTACGCAGCATGAAAATCGTTGACTTGAGAAGTGATACTATCACGCTGCCCACCAGAGAAATGATGGAAGCTGTTCAGGAGGCAGAACTGGGAGACGATGTGTTCGGAGAAGATCCCACCATGAACAAGCTTGAGAAAATGGCAGCCTCTCGAATGGGAAAAGAAAAGGCACTCTTCGTGACCAGTGGAACCCAGGGGAATGTCGTTTCTATGCTCACCCACACTCATCATGGAGATGAGGTAATCATGGAGGCCCAATCCCATGTCTTCCTCTACGAAGTGGGAGCCATGGCTGCTCTGGGAGGGTTGATGGCCCATCCTGTGCCCGGGCATAATGGGGTCTTGAGACCGGAAGATGTTGAAACCGCCATCAGAGGGGAGAATATCCACTTCCCAAAGACTCAGTTGCTCTGCGTGGAGAATACGCATAATAATGCAGGAGGGATTGCAGTCACACCTCAGGAGATGAAAGCATTGGCAGCTGTGGTGAAACCAAGGGGTATCAGAATGCATTTAGATGGGGCAAGAGTGTTTAATGCAGCTATTGCCCTGAATACTGATGTCAAGAACCTGACGAAAGAGGCTGATTCTGTAATGTTCTGCCTTTCAAAGGGGCTGTCAGCACCTGTGGGTTCCATGGTATGTGGAAGTGAAGCGTATATTGAAAGAGCGCGGAAAGTACGTAAAATGCTGGGAGGTGGCATGAGACAGGCAGGAATTCTGGCAGCATGTGGTATTGTAGCACTGGAAAAGATGGTTGATCGGTTGAGAGAGGACCATGCCAATGCACGAGCCCTGGCAGAGGGACTGGCAGAAATGAAAGGGATTTCTATTGATATGGAGAAGGTTCAGACCAATATTCTTGTTTTTGATGTGTCAGGACTGGGTGGCTCTCAGAAGGTTGTCAGTGAGCTGGAGAAGAAAGGTGTCAGGTGCCTGCCCCGCGATGAGACTCATATCAGGATGGTAACGAACCGTATGGTCAGTGCAGAGGACATTGATAGAGCACTGGAAAAGATCCGGGAGGTTCTACTGTGAAGGTTATTCAGACTGGAGAAGCCCCTGCCCCAGTGGGGCCTTACTCTCAAGCTGTGGAATCGCAGGGTATTATCTTCGTGTCTGGACAGGTAGGAATTGATCCGAAAACAGGAAAGAACGTTGAAGGCGGAATAGAAAAAGAAACAGAACAGGCGTTGAAAAACATACAGGTCATCTTAAAGAAAGCAGGACTCACACTGGAGAACGTAGCAAAGGTAACAGTGTATTTGAAAGATATTACTGATTTCCAGTCCATGAATGGAGTCTACAGCCAGGTGTTTTCTCAGCATAAGCCGGCCAGGGCCTGTGTAGAAGCCAACATGGTAAAGGATTTCCGTGTAGAAATTGACTGTATTGCAACAAGAGACGAGAGTGCAGACTGAGTGATATACCGGCAGGAGAACACCCTGAAGAATCTGACTACAGGATATCCAGTGGCGAGATATCTTCATTCTCGCTCTCAAGCACGTGTCTCATCCTATCATATTCCTCAATGTTGATTTCACCCTTGGCCAGCCTGTCTCTCAGCATATCAAGATCCCCCGCCCCCGGTTCTGGCTCTCTTTCAGATCTCTCAGGTTCCCGTGGAGCCCTCTCAGGTGGAACTGGCTCTCTTGAAGGTGACTTCTTCACCCCTCTCAAGAACCCAAAAGACAGACCCAGTGCCAGTCCTGCACCAAGTGAACTCACAGCTACTGGCCATACCTTTGATGCAATGTGTATCTCATATTCATCAGACAAATCTCCCCAGCCCGGCTGGGCCATGAAGGAAGGCTGGGAGAGGATATCCTGGATATATCGTAAGGAAAAAAAACTGCACAACACCAGCACCACCACTGCAACCACCAGTACAAGCACTTTTACCAGGGTTGAAGTCCCACTCTTGTGAAAAAGACTCATCCCTGTCAGGAGACTGGTCAAAACGAGCATGCCAGCTGCCAGCAATCCCACTGAGACAAAAAGCAGCCGTGGATACACATATGATTCTACTTCAAGTGCAAATTCACTGTTCAGCCTCAAGAAATGCCAGATCACAGCATACTTTATAATAGCAATTTCCTGGACCGCTTTTACGCCACATATGCCTGCCACCACCAGCGATACGGTCATGAAGATTTTTCTTGTTCCCATACCACTTTTCATATCCCTACCGCAATAGGAAACCATATAAATGTTTCTGAAGACAAAGCCGGAAATCAAGGCGTGCTCTCTGTGTTGAAGGTTGTTCACATACCTGAAGTGATCCTCTACCACCCAGTACCATGACCACTATGAACTACCCCCCGGATGAGACCTCTGACCCAAAGTATTCCCAGGTCCTGATTCTTCGCTCCATCAAAAATCATCAACCTCTGGTGGGACAAAACCTATTTAAGCTGTAGTCACCCATACATTCTCATGTTTGAGATGGAAAATCCCCCTGATTACTCACGATTCCACCTGAAGGGAAATCCCTTCACCATACTCTCCAGTGAGGGCATCAAGAACATAGAAGAAATCCATGTTTCCCAGAGTGTGGATTCCCGGATTGCAGAAGCCATCGCCAACGTGGAAAAGGGGGCCTCCATTGCCATCGTACTTGTGGGGGATTTAGGGACAGGAAAAACACAGCGCCTCAGAGGTATCAACCATCTCATCAGTGATCAGGGAGGAATGGCAATCTACCTGAAGGTGGACAGTTCAGACATTATTCGCACAACAGTGGACATTTTCAACTACTTCTTACCTGAAGGGGAGTCTGGGTTCTTCAGCAAGCTGCGCAAGGGCTCCAAAGACCTGTACGTTCTGAATAGAGAGAACTACGATTCATCTGAACTGGGCGAATCTCTGAAGGAAAACATGGGTCTCTACAGCCTGTCTGCCCTGCTTCTGGATGAAATGGAAAATATCATGATTGCTTCAGAAAAAGAATTGATCCTGTTTTTTGAAATGCTGCGTCAGTTCATCTCTTCCATGCCTCCAGGATGCCTGTTTATTGTCGCCTGCACTGCTGAAGGATTCAGCCGGATGCAGGAGTTGTTCCCCGCCTTTGTGGCACGGTTCCATTACCAGTTGCGTTCTGAAGGATTATCAGAAGAAGAAGCAGTAGAACTGGCCAGGAAACGGCTCGAAAAGGAACGGGAACCTGGAAGAGAAGCCCTCAATCCAGTGTATCCCTTTGATGAAAGTGCCATTATCCTGGCGCATGACATGGCCAAGGGAAACCCCCGGATCATCTTGAGGATCCTTCAGATTGTACTGAGCTCTGCCGCCTGTGATGAACTGGTTGACTTAATTGACGACCGGTATGTAGGTTCTGTCATCAGGACGCCCTCCTCAGTGGATGAATACATCTCCAGGGTGCCCAAAGACTTGAGGGATGTCATGAGCCTGATAACCAAGCACTATGATGGCGGCCCTGTCTCCTACATACAGCTGGCCAAGGACACCAAATCACCTCCTACCCAGGTCTACCTGAAACTTGAAGAACTCGTGTCCATGGGGCTTCTGGAAGAGCGAAAAGGGAAGTATGAGGTAGTAGAAAGAGTCAGAATACTCCTCCAGGAAGAATCCCCGGAAAAGAAAGGTTAGCGCTTCTTCAGGAAGAGGACTGCAACCAGGACAGCTATCACCACACCCAGGAGGATAACCTCCCAGGGAAATGATTTTGTGACTACCGTCACTGTTCTCTGCTGTTTCTCCAGGAAAAAAGTCACTGATCTTATCCCATTTTCAACAAGCTCTACCTGCTGGGTTTCTGAGGTGTACCCTGCACATGAGGCCTGCACTGTGTATGTACCTGGCAGGAGTGATACGTCAGTTTCTCCCTCAATAGATACATACCTCGTCCCTTCCACCCCTGTTATGGTAACCAGGGCACTGAGGGGAACACCCGATTCCGTGTTGACAGAAACATGGAGAACACCTTCTGCCCTCACCATGGTGACTTCTTCTGAGTAGAGACCTCCTCTCTCTGAAGGTGCCACTGATACCCCCCTCTCAACAGGTGTATACCCCTCCTTTTGAACTACCAGGGTGTAGTCTCCTTTCACGACCTGCTGGAAGGTCACAATCCCCTTGGAATCTGTTTCCCCCTCAAACAGAGTCTCTCCTGCCTCCAGGGTTACGTGCGCCTTTTCTATGGCTCTTCCCTTGTCATCTCTCACCGTGACCTCCACATCTGCAAGAATGCCAGCAGTCCGCACCACCAGGACCTGATCTGTGTCAGAGGATAAAAAGAATTTCTGATCCTCATAATCAGAAACAATGCAGTATACAGAACGGTCCTCTGAAACTTCAAAGGAGAACCGTCCCTCTGCATCGGTCAGGACTGGTCCCAGGAATTCATGGGTTCGTGCATCATACATGCGGAGAGCAATGAAAGGTGCAGGGTTATCCGACGTGTCAAAGTAGACAATCCCTGAGAGGGTGGACAGTATAGCAGAATACAGTATGTACTGCAACGACATATCTTCAGTCACAGCCACAGCATCAACAATGGTCAGATACCCTTCTTTGCGGATTTCAACCATGCATGCTCCCGAAGGAGTACCTGAGGGATCAGGTATCTCTTTAAAGGTCGCCATCCCCTGGGCGTCACTGACAGCATACCGTGCACAGAAGTAGATGTCAGCACCTTCAAGAGGGTTCTGCTGTGAATCTACCACAGTGATCACCACAGTGCTCCGTGAAGCCAGAATGATCAGGAGAACAATAACCCATTTCATCAGTATATGTAGGAATTTCTCCTTAAATACATTTTTGGTTTAGAACAATCTCAAACATAGCCAGTCATTCCATGATCATCCCCAGATCACGCGCATTCCCTTTGAAAAGCTCTCAGAAATCCTGATCCCGTTCCCATAATATGCAGCAAATGCTGCACTTTATGCTTTTTATCCCTTTAAAAACCTTTCGATTGTAGAGGAAACATTTATATAGGTATTTCACCAGGTGAGGGTAATGAATGAAGTGGAAGAGATAAAAGCGCTGTTATACATGGACAAAACTCCTCAGGAGATTATCACGCTGGGTTACCCCAAGGACCTGGTGCTGCAGATATTTGAGCGCGAATTTGTTAACAGACTTGAGGAAGCAGGTCTGGATTTGTGGGAGCCCAATTAACAAGAGAGAATCACAGGTTATGGCTGCATGTTGCATTGTATCATGGGCACGGTTCCAGACTTTCACCACTTTTTTTGAAAGGGTTGCTGAATTCTCACCTGAGACAACCCTGGATATCTTTCAATAACAGGGGGTATTCGAACATTCGATTTACGGTGGATAATTCAGAATATGAGAACCTTACGTTCATTTCTTCATGGGGTTCAGACTGCTGATAAACCCTATGATCGCTATTAATTATCCACCGAGTTTCGAATTACTGGACTACCAGAATCTATAAAAGGATGATGAACAATACAAGGAAGATAGTCATGGGTAAGAAGTTCCCCAAAATTGTGAAGGTAGCAAAGAAGCAGCTTCCCTGGATCGAACACCTCATTACCGAGGATACGGCCCGGGACCTGCTACCTGCCACTGGGGTTGTTACTGGATCTGGGTCTGAGGGATTGCTGGATACTATGTATGTGAAGTCCAGGTCTGAGAGTCTGTGCATCCAGTGCAAGGGGGGGAAGATGCTGTGCGGGAAGACTGTATGCCCTCTCGTGATGAGGATCAAATCGTATGTGAGTACCGGTTCACATCTGGGAATGAATGTTGATGGGGCTTCACCTCCCAGTATTTTTGTGGGAAGGATGGGATATCCTCACGTGTTTGTGGGACCCATGGTTCCTCCTGTCCACGATGATACGTCACTGTTTGACATGCCTGAACTGTGGATGCCTCTTGACATGCAGCAGATAGTGGGCTTGAGAATGCAGTTGATCAGGGGGAAACAGAGGGTGAAAGTGGACAGTCTCAGAGGGAAGATCATTGACTCTATCCAGGAACTGGCACTCTCCCAGGCACCTGCTGATGTGGAGATGCAGTTATTGAAGAGACCGAGAGCGGGGATACTGCTTGACGATGAGGTACAGCCCATGGGGCCCTCTGCTCC
>JACVGW010000116.1:0-5579 GCA_018992565.1 Theionarchaea archaeon
GTCACGGTTGTCTGTAAAGTCTTGGAATTCGTCCCCCTTCATACAACAGGAAAACACCCAATTGTTCTGCAGGATTGGTAAAGATTAAATACATGGTATTCAAGATATACTACTCAAGGATTATGGTCGCAAAATTAAGAACAGGTGAATGTCATGCGACATGATGACAGTATGCACGGATCCTCAGAAGGGATGAGTCGAGTTGGATACTTCATGGTGGCCTGGATTCTCTACTTTCTGATAGTAGCCTTCATGACGGTCATCCTCATGGGGCTGTTGGGATACCCGTCAGTGGTGAGGAACCTTCTTCGGGTGTGTTTGATTTTTGCGTGCGCCACACCTGTGTTCTGGCTCGCTAAAAGGCTCATGGTACAGAGAGTGGGTCACTCGACTGAACACCTTATGCTCGGTAGGGATGCCATCCCCTGGTCCAGAATCGATGGAATTGCATTGAAGAGGAGCGAGATGGGAAATACGTACCTTGTCATCCGTTATAAGGACGGAACTCTTCCAAAGAGTTATGACACATTTTTTTTCGAGGGCCAGAGGAATTCAGTGAGCCTGTTGAGGGAAAAGGCACGTCAAGAGGGGATTCTCTTCACCGTTGAGGAAGGTATTGATATTGAAGAAGTAGTTCCTTCACCGACACCATTTCCCACGTCAACATCTTTCCTGCAAGAGATGAAGGTGGAATATGAACGACAGAAGAAGATACGGGAAGAGAACCTCACGAAAGGGGAGAAAAAAATACGGGAACCCCACATAAAGATACCATCCTGGATGAAACACCCCTGGATGAAACCGCTCATCATGGTGGCACTGGCAGGGACTTTCTTCCTGGGATTCTCTCTCGTTTTCGACTTTCGAATCTCAGCTGCTCTCTTTATGGTGGTACTTGTGCACGAGACTGGGCATCTCATAGCAATGAAGCTGTTTCACCTGAAAACGCATGGGATATTCTTCATACCTTTCCTGGGGGCAGGAACTGCACCTGAGGAACCATTTCCTTCCCCAGAAATTGAGGCTGTAGTGGCAATGGCAGGACCTGCCATGGGGCTCTCATGGAATATCGGTGCGTACTGGCTGGGCGAGCCTTTTGTCATCACATACGCGGTCCAGGATGCATCCCTGGTATTCTCTTTGATCCTCGTTCTGCATATTGCCGTATACCTCAATTTGGCACTGAACCTGGTAAACCTCTTACCTCTTCTTCCTTTAGATGGTGGCAGGATTGTAAGAGTTGCTCTGCTGAGAGGGAAAAAGAGCCTGGTCCTGGTGGGTATCGTCACAGTTGGAGGCGGCATGGCGCTGAGTATTCTTGCCAGAGATGTAATTCTCTTCATCGTGGTTCTCCTGGGAGGAGCTTCTTTGTGGCTGAACTACAAGAGGATCATGAAAAAAGAGGTCAGCCCTCCAGCAAAATGGACGTGTGTTATGATCCTGGGAGCCTGGATAGGTCTCATATTCCTGTGCTGGTATACCCTCCCTGGCCCATTTAAGAGGTTGCTGATGGAGCTGTTGGAGATGATAGGGGAAGGGCCCTTCTCATAGGCTACGTAGTGTCTTCTTCTGAACAACAGATCGTGCTGACAGCAGAGACCCCCCTGATGGAGTGAACCTTATACGAGAAGAGGTCCTGAGTACTAACGCGGGTGCTACAGCCAATGGTTGCAGGAGAAAACTTCAGAGATTATTAGAAATACACCACAAGGGCTGATAGAGCTAGTGAACCTTTTCTCCTTTACAGGTGCAGTATCCTGAATTCTCTTCTAGGTAGCATTGACACGCAAAGGATTCAGGTTTGCTCAAAACCCGCAAACCCAAAATATAAGAAGATGTGATCACCTGCTTCTACTAGGGAAAGTAGTTCAAGAGAATGTTGAATCAATCTGGAAGGGATATTGCAGGTCGCAGCGCACGTTAGAGGTATTGCTGTCAATGTGAACGTGAAATACAACTTCTCACAGATCAGAAGAGAAGACTCCAGAGAATTTCAACATCAAAAGAGATTTAAATCTAAAAGGAGGTGTATATAATGAGCTGGATAAAACATACAGGCTGCACATATCACAACCAGGACACTGGATACTACTGCGGTGCTGCAGCTGACATGATGGTTCTGGCAGAAATCGGTGTACCCTACTCCCAGCTTGATCAGAATGATCTGTACAGCTCAAACCATAACCATAACCAACAGCCAAACTGGTACAGTGACCCCTACGGCATTAGATGGACAATGAACAATCGAAAGCCTCCAGGTGCACTGGGTTTTGTTGTATACAAACCCACAACTTATGAAGAAGGAACACGAAAGATTATTGATACGATATATGAGTATAATGTCGCTCCCATAGCACTGGTGTATGGCTGCATGCACTGGATCGTTGTTGCAGGTGTACAGACAAACGTAGAGCCTATCACGGACAACTACATATTGGAAGGATTCTGGATTCACAATCCAGTTTACCATTCGCCTGCTCCACCCCCGCCCCACAGCGCTTCAGATGGGTGTGGATCTGGAGGGATTACGGGAACTGCGAATGAGTTCGTGAGTCAATCCTACTGGGAGGGGAACCTCTTCACGGGATGCAACTACGACGATCCCAATGGAAACCTCCAGTACGTCAGTATCTGTGACCCAAAACCCCCAAGAGTTCCTCCACCCCTGCCTGAAGGAATAAGATTCAAGGGGTTACCGGATAGGCTTCTTGATCCAGAGCAGGTGATCAGTCTCAGTACAGCAAGCATGGAGAGGTACAGACTTGACAAAGACGAACGTGTTGCCCCAATACTCCAGAAGGACAGGGTAGGTGAGCCCCAACTTGTCCTCCGTCTCGATCAGCCGAATACGTACTACTACATTCTTCCCTGGACAACCAAGGAAGGTGCAACCTCTCTTACAGCGCAGATAGATGCCCGTTCAGGGGCATTCAACAGCCTTCAGCTGCGAGAGAAATCAAAGAGCAGGGAGTTCTTGTCCAAGAAACAGGCTATTGCACGGGTTGAAAAGCAGCGATTCACCATGCTTAAGAGACGGAGAACCATTGTCTTCTACCCGGGAGTGACTCAGCCTGTGCCCACGCTGGTCTGGCGTCCCTGCTGGGAATCGTGGTCTCCACATCTGCCCTTCTACCAGTTCACCCTGGGGAATGACACGGTCTACGTTCGGGTGGATGGCCAGGTATTTACAGAGCTCACCACAAAGGGACGTGGAGCCTAGCTCTATGAGGAACTGAGAATGAATACTGCAAATAATACCCACGGACCACGTATTGACACATCTGAAGCAGTGGATGCTGCCAGGCGTGGTATCCTGGATTACAGCCTGGATAAGGACCCTGCTGTTGCATCTGCTGTGAAAGGCGGACATCCTGGGACTCCACTGCTGGTGGAACGGCTCGACAGGCCAGGAGACGCCTACTACCTGGTCCCCTGGAGAACAAAGGAGGGCGTTGTCTTCATTGTGGAAGTTGATGCAGCCACTGGTGCTATGCTGGCTTCATCAACCTTCCCGAATCCAATACCCTCACCTTTTCTTTTGCCAGAGGATGCAGCACACTGTGCTGCCCGGGAGTTTCCCCAGTACACACTGGGGGAGCCCAGACTTGTCTGGAAACCCTGTCGCGAAAGCACCAGCTCCATGCGTCCATTCTACCAGGTCCCCTTTGACCATGGGTTCCTCTATGTAGACATGGAGGGTTCAACACTGCTGGAGCTCACTCCACTTGGATTGGGAGGAACACACTGACGTGGTCTACTGCCAGCTCAATCTGCGGCTGTATCCTGTGATGCGTGCAGTTGTTCCTTCTTGGGTAGCGTGATCTCCAGAACGCCATTCTTGTAGGTTGTCCTTGCCGCATCTGACTGCACCAGAGCAGGAAGCGGAATCACCCTGTAGAACCCCAGGTATCTCCTTCCATATGCCATGAATCCTTCTTTTTCCTCTCTCACTTCGTCCTTCACCTGTGCCTTCATCTCCACTCTGTCGTCTCTTACCCTTACATCAATATCGTCTCTCTCTATCCCTGGGAACTCTGCTGTCACGATGACATTCGTCTCAGTCTCCTGTACATCTACAAGAGGATCTCTCGTTCCCACTTCCTGATTCTTTCCCTGTTCCTGTCCCTGTTCTTGCAGTGCTGTACCTGGTCCTAATTGATACGGTGACTGTGAAAAGAATGTGTTGAACAACCTATCCATTTCTTCTTCCATTCTTCGCATTTCATCTATAATGTTCCAGTCCATAATATCACCTCAATTAACTTTACTTAATGTTAAGTTAACTTTAAGTATATAAATCTTTCGGTGGCATTGAGAAGCATTCTACGGGATTTGATTTCGTGATTTGTGCAATCAGTACATCTCCTTCACTTTGAAAAATCAGAAAGGTAGATGAGGAGATCACATGGAGAACCGTTATATACTCTGAATACAAAGCGAGCTCATGGATTCTGGAGGAGTGTAATGGTGTCAATATACTCTGGAATAGTGATGGTTCTCATGCTGGTGATACTGCCTTCCCAGGATTCTCCCGAGATTCCCATAGTGGTGGAACAACACAACCAGGTGGCCCCTGCACTTTACGGGACTGTTGTAGTGTGGGAAGATAATAGAAATGGCAATTCGGATATCTACGGATATGATCTTTCAACAGGGGAGGAATTTCAGGTTACCATAGATGAAAGCCACCAGGAGAATCCAGCCATCTATGACCGAATAATAGTGTGGGAAGATAATAGAAATGGCAATTCAGATATCTATGGGTACGACCTTACAACAGGGGAGAAATTTCAGGTTACCACCAACGACAGAGATCAGACTGCTCCTGAAATTTATGAGAACATTATAGTCTGGCAGGATGATAGAAATGGCAATTCAGATATCTATGGATATGATCTTTCAACAGGGGAGGAATTCCAGATTACGTCAGATGATGGTAATCAGCACTTTCCTGCAATCTATGGGGAAATAGTGGTATGGGAAGACTGCAGGAATGGAAACAAGGATATCTATGGGTACAACATGACGACGCACGAGGAATTCCAGATGACTGATGAATTTAGAGACGAGCGGTTTCCTGTCATTTATCAAGATGTGGTAATCTGGAACAGCTATCCCGAGGTTCATCCTGGAGGTGAATGTATGAAACCGGACATGGTTTTTGGAAAGGATATTCTTGTTTTTTCAACTGATCCTTCAAATCACGGTATTAATGGGTACAACCTGTCCACAGGGAGCACCTTCAGGGTTATCAAGAATGGGGTGAGTAGTGCTCCTGCGCTTTCTGTGAGGTTGGTGGTGTGGACAGATACGAGGGATATTGATGACGTGTATTCGCCCACTGTTGACAGTGATATTTATGGGTATGATCTTTCTTCTCGGAGAGAGATTCAAGTAACAACGGATCCAGACAGGCAGGCATACCCTGCAGTGTACGATACGACTGTGGTATGGGTTGATTACCGGAATGGTAATCCAGATATTTACGGGCGCATTCTGACGGATCTACCGGAATCATACGCTTTTTCTTTTCTGGGTGTTCTTGCTGTGATCTTGGTTGTTATGGGCATCCTGGTCAT
>JACVGW010000116.1:5679-6818 GCA_018992565.1 Theionarchaea archaeon
TGCTGGCATCTGTTGGGGCACTATCCCCATAGCTGTCAAGCAGACGTATGCTGCAGGATCTGCCACAGCCCTGGAGATGAGTGTATTCAGGTTTGTGATAGCTGGAATAATCCTGGGAGGGGTAACTGCAGCAAGGCGGGAACCTCTTCTCATGAGGAACAAGTGGTCAGTACTCATGGGGTTCTGTGGTGTCTTCTGGATGTCATTCGTCAGCTTCTTCGGGATTCAGTACACTTCTGCTGTCAATGCAAGTATCTTGTCAAATTCAAACCCCTTGATGGTGGCTGCTCTTGTTTCTGTATTGGGGCTGGAACCTGTAACCTGGAAAACAGTGGGAGGGATAGTACTGGGAATTACAGGAGTGGTCCTGGTCTCTGGAATAGAAGCAAATGTACACATTCTTGGAGATGCATTGGTCCTGGTGGCTGCTCTTGGATGGGCCCTGTACACGGTACTTGGGAGCAGCCTGAAAGGATATTCCAGTTTTACTGTGACTTCCAGCAGTCTTCTGTGGGGTCTTCCGTTTTATGTAGTGGCAATAATGGTGACGGGAGATGTGCCGCAGGTTTCTGGTGCAGCCTGGATGTGGATTCTCTATATTGGGGTCGTCCCGACAGCTCTTGCCTTTGTATGCTATGTGAAGGCTGTGGATTTGATGGGATCGACTCGAGCTGCTGTTTTCCAGTATCTGGCTCCCGCAGTAGCTGTCCTTATATCTGCTGCCTGTGGATTGGAAGAGATATCTGGTTTTCAGATTGGAGGAGTTGCACTGATAATCGGAGGGATAGAATTGACTCGGAGACATAATGAGAACCTGGTTGATCGTGATCTAGAAAAATGAATTCATGTGCATTGGGTTCATGGTCTCCACTAGTGATATTCATTTAATCCTTCATATGGTGGAAAGCTTATGCCCCATAGAGCAGCTGCTGCTCTGAATTTGGGGATGATTGGTTTCTGATTGTGGTTTGAGGATAGAGTCGTGATTGTGCGAAGGTGTGCAATGATGTGGGATAGATTTAAATAGGAAGAAAGTGCATAAAATGTGAAGCCGAGGTGGCCCAGTCTGGTACGGCGCAGGCCTGCTAAGTCTGTGGGCGCAAGCCCTCCAGGGTTCAAATCCCTGCCTCGGCGCCAGA
>JACVGW010000117.1 GCA_018992565.1 Theionarchaea archaeon
TTTTCATGGTGCGTCACTTTCCACATCAGGTTGTTGACACACAGACTATCAAAGAAAAGAAATGGTTCCGCTTCCCTAAGCTCCAGGTTGGTTCATGAATTTCACCATCATCCTGACTACAGGTTTTCAATTATTATCCCTTTTTATGCTGCAAGAACTCAGGAAATTAGCTTAATCCACAGTTTTATTCTTTGTGCCAGGATTGGAATCCCAATTTTCGCAAAAATGACGTGATTCATTGCGAAATTCGTTGAGGATTTCGCAATACACTAAGCTCCTAAGAGGGCAACATTGGAGATTCTTGAGAGATTATGAAAGGATTCTAGAGTGGAACCCGAAAAACTTATATCCTCAACATACTATAATAGGGTAGTCAGGAGAACTGAGCATATCAATCAAGACGGAACGAAAGATTTATAAGTGCTCAGTGGGAAGTCCAGAGAAAAGGTGTAGAAATGGATAAGCGAGATCTCAAAATCCTGGAAAAGCTGTACGAACATGGTCCGAAGAATCTGCCCCAGTTGGTTCGCTCTCTAGAGATTCCTGAAAAAACTACCTATAGACGAATCCGAAATATGGAGCAACGGGGATATCTTATTGCCACAGTAAAACCCAACTACAAAGCTCTGCGAATGCGTTACATCGTGGTTTTCTCTGAGGCTCTTTCTCACAAAGCAAAGGACATGTTATGCTCTCCTGACATTAAAGGTGTATCCAATTGTATCGGATATATGAATGGTTACTGCACAACCCATGCGGTAGCAGAAAAGAATGTCGATGACTTCAAGCGGTATGTAGAATACCTGCGAGGTGAAGACATAGTTAGCAAGTATCGTATGTACGAGACTGTGCGGTTCCATCAGATTCCGGTAAAGTCGGATGCATATTTGGAAAGAAGACCCTTTGATTGGGATGCCTGGATTGATTCTGTCCAAGAAGGAAAACCAGAGGAAGAGAAAAAGAGGAAGAGAAAAACGAAGTTCGACAAACTGGACCTCTTCATGCTCAAGGAGCTGGAGCTTAATCCACGACAGGAATGGGTGGAGATCGCTGAAAAGTGGAAGAAGGTTACTGATGATGAGCTTTCCATTGACTCGCTTTCCAAAAAGATTGGATGGCGATTCTCAAATCGTCATCAGAACCTTATTGAAACGTTCTTCGTGGCTGCTTCCAAAATGCGCGGAGAAAGGCTATTTGACTTGACGAATCTTTTCTACGTTGCGTTGCATGCTAAGAATGAAAACTACGCATATGGAATCGGACGGGCACTCAATGGTCTCTCCGGTCTTCCCGCTTTTGCATACTGGTCAAAAGTGCAGGGAATCCCATCTGTGATCTGCAAGTTTCAGATGTATAAAGAAGACTGCTTCGACTTCTTTGAGGCTCTGTTACGCCTGCAGGACTCAGGCGTGCTGACGGGTGTGGAAACCTACATGCTTTCACGGCAAAAGGCACTATCCCGGACAATCCCACTGGAATTGTTCGAGAGTGGAGACTGGAAGAAGATCAACTTCGAAGACTACAAGGGGGGTGAAAATTGTGAAGAAGTCTTCAGCACGACTACTAGCACTGGGAGGTCTGGTCAGCCCTGAGCAAGCAGATCTCTCCGGCGACTGCAATCCGAGAGTGAAATGCAGGTCTTCGTGGAAGCCCGCAGGGAATCACCCGGATTGAAACGTTCTTCTCTTTTCCATTTTTTCGCTTTATTTTTTCCCTTTGTCCTCTTTCCTGTAGAGGGCTGTACTCTCTAGATGTTTTCGACTGGTTTTCACATACTTGTGGCTATCTGAATCTAGAAAGAGCATTTTATAACATCAAAGCCTCTGAGACCATCCTGTCCTGGCCAGAGTATTCGTACACTATCGCATTTGTGCAGCCACTAGACCGAAAGATTTATATACTTGAAGTTAACTTAACATTAAGTAAAGGTAAGAAAGAGGTGATACCAATGTCTTGGGACATCTTTGATGAGATACAGAAGATGCAGGAAGAGATGGACAGAATGTTCAATGACTTCTTTCGACGTCCGTATTACCAATCACAGGGACCCGGAAAATCATTACAGGAATCAGGAGAAAGGGCAGCCCCCAGGTTGAGAGAAGCCTTCACCGATGTGCAGGAGACTGATAGCGAGGTCATCATAACTGTAGAGCTTCCTGGAATGAGCAAGGAAGATATCCAACTGAATATTACTTCTGACAGACTGGAAATAAGGGCAGAGACCAAAGAAGAACAAACGGAAACAAAAGGAGACTACAGATTATCTGGAAAGAGATACGCTGGCTTTTACCGCAGCATTCCATTTCCTGTGCCTGTTAAGGCTGAAAAAGCCAAGGCAACGTACAAGAATGGCGTCTTGGAAGTCATTTTGCCCAAGAAAGAAGTCACTGAATCACGAAATATCAAGATCGACTAATACCATCAGAACGTTTCCTCTTTCTTTTTTGAAAGGTGATTATCATGAATGAAGAAATTACGCTAACTGTGGCAGATGCGGAAAAGATGGATGTAGGAAGACAGGTCATCCGGTTAACCACCACAGCTATGAAAGAACTGGGATTGGAGGCCGGTGATGTTGTGGAGCTTTCCGGAACTCGCTCTGTTCCTGCCCTGGTGTGGAGAGGCAGGTATGAGGATGAAGGCCTGGACATTGTGAGAATGGATTCCACTCTGCGAAGGAACGCAGGAGTCTCTCTGGGAGACAAGATCAAAGTGAAAAAGGCAGAAGCTCATGAGGCCAGGAGCATAAGCCTTGCCCCTGCAGAGCAGGAAATCAGAATTCGTGGAGATATATCTTCATACTTCAGAGAGAAGCTCTTGGGGAAACCTATCATTCGCAACAACGTTGTTCTCTTTGAGATGTTCAGCAATGTGTTCCCCTTCGTTGTTACCAAGACTGACCCTGGGGGTGTTGTCATGATAACTGCAAGAACTCAGATTACAGTGTCAGAGAAACCTGTGCGCATTTCTGAACTAAGCCGCGTCCCCGAGGTGACGTATGAAGACATTGGAGGCTTACATGAAGAAATTCAGAAGATCAGAGAGATGATAGAGATACCCATGAAGCATCCTGAGGTGTTTGAGAGACTCGGTATTTCACCACCCAAAGGGGTACTCCTGTACGGGCCTCCCGGGTGTGGAAAGACACTCCTGGCCAAAGCACTTGCAAACGAGATCAACGCGCATTTTGCTGTCATCAATGGACCGGAGATCATGAGCAAGTACTACGGTCAATCAGAAGAAAACCTGAGAAACGTCTTTGAGGAGGCTGAGAAAAACGCTCCTGCGCTCATCTTCATTGATGAAGTGGATGCCATAGCTCCGAAACGAGAGAATGTGACAGGCGAAGTGGAGAGAAGGGTTGTCTCTCAGTTGTTGACATTAATGGACGGCCTCAAAGCCAGGGGTAAAGTAGTCGTTATTGCCGCCACCAATATACCCAATGCCATAGATCCTGCCCTGAGACGGCCAGGTAGATTTGACAGAGAGATTGAGATTGGTGTTCCAGATATCGAGGGGCGAAAGGAAATACTGCTTATCCATACCAGAGGAATGTCCTTGACTGAAGACGTGGACCTGGATAGGATTGCAGGAATGACACACGGATATGTGGGAGCTGACATGGCTGCTCTGTGCAAAGAAGCCGCTATGAAAACGCTGAGAAGGGTCATTCCCAAGATCCACGGTGAGGATGTTGACATCTCCCAGGAAGTCCTGGAGCAGTTGACTGTCACCATGGAGGACTTCAGGCAGGCCTTCCATGAAATTGAGCCTTCTGGCATGAGAGAAGCATTTGTGGAGGTTCCTGATGTCAAATGGGAGGACATAGGTGGACTGGAGGGCGTGAAAAAGGAACTGAGAGAAGCGGTCGAGCTGCCCTTGAAGAATCCTCATGTCTTCAAGAAGTTGGGTATTGAAGCACCCAAAGGGATTCTTCTATACGGACCTCCTGGATGTGGTAAGACGCTTCTGGCTAAAGGTGTGGCTACAGAGAGTGAAGCCAACTTCATTGCTGTCAGAGGACCCGAATTGCTGTCCAAATGGGTTGGCGAGTCTGAAGAAGGAGTGCGACGAGTATTCAAAAGAGCACGGCAGGTTGCGCCATGCATCATCTTCTTTGATGAGATTGACTCCCTGGCCGGGACCCGAGGACAGGAAGTGGGTACCAAAGTGACGGAGCGGGTACTCAATCAGCTGCTGACAGAAGTGGATGGCATAGAGAAATTGCAGAGAGTGACGGTTATTGCGGCCACCAACAGACCAGATCTTCTGGATCCTGCACTCCTGAGGCCAGGGCGGTTTGATTCTCTGATTGAAATTCCAATGCCTGATGAAGAAGCGCGGGTGGCGATTTTCAAGGTCCATACAAAGGATATGCCTCTCAAGAATGTTGATATCAAGGAACTGGCCAAGAGGACAGAAGACCTTTCAGGTGCGGACATTGCTGCAGTGTGCAGAGAGGCAGGAATGTTTGCCATCAGAGAAACCATGGATGCTGACACAGTTGAAATGAAACACTTCGAGCAGGCATTGGGCAAGCTCATTCATACAAAGTCAACAGAGCAAGAGGCATTTTCTATTGTGAGGTAGACTTCTTCCTCCTTCTGTTTTCTTTCTTTTCTTGTCAACTTTTTTTTCTCTTTGGAAAATTACCTTCTACCTAGATGACTATATCCTCCGTCATTTCCACCCTGTAGGCACAATCTTGTGCAGTTACTGGGTTCTTTTCTTGATTGCACAGGTGTGAACAACTGCATGACCATGCAAAAATTTATATAGGTGTTACCAACAAGGAACGATGGAGGAAAGGAAGATAGAACTGTGTGTCTATCTATATACTGGGTGTCTGCTGTAGCTCTGGTCATGTACCGACAGGCTGCAGCGTAGCTGTCCGCAGGGAGCGGACAGAGAACGCAGTAGTCCCTTTCTCCTCCTGATTTTAGGAGGTGGAAAGATGAACACAAATCTACTGCAGAGAATACGAAACCTTGCAGGAGATGAAAGTGCTTTAGAACATGCTGAAGAAGTGCAAGAACAAGTACTACGCAGTATTCTAAAGGGAAACGAAAATACTGTATTCGGCAGGAACCATTTATTCTGTGAGATTGATTCTGTGGAGTCCTACCAGAAGAGACTGCCCTTGGCTCGCTACGATGATTTCGAACCATATCTTGAACAAATGAAAGCAGGTATTCCTCATGTTCTTCTTGCAGAGGATTTTCCTCGATGGGCTGAAACCAGTGGGACGCTGTCTTCCCCAAAAATGTACCCGATTCCCAAGGTACTGGCAGAACATTTTGGCAGAACCCTGGCCAAAATCATAGTCAGCTGCATAGAGGAAGAACCATCCCGTCGGTCTCTCTTGGATGGCAAGATGCTCATGGTGGTTGCTGATGTGGTAAGCAGATACGTGGCAGGCAAACCGGTGGGGTACATTTCAGGTGTTGTTTCTCATGATGTACAGGAGCTGCCAGGCATGGCAGATGTCTTCACCCCTTCTCCAGAGGTATTGGCCATGGAAAACTGGGAAGAACGGTGGCTGGAAATGGTGAGGCGTGTTTCTGGAGAGAACGTTACCATGAGCTGTTCCACGCCCCCCATTCTACTCTCATACTTCAAGAGAATGATATCGGAATACTGTCCCCTATTGAACTTACCTGACAACATACCAAAGATATGGCCCAACCTCACGCTCATCACGGGAGCAGGGGTGAGAATGTCCTTATACAAGAAACAGTATCAGAAGCTCCTGGGAGACCAGGTGTGCTGCAGGGAGTTCTACTGTGCCACTGAAGGGTTCTTTGCTTACCAGAAGGACGAAACCCCGGGTCTCACACCCATCCTGAACCATGTATTCTACGAGTTCATTCCTCTCGAAGAATGGAATGAGATGGAAAGTCCCCAGGATTACCGGACTCATCCTCTGACACGACTTCCCTATACTCAGGTCTCTATCAATACGGACTACGTGCTGGCGGTGACTACTCCGGGAGGGCTTTATAGCTATATAATCGGGGACATTGTTCGATTCATCGGGCCTGACCGATTGTTCTGGATAGGGCGACTTGGATGGGAGAGCAGTGTGGCTGGAGAGAAATTCAATGAAATGCACATGTCAATGCTGAGGCAGTCAATGGAATCTACGTTGGGCGTTGAGATTACCAACCATATGGCAGCAGTAAAGGATGAGCCTCTGCGGTATGTTTTTGCTTTCGAATTCGAGGAGAATGTCGATATGAAAACGATCGTTGAGACGGTAGACAGATCATTGAGGGATGTAAACGCAATATATGATGATTTGAGGAAAAAGAACGTACTCAAATGTCCAGATATTGTGACCCTACAGAAAGGAACATTCGATCGTTACATCAAGAAGAAACAGAAAGAGGAAAAGTCACTTGGTCAGATTAAGCCCCCGCTGTTTGCTGATTCCACCTTGATAGACGAGCTGGCTGAAGACTGAGAAATCAAAGGGGTGAAAAATCTCATGGTCCGATTCCTGCTGTTGAATAGTCACAAGTGGGAACCCCCATCCCCTCCTGCTGCCCTGGATTATGTTGCAGAGCAGCTGGAACATGAGGGTGTTACCACGGATCTGGTGGATGTGGCCTTCACGACGGAAGATGACTTGAAAGCACTGCTTCAAGCCACACACTACGACGGTGTGTGCATGACTATTCGTAACCTGGAACGTACTGCCTTTTCCGAGGTTCTTCATTTCTCACTGCCTGCCACGAAATCTCTTTTCAACCTGGTAAAGGCTTACTGCCAGGGGCCTGT
>JACVGW010000118.1:0-2220 GCA_018992565.1 Theionarchaea archaeon
AAGAAAATAGAAAAAAGAACCAAAGACCATTACGTGCATTGACCTGTGAGTGACCAACTTCATTGCTGCCTCTATCACTGATTCCTCTGCCAGCATCACCTTCTGGAGATCTCCAGCATCCAGTGCAGCACCGAGGACATCAAGAGCTCTAAGGTAATCCTCCAGTTCTTCTTTTGGCACGTGCCCTTCCAGTTCGTGAGCAACCTTCACTTCCAGTTCAAAGATTTCGCGCTTCAACTCCATCGTCGCCTCGGGATTGCTACAGATTTCCTCCCGCAGACCAGCATCGATCAATTTCACCAGACGTGCTGCTGCTTCCGATTCATACTCCTGAGCTATTTGGGCGAAAACCTCTGCAGTGCGCTTCAGTGCTGATTGACAATCACCTGGTGAAGTCACGCGAATCAGGAAGGTGACAGCGCCGATGATCTCATCTCCCACGACTTCTTGTACTCGTACCGTGAACTCCTGGCCGATCCTAGCTTCCTCAGGAATGGTGAACTCAAGGGTCACTTCTTGTCTCTCCATGGGTTTCAGCTGTATCCCCCTGATTGCTACCTCTTTCTGTCGTGCGATCAGCAGCCCAAGCATTTCCTCCCCCCCACGCTCCACGAGTTCTGCGCCTTCCAGGAACGTGGACTGGCTCAAAAAAATCCCCACTGAATCTGCAGGAAATACAAGAACGAGCTCTCCCTCAGGAAAACCTGACCTGTCAATTATGAGGTCAAAGGGAATTGTCTCCTTCATGTTATTTTCAATGAAGAACCGAGCCTCAGCAGTGTGACCGGCGCTACCCTCTACGATGGTGACGTTTTTCTGCGCGATGTTGTTGTCAAATGGTGCGACATAGGTCCCGGGACCGCCAGTCATGGGGTCCTCACTACACTGGGCTGTGGCCACAAAGCAAAAGTGGTGTCCCATGCCAAAAGCCGGGTCTACATACCAGGACCAGGTATGCTCCGCACTCCCGCCTGCGGTGATGCTGGGGATGGTATAGGTGCCCCCTATCTGAGTGAAATCACCTGGCCACGCTGTTGCTGTGCTGGTGTCGGCCCAGTACAGGGCGACATCTACACTGGTGACAGGTGTACTCCCAAGGTTATGTACTCTCACATGTACGTAGTTCGTCAAGCCGCTCACTGGGTTCTCGTGCGAGGTTCCACTGGGTGTCACCGATGACCAGATGTCTATACTACTGTAGTCGTAGGAGTTGTTGCCACTATCGTTTGGCCCATCTGAAATCCACACATCAGCTCCACGACAGGTATGGAAGACATCTGATGCATTGAGTGAGGTGGGATCTATCTGTGGACAACTGTCACCAGAGAGTCTGGCAGCATCATTGTCCCAGGCGTACTGGTACGCCTCGCCCACTGAAATGGCACCATCACCATCAAGGTCAGCATCAGGCGTGCTGAAGGCCTCAATGTAGCCCCCAGGAAATTCGCTCCCTGTGTCACCAGGGTTAGGATCTACAAGAGGATCTACGTCCCCGTAGGAAGAATGAAGCGTATCAGTTGCGGTCATGACGATACGATTGGTCTCTCCATCACCTGTCAGTTCGTTCTCTGCAGCAACAATCCTATCGCAGTAGGCGCCGATGAAACTCCCGCTGTGACAGGCTTCAATCAGGATGATCATGTCACGGGAGGTGATTGTGTCCAGCCAATTGTCCACATTTGTAGAACTGATTGTGCCCCCACCAGGTGCCCCTGGATTGCAGTCCAGAGAATCCACGCCCCCATGCGAGGTGTAGAAGAAGAATACTGTGTCCTCAGAGTCACTCCTGGCTGCCACCTGGTTGATAGCCCACTGCACGTTGCTGATGTTCGTCACGCGATCCACCCCCTGGTCACCTGTCCAGGGACTGACGTAGAAGATGTGGTCGTCTGCATACCCTAGCCCAGTGAGGACATTGTAGATGCCTTTAATGTCCTCGTCAAATGTGTCTGTCACATCATCGGACCCGCACACGATGATCGCCCACGCTTCGCAGCCAGGGAGCGCATGCGTTCTCAAAGGGGGCAATTCAGGCAGTCCAATGCTGACGAGCTCTGCCTCGATCTTTTCAGGTTCGGTTTCATAGACCAGGAACTCGTCACTTGCTCGTTCAATGAATTTACCCCACATCTCTTTGCCATTGACCACGGGCCACCATTCGGCCTCTTTGATTGTCATCTCCCCTGTAGAAGCGCTAACGAGCACGTATAGCGTCTTGTG
>JACVGW010000118.1:2320-6763 GCA_018992565.1 Theionarchaea archaeon
TTGGCATTCTATTCCCTCCTTTTTTTGCTAGATCAGATTATTTCTGTCTCTTTTCTCGAATCTTTGATCACATAAGAATTTTCTTGATGACGCTTAGCCGAATAATGGAGGATTTGAGAACACCAGTTTGCATATTCCCAGAAGAACACCGTAGAAAGAAGTATAAACGGCCCTACTTTATAATACTTTAAAAGGATGTGACCATATATACTTCTAAATGTCTTAGTTGCGGGAAATATTTGTTTGAAATCATCTATCCCAAGATGGTCAGCATTCTCTTACACGAGATCCAATCATCACCATCCAGAGAATTCATCACACTGGATCTAAAAAGAAGTCACTGACAACAGCCATTCATGACCCTTTCGCATCTTTATCAACCTCGTGGCATCCTGTTGCCTTTACATATGTTAATACCTATAACCTTTTAAATGGAATGTGGAAGTGAACACTATGACAGATGTTGTTATTGTATCAGGTGTGAGGACTCCTATTGGACGTTTTCAGGGTGGATTTAGCACCCTTTCTGCTTGTCAACTGGGTTCTATTGCTTTGAAAGAAGCTCTGAGAAGGGCTGGCTTGGACACAGTAGACGAAGTGATTATGGGAAATGTGGTATCTGCTGGGCTGGGGCAGAACCCTGCCAGGCAGGCAGCCATTGGAGCGGGAATTCCCGTGGATGTCAATTCCTTTACAGTGAACAAGGTCTGTGGATCAGGATTGAAAGCCATAATGCTTGCAGCCCAGGCCATCAAGGTGGGTGATGCTGAGGTCATTGCAGCAGGGGGAATGGAGAACATGACCAGGGCCCCCTACATGCTTTTCAAAGCACGAGATGGCTACCGCCTGGGAGATGGGCAACTCGTTGACGGAATGGTACATGATGGTCTCTGGGATATTTATAATGACTTCCACATGGGAATAACAGGAGAGATTATTGCAGAGAAATTCGGTATATCCAGAGAAGAAGCTGATACCCTGGCTTTCGAAAGCCACCAGAAATCCATAAGAGCCCAGGAAGAGGGCAAATTCAAAGAAGAGATCATCCCCGTTACTTATGAGACAAGAAAAGGAGAAGTGACTGTAGATACTGACGAAGGTCCCAGAAAAGACACCTCTCTTGAAGTCCTGGCCAAGTTGAAGCCTGTGTTTAAAAAGGATGGAGTAGTAACAGCCGGGAATGCATCTCAGATCAGCGACGGAGCATCAGCTGTTGTGGTCATGTCAGAAAAGAAAGCAGAAACCCTGGGATTGGAACCCCTGGCTCGAATTGTGGACTATTGTGCTGCAGGACTGGCGCCAGAACTGGTGATGGAAGCTCCCATCCCATGTGTCCGGAAGTTGTTCCAGAAAACCGGGAAATCCATAAAAGATGTTGATCTCTTCGAACACAATGAAGCCTTTGCCACAGCGTCCTGTGCTGTGAAAAAGGAACTGCAGGTTCCTCCCGACATTTTCAATGTCCATGGAGGGGCTGTAGCTCTGGGCCACCCCATTGGTTGCAGCGGTGCCCGGGTCCTGGTAACGTTGATGTACGCCATGAAGCACAGAGGAGCACAGAGAGGAGTCGCCACACTCTGCCTGGGAGGAGGGAATGCAGTCGGCATGATGATCGAAGTCTAATACTCCTCTTTCTTCTTTTCTGATGTTAGTTCTATACGTGCATTACAGAATGCTTTCCAGACTCTTCATGTTCTCGTTGATGAGTATCCTCAGAGTCAGTGAGTCTGATATCCTCTACAATCTCTTGACTATTAATACTCCACAGAATGGTCTCTGAACTCCATGAAAAGTATTTAAGGAAGGAATGATCACTCTGATAATGGAAAGGGATCATAATGACTGCTATTGAAGTAGTAGATTTGGTGAAGAATTACGGGAATATTGAGGCACTGCGAGGAATATCATTCATGGTCAACAAAGGCGAGATATTTGGCCTTATCGGACCCAACGGAGCTGGAAAAACTACGACTCTTCGGATTGTAGCTACTCTTCTGGAAATCACATCTGGCGCTGTAAAGGTCTTCGAGACAGATGTGAAGAAGGAACCTGAGCAGGTGAGAGAGAAGATCAGCTACCTACCAGAAGAAGCGGGAGCGTATAAGAACCTTTCTGGAATAGAATACTTGAATTTCATGGCTCAGTTTTATGCAGATGGCAGAGATATCAAAGAGATTGTGGAGACTGGGATTTCTATCTCCGGTCTCGGGGAGAGGATTACAGATAAGGTCAACACCTACAGCAAGGGGATGACTCGAAAATTGCTGGTAGCCAGGTCACTGATGATGAACCCTCCTCTGGCAATTCTCGATGAACCCACCAGTGGGCTTGATGTTATCAACTCCCAGGATGTGCGGAACCTTATCAAGGAGTATGCCAGGAAAGGATGTACTGTCTTACTATCCTCTCACAACATGCTGGAAATAGAGTTTCTCTCCAACAGAGTGGCCCTCATCGGTGAAGGCAGAATACTGGATTCAGGAACGCCAGGTGAGCTCAAGAGCAGATACAGTGCTCAGAACCTGGAAGAAGTATTTCTGGAGGCGGTCTCACATGAGTAAATTCACTGCAATCATGGTTAAAGAAATGAAAGACCTGCTGAGAGATCCCAAAGTCGTCGTCGGAATGATCGTGGTACCCCTGGTGCTGTTTCCAGCTATGGGAGCCATGTTCCGCACGGGAATGGAATCAGCAGAGAGTGAAATCCAGATCGGAGTCATGAACCAGGACACGGGTCAGGTTTCACAGGACCTGATCCAGATACTGGAAAACAATCCAGGAGTCAAGCTGTACCAGCCACAATCATCCTCACTGGAGGAAGCGATCCAGGAGGCCCAGACCAATGAGGTCAAGGTGCTTCTGGTGATACCATCAGGATTTTCTGATAAAATAGAGCACACGACAGGGGCAGAAATTGACATGTATGCGCTGGTTGAAGGGCTGGGGATAAATGAAGTCATCTCCTCGTCTCGAGTAGACGCAATTATCCAGGGGGTCAACACACAGCTTTCAAAGAACCTTATTTCAGAGAAAGTCCCTGGAACAGACCCCGGCAATGTCCTTCAACCCATAACGACTAGAGGATACACAGTGGTGAGAGGAAAAACGGTGAATGTTCCACCTGCACTCATTGCGAGTCTCGTCTCTTCTCAATCCTTCATTGTACCCGTGGTGCTCATGGTGATGATCATGTTTGTGGCCCAGATGGCAGCAACCTCCATGGCCACAGAAAAAGAGAACAAGACCCTGGAGACCCTGCTGACCCTGCCGGTGAGCCGTCTCTCTATCCTGGCAGGAAAGATGGGAGGGACTGCAGTGGTTTCTCTGATATCGGCTGTAGCATATATTATTGGGTTCAGCTACTACATGTCCGCTTTCCAGTTTGGGGAAGTTGAAAGCGCCATAACGCTAAAAGACATTGGTCTCTCTATTACTCCTGTGGGATTCGTGATGCTGGGAATCAGCATATTCATGGCTGTTCTGGCAGCGCTATCACTGTCCATGGTTCTGGCTGTGTTCACGCAGGATGTCAGGAGTGCTCAGAGCCTGGTGTCTTTCACTATCATGCCGCTGGTGTTTCCTTCCATGATCTTCATATTCGCAGACATGAATTCCTTGCCTGTGGCATTGAAGTATGTGCTCTTGGCACTGCCCTTCTCTCATCCCACTATTGCTGCAAGTGCACTGGCTCTGAAAAACTATTCAATCGTTATTGGCGGGATTGTCTACCTGGGTATCTTCACCCTGGTGGTACTGCTCATTGCTGCCCGCATGTTCAACACAGAAAGAGTCGTCACAGCAAAGATCACATTCGGGCGTAAAAAGAGCAAGAGCCAACCATAGGTATTCCTGGCTTGATTTTTCTTTTTATTTTGCCTTTTTTTCAAAAATTCTTACTGTATTAATGGATAATTCTCATTCAGAAGTCACGGCTTCTACTATCTTCTTGTGCAGCGCAGGAGGTGCACATACGATGCATTCCCCTCTGAAATGTCCGCTCTCATCAAAGTACCCTTCTCCAAAAAGAGGGTGCCCACATTCATCAGTGAGTACACACCCACCTGCTTCTGCAAGTATGGTTGCTGCTGCAATATCTACGATCCGTGCCTTTTTTCGCAAGTCCACCAGCGCCAGTAGCTTCCCCTCTGCCACATACGAGATTTCCAGAGCCAGCGAGCCAAGACATCTCCATGCCTCCACCAGAGGAAGCACCTTCTCATACTTCTCGCCGATGTACAGTGAAGCAACAGATTCAGAACGGTACTGAGGCATGATTTTGCCATTTTTCAAAGGGCGACTCCCTGTATAAGCATCATATATCTCGTGGGTGCACAGGTTCTTCACCAGACCGTAGTGCACCTCTCCGCAGAGAGCCACAGACACTGAGTAGAAAGGAATTCCTGCGAGTGCATTGATGGTCCCATCCAGTGGGTCCAGGATGAT